>CAYFVU010000021.1:0-34545 GCA_964346645.1 uncultured Spirochaetaceae bacterium | reverse complement strand
ATCGGCCCTGCCTCAGCTTTTCGGCCGAGCCCGAACGGTCCTACCCCATCTCGTACGAGTTCAGCCCACCGGTTTCTGGTATATCCGGTGGGTTTTGTATATTTTGGCGTTCAACTTGTCGATGTTGCTCATCATGAGGTCGGTGGTCTCGGCGATCTGGGTGAGCTCTGCGCTCTTGATGTTGTGGTCCCTGAGCGAGTTGCGGATCTCGCTGAAGAGGACGGCGATGCCGCCGGTCTTTCGGTATTCGGGAAGGATGCCGAGGCCGTTGATGAGAAACTTCTGTGTCCTCTTCTTCTCCCTCATTATCGAGAGGAGGGTCAGGAGATTGAAGCGCCCCTTCGATTTGATCAGGGCTTTGCTGATGTCGGGGAAGGCGAGAACGAAGCCGGCAATGTCCGAGCCGCTGCGGATGACCTTCACGAGCGATGGTTCGGTCACCATCAGCAGCTCCTCCTTCAACTGCTCGAGCTCGGCATCGCTGAGGGGAACGAAATCGTCGTGATCCTCCCAGGAGTTGTTGTAGATTTTGCCGACCTCGTCGGCCACCTTCTTCAGCTCCTTCTTCGAGAGCTTGGGCACGGAGAATCGTCCCCTCTTGAGGCTTATGTCGGCGATGCGCTGGTACTTTGCGGGGAGAGTCTGGGTCCTCGTGTCCATGTGGGCGCTGTAGTAGTCCTTGTACTTCTTGAAACCGTAGGCCTCGAGCAGCTCCTGGTAGTAGGGAAGGTGGTAGGGCATCATGGTCATGGAGGCGGTATGGTCGAAGCCGTCGATCAGGATCCCGCTGCCGGTGAAGCTCGAGAATCCCTGGGGGCCGATGAGCTTGTCGAGGTTGCGGGCTTTGGCCCACTCCTCGGCGTGGCGGAACATGGCGCGGGTTACCTCGATATCGTCCTTAGCCTCGAAGAAGTAGAAACGGGCATCCCGGCGGTTGCGGTAATCGTTGTACTTCCTCGGTTCGAGGAGGGCGATCCGTCCGACCGGCTCTTCGTTGCGGAGGGCGAGAAAAAACTCGCCGTCCGAGTGCTCGAAGTAGGGGTGCCGTCGTGCGATGATATTCCGCATCTGCTTGTTGAACCACGGAACGTAGTGAGGATTGTCCCGGTAGATGGTGAAAGGCAGAGAGATGAAGCTCTTCTCCTCCCTGCTTCCGGGCTCTACTTCTACAATGCGTATCGGTTCCGACATGCGTGTTCTCCTATCCAATGGCCTTGAGTGAATAAGCCACGGCAAAGCCGAGGTAGTTCCCCAGTACCCAACCGGTGACTCCGGTGATGATTCCGGAAATGATCACCTTCCGGTTGCCGAGTGCCGCTGCAACCACCGGTACGAAGGGTGGGGAGAAAATGAAACTGGTGGCGGTAATGATGTGAGTGTCCACATCTATGCGTAAAATCGCCGAAAGCAGTACATGAATGATGGAGACGAGTATCAGCAGTATCGCCACGTAGAGAAGGATGAGGGGGGCAGTCATGCTGAGCTCTCTCACGTTCGCCATCGAGCTGACGGTGAGCGAGAAGATGAGTATGAGGTAATATCCGAGTTGAAATGAGTTGCGCAGAGTGCGGACCCGGGGCGCGAATGAGGCTCCGACACCGAGGGTGGTAATAGTCAGTATCGCCGCAGGCAGCGCCGCCACATCGGGCAGAAAGAGGGTAAAAGAGCCTCCCACGGCGAATATGAGGAGCGAGAGGAGAAGTGCGATTGCCATGTCTCTGAACGCGAAGCGGTTGCCGAAGTCGAAATAGGGGCTGAATTCGTGATGATCCTCCTCATCCTCCTCGGAGTGTGGAAACGGGGGGAGTATCTTAGAGTAGAGTTTAGGAGCGGCGGTGATGAAGAAGAGAAGAACGAAGGCAGAGGCGACCACATCCGAACCATGCACCGAGACGTAGGTGAGCGGGTCGACGTCGAGGGCATTGCCTATGGCGGCGAGATTGGGCGTCCCTCCCGTGTAGACTCCGACGAGCATGCCGCCGGCCTGCCACGCCTGTTCTCCGATAAGCTCGCTCAAGAGGAAGAAGCTGAGAAATGAGGCGGCGGTTATCGACACGAGGGCCGCCGCAAGCGAGAGCACGCTCTTCTTCGCGAGTCCCCTCCACTTGCCGAGGTCTATGGAGAAGAAGAGAAGCGGCAGTGCGACGGGAACGGTAAAGGTGACGAGGGTATTCTGCAGCGTTTCGATATCTTCGGGGAGGACCCCGATGTTGCCGATCAGGAGTCCTACACCATATGCCACCACAATGGTCCCGAGCTTGCTGATGTGGTCGATACGGTAGGCGAGGTAGATGATGAGTGCGGGAATGAAGACGTAGAAGAGCGCCCATGGGAGTAGCGACATGCTCATACTATCTCCCACTATCTCCCGGCGGAAAAGTCTTCGATTACCTTTCGAAGGGATCGGTCCGAAGAGGCGTAGCTCAGTATAGCCTCTAAATAGCCCTCCGGAGTGCCGGTGTCCAGCCTTTTCCCCTCGATCGGATGATGGACTACGCTGCCTCTGCGCATCATCTCCTTCAGTGCAAAGGTGTGGTAGTATTCTCCCATACCGTCATGTGCCTCCCAACCCTCTCTCAAAAGAGAAAAGATGTCCGGAGTAAAGAGATAACGGCCGATCGAAGCCTCCCTGCTCGGCTCCTCGCCGGGAGCCGGCTTTTCTACAATATCCGTTACGTGCCGCCCGTCCTCGGCGACCTCGAGGATACCGTACCGGTTCAGGTCGGGCGGATCGTGCAGGGTGGCCATTACCGACTCCCCGCTCTTCTCATACTCATCGATGAGTTGCCGTGTGAGCGAGGGGCTGCCGAAGTGCAGATCGTCGGGATACGCTACCACGAATGGTTCGTCTCCGATGAGGGGGGCGGCCTGCAGCATGGCGTCTCCGGTCCCCATCATGCGCTGCTGCCGGACGAAGGAGAAATGTGCCTCCGGGGGCAGGATCTGCTCGAGCTTCTCGTCTGCTCCCTCGCGTCGAAAGAGCTCTTCGAGCTCTACCTCTCTGTCGAGATAGTCTTCGAGGGCCCTTTTGCGGCGAGAGCTTACTACGACGATTTCGTGAATACCCCCTTCTATCATCTCCTCGACGATGAAGGCGATGGAGGGTTTGGAAACGAGGGGGAGCATCTCCTTAGGAATGGTCTTAGTGACGGGGAGAAAACGGGTACCGTATCCTGCGGCGATAATCAGACCTTTCATACACTACTCCTGTGTGCGGGCGGCTCTATTATGCAGGTCTCTCACAAAAAATCAAGCTTCGAGTCCCGGACCCGGCCCTAATACGGCCCGATCACGGCCTGAACCCGGCCCTAATACGGCCCGATCGCGAGGCCCCCGCGGCGGTTGAGCCGCGTTCTTCGGCTCGTACGTTGACGATTCGCCTCAAAGGGGCTACATTTTCGGTTATGAATGAAAAATCGAGAGATCTGATCACCATTACACCTCGAACAGTGCAGCGTGGGGCTGCAGCCAGGGGTCGAAACTCCGCGGCAGCTCGCCCGTGGTTCCTCGCGGCGGTCCTGCTCATTGCCGTGTTCTCCGCATCATCCTGCTCCTCGGAACAGCACCTGAGCCTGAACGGCGACGGCAGCGGCAGAGGGAGGCTGCAGATCGACATCCACCCCATGTTCGTGCAGTACCTCAAAGATGTCTCCGCGGGCTTTATCGAGGGAGAGATGGAAGATCGGCAGTTCTCCGCCTTCGACATAGAGAAGATAGAGCAGACCATGGACGAGCTCGAGGGCATCTCCTTCGTCGGCGCCCTCACCGAGGGGGAGGGAGGCCTCGACCTCTCCTTCGTCTTCTCCGATCCCGAGTCGATTCTCGCATCGCCGGATATGCGCGGCGCTTCGGGGGATTCCGAGGGCGGGCTCGTGAGGAGCGGCCCTACCGAACCCCTCGTCGACTTCTCCGCCGACGGTGCGCTGCGCAGCCTGACCGTGCGCGTCACCTCGCAGAACTTCTCCCGCCTCTTTTCTCTCGTAGGGGTACGGGAGCAGGAGACGCTCATGACCTTCGGACCGCAGCCGGACCCCTACAGCGAGCAGGAGTACGTGGATATGATGGAGTACGCCCTCGGCGATTATGAGGACGTGGAGACGATCCGAAAGGTTCTGCGTCGCAGGGAGGCGCGCATCGAGGTGGAGGTGGACGGTGAGATCACCGAGCTCCGCGGTTTCTCGGAGGTGGAGGAGGGTGAAGGCCGGGGCAGGGTCGCCGAAGCCGTCATCCCCTTCCTCCGAGCCGCGACCCTTCGCGAGCCTCTCGTCTATTCGATCACTTGGCGGCCCGAATAGGCCGGAGACCGGAACAGGCAAGACAGCCCGAATAAAAGAATAGGCCGGAGACCGGAAAAGATTACAGTCTGAAGAGCATCTCCTCGTAGGAGGGGAAGGGCCACTTATCTCGGGGGACGATCGTCTCCAGCGTATCGCCGCTGCTCCGCACCAGCTTCATCTGCTCGAAGATGTGGTAGCGGTAGAAACGCGCCTGCTCGTAGCCGGCATCATCGAGCTTACGTCCCTCGTCGAGCAGACTAGCAAGAGTGTCGAGCTCCTCGTCGAAGGCGCCGATGGCGCCGAGGAGCTTCTCGAGGGTCTTGCGCTGCGTGGAGGAGTCGAGTTGCGGATCCACCTGGTGGAGGGCCGAGATAGAATTGGCCAGACTCTCCGAATAGGCGAAAGCGGCAGGGAGAATGGATGCCCGACCCATCGAGACCATCACGTTTGCCTCGATTGCGATCTGCTTGACGTAGTTCTCGTAACAGATCGACTGCCTGCTCGCAAGCTCTTCTCGGCTGTAGACGCCGTGGGAATCGAAGAGCTCGACCGAGCTCTCCTCCGTCATTTCGGCAATGGCGTCCACGGTGGTGGTGATGTTCGGCAGGCCCCTGTGCTCGGCCTCCTCTACCCAGTCCCGGGAGTAGTTGTTACCGTTGAAAACCACGCGCTTGTGCCTGTGGTAGGTATCCCGCACCAGCTCCTTTACCGTTTCTTGTATGTTGTCTGCAGCCTCGAGCCGGTCGGCGAAGTCTCGGAGCACCTCCGCCACGGCGGTGTTGAGGGTGGTGTTCGCCTCCGAGATAGAGCCGCTGGAGGGCACCATGCGGAACTCGAACTTGTTGCCGGTAAATGCGAAGGGGCTGGTTCGGTTGCGGTCGGCGAGGTGTTTGGGAATCTTCGGCATCGTCGTGACGCCGAGCTCGAGGTGCTCGCCGTTGTTCACCTGCACCTTCTCTCCCTTCGAGAGCTTCTCCATTATGTCGGAGAGGATCTCGCCGAGGAAGATCGAGATGATCGCCGGGGGCGCCTCGTTGGCGCCGAGGCGGTGATCGTTGCCGGTGTTCGCCGAGGACATGCGCAGGAGCGCCGAGTACTCGTCGACGGCGCGAATGACCGCGGTGAGGAAGAGGAGGAACTGTGCGTTGTCGTGCGGATCGTCGCCCGGCTCGAGGAGGTTGAAGCCGTCGTCGGTGGAGAGTGACCAGTTGTTGTGTTTTCCGGAGCCGTTCACCCCGTCGAAGGGCTTCTCGTGCAGCAGTGTGATCAGATCGTGGCGAATGGCCACGCGGCGCAGCGTCTCCATAACTAGTTGATTGTAGTCGGTGGCTACGTTGGATGTGTCGAAAATCGTGGCGAGCTCGAACTGGTTGGGGGCCACCTCGTTGTGCTGGGTCTTCGCGGAGATGCCGAGCTTCCACAGCTCGGTGTTCAGCTCGCGCATGAATCCGGAGACCCGCTCCTTGATAGAGCCGAAGTAGTGGTCGTCGAGCTCCTGGCCCTTCGCCGGTGTGGAGCCGAAGACTGTGCGCCCCGTCAGCATGAGGTCGGGCCGTTTGTAGAAGTACTCCTTGTCTATCAGGAAGTACTCCTGTTCGGGGCCGACCGTAGGGATGACGCGTGAGGAGCCGGTGTTGCCGAGGGCCCGCAGGACGCGGAGAGCCTGGCGGTTGATCGCCTCCATCGAGCGGAGGAGAGGGACCTTCTTGTCCAGCGCCTCGCCGCGGTAGGAGACGAAGGCGGTGGGAATGTAGAGGGTCACGCCCGTCTTGTCCTCCTTCAGAAAGGCGGGGCTGGTGGTGTCCCAGGCGGTGTAGCCGCGCGCCTCGAAGGTGGCCCGCAGGCCGCCGCTGGGAAAGCTAGAGGCGTCCGGTTCTCCCATTATCAGCTCCTTACCGGAGAACTCCATTATCACCTTGTCCCTCCCGCTCGGGGAAATGAAGGACTCGTGCTTTTCCGCCGTCAGGCCGGTGAGGGGTTGGAACCAGTGGGTGTAGTGGGTAGCTCCCTTCTCTATGGCCCAATCCTTCATGGCATTGGCTACCACCTCCGCGACCTCCAGCGAGAGCTCGGCCTCGCCGTGCTGGACCTCCTGCAGCTGTTCGAATATCGGTTTCGGCAGGCGCCGGCGCATGATGCCCTCGTTGAACACATTTATTCCGTATACTTCCGTAACATCCATTCTTTTCTTCTCCTGTGGGTTTATGCGGATTTCCGCACCGTGTATTTCTTTACGAATCCGCTCGGGCGGTAACTCATCTTTGCCTGCCTCATACCGGGGTCTCCGAGATCCTGTTCTCTGTTTATATGCACGTAGTGGCGGGGCAGCATGGAGGCGAACGAACGGTTGATGAACTGGTAGATTCCCTTGTAGTCTCCGTGAGCCTTTTCGAAGTGGACGGCGAAGGTCTTTCCTCGTGCGAGAGGCTCCCCCAGGGAGTAGGCCGCGGGCACAGCGTCGACATAGGTCAGACAGCCCCTCAGCTCGAGATCATCCATCTTCTCGATCGCCTCCTTTGCCGCATCGTAGTCCGCCCGGTCCTCGCGTCCCTCGACCCACTTCTCGAGGATCGTGAGGGTGTCTGCGCGATTCTCTTCGGTTATGCGCTGCTCGCAGTAGTTGTAGTTGTTGACGAAGGCGTTCACCAGATTCCGTTTCTTGTGCAGTTTCTTTCCGGGTAGCTGCGCGAGGTTTTTGCGCAGATAGAGGTAGTCGAAGTTGTTGCGGTCCTCCTCTACGGTATAACCGGCCTTCTCCAGCTCTATCCGCTGTGATTCAACTGCCGATTCCGATAGGTTCTTGAGATAGCCGTGACTCTCGAAGAGCTCATGGAGCAACGGCATGTCCGAGACGCCGCAGGGCAGCATGAAGAAATTCTCTCCATCCTCCTCTCCGGAGATGAGGATGTGTCCGTCGGGCAGCAGAGAGATGTGGTAGCGGTATTTATGCCGAAAGAGGTAGAGATCTGCAAAGGTGAACTCCGAGATACCGTCCTTGAGCATGACGAGCCTCGGATGGAGGTCGCCTCGCATATGCCAGTCTATCGGGGCGGAATCGGGATAAGTAGGTATGCTCATAGAGGTAAAATAGTAGGATTTCCATATATTTTCAACGCTTGGACGGGAGCAAAACCGTTTTACCTCTATTGGTTTCCAGAGGTTTTTATGCTCCCTGAGGTGTTTGACTCCCGGCCACGGTGAGAGTATAGTACGTGGTATGGAAATAGCAGGAGACGAGATACGAAACGAGGTCGTCGATCGCCTCTTAAGATACGCGAAGATCGATACGAACAGCGATCCGCACATAGAAGAGATCCCCTCGACCGAAAATCAGTGGGAACTGCTGCGCCTCCTGAAGGAGGAGCTCACAACACTCGGACTGAGCGACCTAGAGCTCGATGAACACGGGTACCTGATCGCCCGTCTGCCTGCAACGGGAGAGGCGAATATACCGGCAATAGGCTTTATGGCCCATGTCGACACCTCTTCGGACGTGAGAGGCAGGGGGGTCCGGCCTGAGCTGCACGAGAACTACGACGGGGGCGACATAGAGCTCGGAGACGGCCGACTGTTGTCGCCGCGGGAATATCCCGAGCTCGCCGAGCACCGTGGCGACACCATAATCACCTCGGACGGAACGACGCTGCTCGGTGCCGACGACAAGGCGGGGATAGCCGAGATCCTCACCGCCCTCCACTGGCTGCTGAACCACCCGGACTACCCCCACGGCGAGTTGGAGTTCATCTTTACTCCTGACGAGGAGACCGGCAAGGGGATGAATCTCTTCCCAGTAGACGGACTCCACGCGGAGTACTGCTACACGATGGATGGGGGTAAACGCGGCGTCATCGAGGGGGAGTGCTTCAATGCCTATGTCTCACGCATCCGCTTCATCGGCAGCGTGATCCATCTCGGCCAAGCAAGGGGAAAGTTGGTGAACGCGGTGACCATGGCCGCATCCTTCGTCTCCATGCTTCCCCGGGCCGAATCTCCCGAGGCCACCGACGGGAGGTACGGCTACTATGCGCCCTTCGAGATCAAGGGAGGTCTCGACGAGGCCGAGTTGGAGGTCTACCTCCGCGACTTCGAGAAGGAGGGGATGGACCGGCGTCTTTCGGCTCTCCACTCCATTGCTGAGGCGGTGGAGGCTGCCTTTCCGGGAGGGGAGGTGAAGCTGGAGTCGAAGCGGATGTACTCGAACATGCGGGAGTACACCGATAAGGAGCCCCGGGGCATGGAGCTTCTCGATCGTGCGGTCCGGGCAGCCGGCGTCGAACCGGTCCACACTATTATCCGCGGGGGGACGGACGGTGCGCGTCTGAGCGAAATGGGTATACCTACGCCGAACGTGTTCAACGGAGGGCACAACTTCCACAGCACGCACGAATGGGCCTCGGTAGACACCATGGTGGAGGCTACGGAGACGATACTGCACCTGGTAAAGCTCTGGGCGGAGGAGAGGAGCTGAGTTTCCGTAAATTCGTCTCGGTTTTTGGAACTCAGGGCTAATTAGTGGTATATTTAGGTAAGAAGGAGAGCTGTATGTCTATAAATCCCTTTGGTGCTCGAGTCCTGCGCTCCCACACGATCATGATTATTATACTCTTGAGCGCAGCTGCGGTGGGCTTTGCCGCGCCGCCGGCTGCAGAGATTGTCTACATGGAGGGGACTGTCGAGCTGTACCGAGACGGGTCGAAGATAGGGGCCGGCAGGGTGGATATCGGTTTTACCGTTGAGGAGTTCGACATGGTCGAGACGGGGCCGAGCGGCTTCGTCGAGATGGCCTTGAGCTCGGGCTCCGGCAGCGGCGCCGTCGTGCAGGTGCAGCCGGACACCTCCTTCTACTTCGAAGGTGTAGAGACCGAAGAGCGCAGGGAGACCGAGTTCTCCACCATGGCGGGATCGATGGCCTACAAGGTAAAGAAGCTGTCGGGAAACGAGGCTTTCCGCGTCCGCACCGAGAGCGCCGTCATGGGGGTGCGCGGCACCTCGTTCGATGTCACGATAAGTCCCGAAGGGAGTGTGCTCGTTACCTGCGATGAGGGTCGTGTAGCGGTCACCGACGAGAAGGAGCAGAGCTCCTACTACTCCGAGCCGGGACAGGTTGTGGAAAAGCTCACCGAGCAGGGTGTGGAAACAGTCAGTGTCGATCCGTCACAGCTCGAAAGCTACAAAAGCGAGTGGGAGAAGACTCGTCTCGAAGTCTTCAAACGGGGTGCTCCCACCTTTATAAAGAGTTACGGCCGCCGTTACATGCGTTATCTGCCGAAGTTCGAGGATGCCTACGGTGAGCTCGAAGGACATCGTAAAACGCTCGAGCGTTTCGAGGGCGGAGAGGTCGGCAGTCTGGGAACGGCCTTCAAGGCGAAGAGCCAAGTCTCTCCGGCGGTGGTGCGCATGCGGAGCATCCTTCCCATGTTCGAGCACGTCTTCTTCCGCTTGCAGACCCTCGAGAAGTACCACTCGCAGGGCATCGGACACGGGATGATCGACTCGAGCACGAGCTCGGAGCGGTTCTTCAGGAACTTCCGCAACGAGTCGAGACGGGTAAAGAGGCAGCTCTCCGAGACCTACTACCTGCTCAGGCTGTATCAGAAACTTCACGAGGCAACCGGCGGAGGCCCATCGCTGCTCGACGATCCGTTCGGCGAGGGAGAGGGATTCGGCGGAGGTTCCATGCCGGATTCCATGTTCGATTAGTTAGGTTTGACTGAAAGGAGAAGCACGATCGAAAAAATGGGGGCGAATACACGACAATTCGGCGGCCGGCATATGCTCTCGCTCGCTGCCGCGTGTGTGCTCGCAGCGGGTCTGCTCTCCTGCGAAAACGCCCTCGTCTCGCCCACCGGAGCAGAGCAGGAGGCGCTCATGGTGCAGACCTCCGTTCGATCCGGCGGCATAATACCGCCGGGCGAGTCGGTACAGCTCTCTATTCCCTCTCCCGACGAAGATCTCCTCCTGCGACGGCTCGAGGTCGAGGTGAGGAGCGCGGACGACACCGTAATCGAAACCCTCAGCATCGAAGATCCTCTCACCGTACTACCGCTTCCTTCGATTGATTTTATCGGCGAGGATGAGGGGCTCTACTTCCTCCTCGTCACTCTGTACGGCGAGAACGAGGAGATCCTCAGCGAGCGGGAGATTCCCGTTTTCATGACCGAAGAGCAGCCGGTAATCGAGAGGCTCGAAACATACCCACCTTCCGCGCTCAAGCCGGAGTCCGGCGGGGTAATCGTTCCCCGTGTATCTATGGCGGACAATGCATGGGTCCGCTGGACCCGTGACGGAAAGCCCCTCGAGGAGGGGCCGCTGTCTAAGTACTCCGAAGGTTTTGTGTGGAAAGCGCCCGAGGCCGAGGGAGTCTACAGCATCGGCCTCGAGGTCTACCCCTTCCCTCCGCCCGAAGAGCTCGGCGACAGCTACTCCTTTTCGAGCTCGGTCTCTGCTCGGGTGCAGTTCTACGTGCAGGAGGATGCCCCCCTCAATCCGCAGGAGTTGAGGCCCGAGGATTCATATCTTCACCTCCTCCACCTCAGGGGGAGCGCGAAGAATGTAGGACAGGCCGCCGCTCCGTTCGACATAGTCGGCGAAGCCCCGCCCTCCGTCTACGGAGATCTCTTCGGCTACAGGTTGAAGCCCGGGAGCTCAATCGAAGGTAATACTTCTCTGCTCTCGTACACGGCAGGCGGCATTACCCCCTTCTCCATTACTCTCGTGGCTATGTTCAGTCGGCCCGAGTCCGATGAGTCGGGCGGCATCGATGCTTCGAGAGCTCTCGTCTCGGTCTATGACCGAAGAACCGTCGAGAGCGATGCGGATGCCTTCCTGCGGCTCGCCGTTCAAAGGGACGGAAGCCCTTCATTCGCACTCGCTGGACTCGAGAACCCCGTGTATGCTCAGCGGATAGACATGTACGAGCTCCGGGAGTTGACTCTCTCCTTCATTCCGCACACGGAAGGCCGTGAGTACGCCTCCGGCCGGAGGGTCGATTCCGCCACGGTAAAGTGGTACGCCGATGGAGATCTCGTCCACATCGAAACGGTCGCCTACTCACCGGAAGAGCCGCCCGGCGATGCGCTTACGGTCATAGGCGGTAAGGAGGGCTTCCGCGGCATCATCGACGAGTTCGGCCTCTACTACGAGAACGGCGGGGGAGAGTTCTCCGCGGACGAAGAGGTCTTCTCCCGCAACGCCCTCCGCGAGTACGGTGCGGATGCGGTCTACATTGCCGAAGGTTACGAAAACGGACGCAGCTCCTCAGACGGCCGGAGCATCTCACCCGGATCCTCCGATCTCCTCGCCTCTTTCGACGAGCAGTGGGAGGAGCTCGATGTCTGCATCCGCTCCAGGGGAGCTGTCCGTGATGCCGAACTTATTCTGACGGATGAGAGGGGAGAGCTCCTCGCCATTCCCCTCAAAGAGACCTACGAGGGAGAGAAGTTCTGTTTCACCGTGTACAAGGAGGGCAACGAGATTTCGGTGAGCGGCACACGTGATCTCTCTCTCATCGCCTCTTCGGGAAGGAGCATCAGCGGTACTATGGATATGAGTATTCGTGTGACGGACTCGGCCCGTGAAGATATTCTAGTACAGCAACTTCTGGTCTTGAGGAGTGCAACGGGCCTTGTCGGGAAAAACTGACATTCTTTCATTTCTGCTCATATGCGGTTTTTTCACTCTTTCTCCTCTTCTCGCCGAAGAAGTCTTCGACGCAGATCGAGAGCCGGAACGGATCGATGAGGTCCGCATCCTCGACGTATATGCGGGCATTCCCATAATAGATGCGGGAAAGGTAGAGGGAGTGCTCGCCGGCGACGATTTTACCGCTAAGCAGGAGAACGGTAATTTTCGCGCGGTTGTCAGGAGAACCTACGCACATGTGGCGGAGCTGACGGTCCTCACCGGCGCCGAGGTGCCCGCCGAGGGCACCGCACTCAGACGGGTCCGCAGGTTAGGAGTGGAGGCGAGTGCGTATACGAGGTATACACAGCCGAGCCTCGGAGATGTTAGCATTGATAAAGAAGGGAGGAATGCAGCCGGGCTTCTCTCGACGGGGGTACGTGCAACGCTCGCCCGCGGCCTCTACTCCATGAGACCGTTTATCGCTGCGGAATACGTGAGCGCGTCGAAAGAGGCAAGGCCTTCCGGCTATTCTCCGATGCGGGTATATGTAGGGGGCGAACTCAACTGGTACAACAGGAGATTGCGCATCTCTCCCTCGGTCGGATTCGGCTCGACTGTCGATCTCTATCAGTACGGCGGGCTGTGCCAGGTGCAGTTCTCCGTCCTCCTGTTCGGGAGCATGCGGGTGTTTTTCGAGCTCGGGGGTGCCGCATGGAAGAGCTTGGTGGATGATGCTGCTGATGAAATCGGCCCGTTTGCGGGTTTCGGAATGAGTGTGAAAGGATAGAAGAATGAACAACGATCGTATAGCCACTGCATGGCGGAACATTACGCCCTATCTCTTCGCGACCCTCGTGTGGATCATTGCAGCATCATGTACAAGCGCACCTCCGGTGGTAGAGGCTCCCGATATCGATGAGGGAATGAAGAGGCAAGAGGCGGAGGAGAAGGAGGCCGGAGAAGCATCGGAAGAGCCCGAGAGAGGTGCGGAGCAAGAGAGTGAAAAAAAAGAGGCGAGAACCGCAAAGGCTCTCTCCGAGGAACCGTTGCCGCCGCAAGAGCTCTCGGAAGAGAAGCGGCGCCGGCTCGCAAAGATACTCGAGTCCATGTCGTATCTCGTATATCCCGGAGAGGATGATGCCGATTCCTCCGCGGCGAGAGAGGCGGTGGAAGCGGCGAACGGCTACCTTGCCGAGAAAAATCTCGGTTTCGTGCCGTATGAGCAGGTACGGCGGTTCTTGCGGGAGCGCGCGGACCTTTATCAAAATGAGACGGACGGACGGATCTCTTCCCTTCGCTGGAGTGCGGAGACCTTCGACTCGGATATCTATGTAGAGCTCATGCTGAATACCAAAACGAGTAAGGAGGGGAATAGCTACTTTGCCACATCCGCCGTTTCGCTTCTCTTCTTCCATACCTCAACCGGAGAGGAGTGGGCACGCAGCTCCTCGGCCAGCCCCTCGGCTACGATGAGCACGAAGAGCATAAGGGATGCGGTAGACGGATCCGTAAAAGAGACGGTGCGGCGGGCCATGGAGAACGGCCTCGAGTCGCTGCGTTCGAGCGGTTTTCAGCGCCTACGGGACGGCCTCCCCTATACGATAGAGCTGGAGAGCACCTACAACGATGAGACCCTTGCTAAATTTGTAAAGCGCTTCGAAAAAGAGGTCGAATTTATAGAGAGGACCAAGACGACTTCTGAAAGGACGATATACGAAATTCGATTCATCGGAAGCGTTACCGAGCTCGAGGAGTCCGTGTTCGAAACGGCCGAGCAGGTACATGGTCTCGAAGATATGTTCCTTGTCTACCAACGGGGAGATACCATCGCCTTCAACACCGGAATGTAGGAGGAAAGAGAGAACAGTGAAACGATTTCTCATTGCTGCGGCTCCATTGCTCATTGTTTTGCTGCTCACGCTCGCGGGATGCGCAACCGGTCCTTCCGAGGTCGAGAGCCAAGAGGAGGTGCCCGATTGGATAGTATCTCCTCCCGAGGATACCAGGGAAAAGGTCTATTTCGTAGGAGCCGGCTCTGAGTCTGGGGGAGATGAAGGAGAGGCGAAGGTCAAGGCCTCGGAGGCTCTCGTCTCCTCTATCATTTCATTCATCGGAATCGAGATAGAGTCCGACACTCCGGTAGAGGCGAGAGAGGCGCTGAACGAATACCGCGCCGAGCTCACACGTAGCATCCGCCGCGATGCGGGGGTCTCCACGCCCGGCTTCACCGTAAAAGATACCTATATCGAGCGGCGAGGCACTCTCGTCAACGTCTACCTGCTCGGTTCATACGAAAAGGAGGAGCTGCTCTCACAGAAGAGCCGGCTACGAAGATTATTCAACAAAAAGTTGTCGGCGGTCGAGAGCTTAGAGCGTCGGGGGGATGAGCTCCGCTCCGAAGGGCAGCTCTACCGCGCAGTGGCGAGGTACATCGAGGCTGCCGCCTCTGCGGTGCATGAGGATATTCCGGATGCCGAGGCGGCCTACGAGAGAAACATCGACAGTGCCCTCGCGGCAATCGAGGCGATAAGACTGGAGCGGTTGAACAACAACCTCGTGGGATACGTTCGCCAATCCTTCTCAACATCCTTTCGGTGCAAGGTCTCGAGCGGAGCGGAGAAGGAGAACGGTCTCAAAGAAGTCCCTCTTGCCGTCCGCTACCGTGTCGTAACAGGCAACGGTGAGAGAGAAGCAGAGGAGGCTTCGGTGATTACCAACGACGCCGGTATAGCCGAGTTCGTACGCCCGGCGCCCCGCTTCGTGGGCTCCGACACGGTCACATTCATGCTCGACATAGAGGAAATACTGCAGCCGCTTACATCGCTCGAGAATCTGCCCGAAGGATTCAGCAGGAAGAGTGAAGAGCTGCGGGCAGCCGCCTCACGGCAACGACTCTCCTTCTCCTACACGGTAACCTCGCGTGCCACGGAGATCCCCACGGCGGTGTGGGTAATGGGTTTCGACAACGGCGGAAATCCCTTACCCCAATCAGAAATTACCACCGGCATCATCGAGGTGCTTCGAAACGAGAATTTCAATGTGAGTACCGTTTCCCTGAATTCCGAGCTGCTCGAGGGGAGCGATGCAGAGATCATGAGTAAATTCACCGACGAACGCGGCAACCGTTTCGAGCGTCTGATATTCGGCTCGGCCTATATAAGCGATTTCAATGACGAGGGAGGGCGCTACTCGGTACAGGTCTCCGGCGACGTAAAAGCGGCGGATCTTCCCTCCGGTATCATCCTCTATGACTCCGGCACGGTCTCCAAGAGCGCCAACGGACAGAACTTGCAGAGTGCCATTTCGGCTGCGTTCAAGGAGTTCGGGAAACACGTGGGCAAGGAGCTCTCCCGCCAGCTTCCCTGACTCTATAACTCCCCTGACACTAGAGCTCAGATTGCTCTTCGCTCTTGAGCCGCTCCAGCTCCTCCTCCGCATCCCGCAGAGCCTGCTCCCTACGATTCTGCTCTTGTTCTCCGGTATCGTCGCCGGAGATGAAGGCGTCGAGGGCGCGCAAAAGGGAAGAGGTCTGGAGCGCAGGATCTATTCCCGAACCAGGGGCGAGCATTTCGGCCCGCAGCTCCTTCGCCTCGCTCACACGCTCCGCCTCCTCTCTGCGGAGCTCCTGCAGGTGATCCTCGGCTTCCTGCAGACGTGCGCGGGCCGCCTCGGTGAGATCGCTCCTGCCTTGGGACGCTGCGAGCTCGATCCTCTGCCTCCACTTCCCGCTCTCCTCGGTACGTTCACGGATCCGCCTCCTTATGTGCTGCAGGGAGGCTACGAGCGAGGAGAGGTATTCGGTCGTTGCTCCTTCCTGTTCGTCCATAGGATAGAAGTGTAGCAGCTCCGCCTGCTCTCGGCAATGAGTCCCACTGCTCGACTTGCCTTCCGACCAAGTCTCAATAGCCCGGGACTTTCTCCTCTTTTCCATTCTCTGCTCATTTCATATACTATGTACATATGCAGGAGCTCCCCTACGACACCGAAGAGCCCATTGCCGCGCTCGCCACTCCCTGGGGAGAGAGCGCCCTCGCGGTAATCCGTACCGCCGGAATAGGCTGCATCGAGCTGGTTGCCGGCCTATTCTCCGGGGCGCACGCGCTTCGAGACGCAGAGAACGGCACCCTGCACTACGGCCTTATTCGCGATCCGGAGAGCGAAGAGACGGTCGATCAAGTAGTTGCTGCGGTCTTTAGGCCCCCGCATGGCTACACCGGGCAGGAGAGCGTGGAGATATCGTGCCACGGCAGTCTCCCGGGAATCCAGCGTATCCTCGAGCTCCTTCGCGGGGCGGGCTTTCGCGACGCAGCGGCGGGTGAGTTTACCCTCCGGGCCTTCCTGAACGGCAAGATGGATCTGACGCGTGCGGAGGCGGTCGGAGAGATAGTGAGCGCGAAGTCGAGAAGGGCGCAGAACCTCGCCCTCGGTCGGCTATCGGGAAACGTGTGGAGGCGGATAGATGAGGCCAAGCAGCGGCTTGCGAAGCTGCTCTCCGCAGTGGAGGTGCAGCTCGACTACCCGGAGGACGAGCTCGAGGCGCCGCCGGAGCTGGACACCTCCGAGCTCGCAGAGGTCAAAGAACGGCTGGATGAGCTGGCCGCCGGTTATAGGGCAGGCAGGATCTATCAGGAGGGAGCCCTCGTCGCCATCACCGGACCGACGAATGCGGGCAAGTCTTCGCTGTTCAACCTCTTTTTACGTGAGGACCGTTCGATCGTCAGCGAAGTGCACGGCACCACGCGCGATTACATCGAGTCGTGGATCTCGATACGGGGCATTCCCGTACGGCTCGTCGACACGGCGGGTCTGCGGGATGCAGACCACCCGCTCGAGCAGGAGGGTATCCGGCGCAGCGAGCGCGTGATCGAGGGAGCCTCCCTCGTCCTCTATCTCGTCGACGGTGTCGAGGGGCCTTCGGATGAGCAGCTCGAGCTCTACGGGAGTAGGGTTGATGACGAACGCTTTCTCTTCATCCTCAACAAGGCCGACCTCTCTGACAACGAACACGCCGGCTGGTTGTCTGTCAGCGCGGTCACTGGCCGGGGATTCGCCGCATTGGAGGAGGAGATCGGAAGGCGTCTTCTGGGAGCAGATTCGGGTGAGGGGGAGCTCTACATAGACAGCAGGCGCCAGTTCGACCTGCTGCAGCGGGCCTCTTCAGCGCTCGCCGAGGCGCAGAGCGGCATAGAGAAGGAAGTTCCCCTCGACTTCGTTGCCGCGGATATAAAAGATGCGGTCGACAGCCTCGGGGAGATAACCGGCGAGGTCACCTCGGCCGACATACTCGGCAGAATTTTCTCTGATTTCTGTGTAGGGAAGTAGCGATGGATTTTGATGCGGTGGTGGTCGGCGGAGGCCACTCGGGAATAGAGGCGGCGCTGGCTCTCGCGCGGCTGGAATGCCGGACCCTCCTCATTACCCAGAGTCTCGATGCGATAGGCAGGCTCTCCTGCAACCCCGCCGTAGGCGGACTCTCGAAGGGAAACATGGTCAGGGAGATCGACGCCCTTGGCGGCGAGATGGGCAAGCTCATCGACGCCACGATGATACAGTTCCGCATCCTCAACCGTCGCCGGGGGCCGGCCGTGCAGGCGCCGAGGGCGCAGGCCGACAAGTTCTCCTACAGCCGTCTGGCCAAGGAGACGATGGAGGGACAGGCGAAGCTCTCGCTTTTCCAGGACTCGGTGGTCGACATCCTCTACGAGGAGGACGGCGGCGAGTCCCGCATTGTCGGCGTGCTCACCGAGCGGGGTCGTCGCATCTCTGCGCCGCGTGTAATACTGAATACCGGCACCTTCATGGAGGGAAAGATCTTCATCGGCGGCTACGTGTGCTCTTCCGGCAGGCTCGGAGAGCCGGCGGCGGTCGGCCTCGGCGATGCCCTGCGGAGACACGGCTTTTCGGTGGGGAGGCTCAAGACAGGGACCCCCGCGCGGGTGCGCCGCTCCTCTATCGACTTCGACGAGCTCGAGGAGCAGAGGGGAGATGCACAGATGCTCCCCTTCAGCTTCATGCACGACTCTGTAGACCGCCCCTCGGTCTCCTGTCACATCACCTATACCAGCGGAAAGACTCATTCGATAATCCGGGAGAACATGGACGGCTCACCTCTTTATGGCGGCAAGATAGTGGGAGTCGGCCCCCGTTACTGCCCCTCCATCGAGGACAAGGTGGTCCGATTTCCCGATCGGGAGCGGCATCAGATCTTCGTCGAACCGGAGGGGCTCGGTACGGAGGAGATGTACCTCAACGGCATCTCCTCCAGCCTCCCGGAGGAGGTGCAGGAGCGTTTTATCCGCACGCTTCCCGGTCTCGAGCACGCGGAGATCATGCGCCCGGGCTATGCGGTAGAGTACGATTACGTGGACCCGCGTCAGCTCTACCCGAGTCTCGAGAGCAAGCGCATCAGGGGGCTCTACATGGCCGGACAGACCAACGGCACCTCCGGTTACGAGGAGGCGGGCGTACAGGGGCTGTTGGCGGGTATCAACGCGGCCCTTTCGCTGCGGGGACGTGAGCCTCTCATCCTCTCGCGGGCGGAGGCCTACGCGGGAGTCCTTATCGACGACCTCGTCACTCTCGGGACGGAGGAGCCCTACCGGATGTTTACCAGCCGGGCGGAGTACCGGCTCAACCTGCGCCACCACTCTGCAGACATGCGGCTCACCGGCAAGGGAAGGGAAGCGGGGTTAGTCGATGACGAGCGCTGGGAGCGATTCCAGGAGAAGGTGGAGAGTATCGAAGAGATCCGCGAATTGGCGCGGAAACGGCGCGTCGGCACGGGTGACGGAGATGTGTGGAAGAGCCACGTGGGAAAGACCGTCCTGGAGCTGTTGAAGGTTCCGGAGGTCGAGCTCGAGGATATCGCGGAGCTGCTGCCGGATCTGGCGGGCTACAAGCGGGAGTGGCTCGAACACGTGGCCCTCGAAGCAAAGTACGACGGCTACATTCGCCGGCAGCAGGCTCAGGTCGATCGCTTTCACCGCCTGGAATCCATGAGCATCCCGGAAGACTTCGACTACGACAAGGTCGACGGTATATCCACGGAGAGCAGACAGAAACTGAAGGAGATCCGGCCGGTCTCCGTCGGGCAGGCCTCGAGGGTCTCCGGCGTCCGCTCCTCCGACATCGCCGTGCTCATGGTTGCCCTCGGCAAGGGGAAGAGGAGGTCCTGAATGGCCGAAGAAGAGAAATCGCCGGGGGGTAAGAGCAGCAGGCCGGAGGATATTCTCGCCGAGGGACTCGAGCAGCTCGGCATCTCGCCCGAGGGTTCTCTCATCGACCGATTCATGATCTATCTGCAGGAGATCGGCCTCTGGAACGGGAAGGTGCGTCTCGTGTCTGATCCTGAACCCGGCACGGTGGTGGTTCGCCATGTGCTCGACTCTCTCGCTACGTACCGCATCGTAGAAGGGCTGCCGAGGAGGGCCGTCGACGCCGGCGCGGGCGGAGGCTTTCCCGGTATTCCGCTGGCCCTCGTGTTTCCGGATATGCAGATGTCTCTGGTCGAGCGGAAGAGGAAGAAGGCCGCCTTCCTGCGGAGCGTCGCGGGACTGCTCGGTCTGAAGGAGAGGGTCGAGGTGGTAGAGGCGGACGTGCAGGAGGTCTGCCGCCGCGTACCTCTGGTGATCTGCCGGGCCTTCCGTCCCGTTTCCGAGGCTCTGGAGCTTATACAACCGATCCTTTTAGAGGAGGGAGGCAGCATATTGATCTATGGGGGAAAACGCAGTTTTATCGAATCGGAGCTCAGGGGAATGGACGGATACCGCAGCAGCGTATTCGCCGAACCCGGAGCCTCCGAGCCGCAGATAATACCTCTGACCGTACCCTTCCTCGACGAGGAGCGCAACGCATTGCTATTCAGCCTCAGATGATCTTCCGCTTCTCCACTTCCTTCATCTGTTTGAGCAGCTGTTCCTTCTCTACGAGGTCGATGAGCCTCGCCTCGACGAACTGCTGGGCACTCTCCGAGAATTTACCGGCGGTGACGCAGAATCCGCGGCCGGCGCGCACCTCCTTCAGCTTTGCGTAGAGCTCCCGCAGCACGATGTCGCCGACCTGGTTGGTGGTGCGCATGAAGCGGAAGAGCACGATGTCCTCCCATTTCGGCGTGCTGATCTCGGTGAGGATGTCGGCGTACTCGTTCTTGTGCATGCTGATGTCGGAGATCTTCACGTTTGCCTTCAGAAAATAGGCCTTCACGAGCTTCCTGCAGAGAGCGACGAAGTCGGAGGTCGGCGCGATGAGGTAGGTCTTGAGGTGCTGGTTCTTGTGGAGCTCTCCGTAGCTCTGGATCAACGAGTCGACATCCCGGTAATCGGGTTTCTCGTTTTTGATCTCCTCTAGCAGATTGAGCGCTTCGCCGATCTGCTGCTGCTTTATGTGGGTAGTGGCGAGACGGTACTTGAGCTCGAGTCTCGTCTCCTGCTTCATCTGCTCGTGGCGCAGACCGATGGAGAAGTCCATTGCCGCCTTCTCGTACTGCTGGCTGTTGAGGTGGATGGTTCCGGCGAAGAGGGATGCCATGGGTCCCATCTTCGGGTCTCCCCGCAGATGGGTAAAGACCTTTATCGCGTAGTCGTTCTGGCCGAGGTTGTGGTAGGCCTGGCCGAGAGAGTAGAGTGCCTCCTTGTCATCCGGTTCCATGTCCAGCGCCTTGCGCAGGTGCCCAGTCGCCTCCTTGTATTTGAGCAGTTTGAGGGCCGCGAGGCCGAGATATTTGAGAGTCTGCGCGTGCTCCGACTGCGACTCCTTGGCCTGAGAGAGGAGCTTGAAGGCTTTCTCGTAATTCTTGCGGGCATATTCGAGGTAACCGAGATTGAAGTTGACCTCGAAGACGTCTTGTTTCTTCGATCGGCATATCTGAAGAGACTTATAGGCCTCCTTGTAGTTCTTCATCTTGAGCGCCGAGAGGGCGTATTTGAGGGTGAAGTCGAACTCGTCGAGTTCCTTGTTGGTCGCGCACAACTCGATGAGGAGTTCGTAGGTCTTCATCGCTTTGTCGTAGCGCCCCTCGTTGAAGTGGTTTTCTGCCACTATTTGTAGGGCATCCGCATCCTTCGGGTTCTGCGTGAGTCGTTTCTGCGCCTCTTTGACCCTGGCGGCTGAGTCCTTTTGATGCAACTTGTTGTTCTTTTTACCCCCGCCCTGCTTATTTTTTGAAGCAAACACGACGAAAATAAGAGCGAGGGCTGCCAACACAACAACGGCAGGTATTACGAATATGGGTGTGGCAAACATAACCCAATTATGATGTTCTTGGGTAAGTGAGTCAAGGAAATGCTCAGAAACATTGACAACCGGATCAACCGGTTATAGGCTGATAAGTATCATGGAGGAGCCATTGTGGCGGAACAGAAGATAGGAATAAAAATCGCCGACGGAACATTTTATCCTATACTCGACGAAGGAGAGGCGAAAAAGAAGCGGCTCGTTCTTACTACCGTAAACGATAACCAGGAAAACGTGCAGATAGACCTGTACAGAGGAACTGAAAAGGACCTCTCCGACGCCTCCTATGTGGGAAGCCTCTTAGTTGAGCAGATTTCGGAGGGCAAAAGCGGCGAGACCGAGATCGAGATGGTCGTCGGACTCGATGATGAGGGAAACCTCGAGACGACCGCGGAGGACAGATCAGGCGGTGCGAGGCAGAGCCTCTCCGTGAGTCTTCAGAACCTGGAAGAAGAGGGGCTGTACGAGGTGCCGGACTTCTCCCTCGAGGACGAGAATACTTCAGTGGACTTTCCCGAAGATATAGATTGGGACGAAGAGGTAGACGGCACGAAGGGTCTCGAGGAGGAAACCGAAGCTGCCGGTACAGAGCTCGAGGAGGAGCTCCCGGATCTGAGCGACACCGATTTTGGAGAAGAGTTCGAGACAGGTAAAGAGCTCGAGACTGGAGAAGAGCTCGAGCTCGGCGAAGAGAGTGAAGCCGGAGAGGACTTCGCCGCATCGGAAGCCGAGGAGGACATCTTCGGCTCGGAGGAGAGCTCGCAAGAGGAGGAGCCTTTTTCCGAGGAGCAGCCCTTCGGTGAAGAAGAGCAGCCCTTCGGCGAGGAGCAGCCCTTCGGTGAAGAAGAGCCGTTTTCGCCTTACAGAGAAGAGGAGGATGAGCAGGAGCAGGAGGAGAAGAAATCGAAGAGCAGCCCCGTACTCGTCGGGGTCCTCGTGATTCTCGCGCTCGCGCTCATCGGCTCGCTCCTCTATCTCTTCGTGTTCATGTCGCAGACCGAGGAGTCGGTCCCCCCGCTCGAGGCGCAGAGCGCCCCCGAAGAGGAGGTGCAGGAAGAGAGCGAACAAGCCTCTTCGCAGACCGGAGCTGCCGCGGCAGACGAGGCAGAGATAGCGCAAGAGACTGAAGAGACTGCGGAAACCGAGGCCCCGGCCGAGGAAAGCGATGAAGGCGCGGAGGCGGAGGCAGCAGAGGGAGAATCCGGCGACACGGCGCGCGCTATCGGCACCTCCGGCGACAAGGAGAACTGGGAAAACGGGGTATGGTACAGAATCAGGTGGGGTGATACACTCTGGGGCATATCTTCATCCTTTTACAATACACCATGGTTCTTCAATGAGATCGCAGATCAGAACGACATCAAAAACCCCGACCGCATATACGCCCAAGACAAGATCTTCATCCCCAAGCCCGAGTAAGGAACGCGTGCCGGCTCGTTCAGCCGACATGCGTTTCGGATATGCACTCGTGTTCATTCTCATGTTTCTCTTGCTGCACAGCCATCGGCTCTCCTGCGCCGAAACATTCGTCTCGATCCCTGTCGAAGGCCTCGAATCCTATTCCGAAGAGAGCATAAGCGAAAAAACCAGCCGTTACATCGGCTCGGATGCGGTCTACTATGTCGGCGTACACTTTCGTCAATCCGACATGCCGGAGAAGGCGCTCGAGCTGTTCGAGGAGGCGGCTGAAAATGCTTCTTCCCCTATCCGCATGGCGGCGAGGGAATCCCATCTCTCCCTGCTGTTCGAAAGGGGACGCTACGAAGAGGCGGTGAGGTATGGGAAAAAATACCTCGAGAAACGGGAGATGCGCGCAGCGCAAACACCGATTCGGGGATATTTCTACGCCGGACTTCTCGCTCTGGAGCGTTACGAGGAGCTGGCAGCCGAACTCTCCGGAGACGAAGACTCCGCAGAGCTCGCCGAGTGGGGCGATGGAAAGTCCGCGGCGCGGAGGGATTTCTTTCGAGTTTGGGAGCGTTGGCATCGTCGAGAGCAGGGCTGGCAGCGAGGCCTGCTCGAGTACATGTCCGAGTATCCTGTCGGTCTGCTGCCCGACTCACTGTATGCCTGGCTCGGTTTCGATATAGGGGGCAGTTCCTATCCGGACTCGATCCGTGGTCTCGACTACGAAGAGCTCGATAGCGGGCAATCCGCCTTCATTCGGGCAAAGATGCTCCTGGCCGAGGGGCGATATCGGGACGCCTTTTACGCGTACCGGAGCTATCTATCGACTGTCGGAAATACAGACGGCGGTGGAAAATCTATGGCGGGGCTCTTCACTTCGCATCCCGGAGACGAATACGTGAGGGCGGTACTCTATTCGGGGCACCTTTGGGAGGGGATGAAGCTTGCCGAGGCGGCGAGGGAGCGTCTGGAAGAAGCGGCTGCGAATGCAGCCTCAAAGACAATCGCAGATGCTGAGGAGAACCTCTTCTGGTTTCTCGAGACCGAAGCCTATCTGAAGCGGAGGCTCGGGAGGTACCCGGAGACGATGCGGCTCTACGAGCGGGCCTGCGAGCTGGCCCCTGAGGATCAGCGTGAACGGATGAGGTGGTATCGCTACGACAGTCTCATGCGGATCGACCCCGAGGGCGCGGTAGAGGAGCTCCTACGGCTCACGGATGAATGGGAGGAGCCCGCCTACTACGACGACGTGCTCTTCGATCTCGCCGACAGGCTCGTCAGATCGCGCAGATGGGAGCTGATCGCGAGGTCCGCGGATATTCTGGTCCGTACGAGCCGTTCCTTTTCTGCAGCCAGGTTCTCCTACATTGCCGCACGAGCGGCCGAGCTCGGTTATTTCGAAGCGGAAGAGCCGCACATCCGCATGTGGTTCGCACACGCGGTAAAGAGCGGCTGCGGGGCCGGCGCAGCTAATTACTACCGTATTATGGCGGAGGAGCGTCTGGAGGTCCTCGGTCTGGACGGATCGGCGGGGGATGGCGGTTGGTGGCCGTTCTGCAGACAGGAGGGGAGAAGCTTTACGGCAGAGAGCACGGCTCCGGCCTCGGCCGACCCTGCGGCCCTGCGGGTCCCCGCGGCTGCCGACACCGCCAAGATCCTCTCAGGCTATATCGCATACGACCTCCCCGAATACGCCTTCGAGCTCTACGGCGACAACGAGGAGTTACTGTCGAAACTCTCTCCTTTTACCGTCAGGCGATGGGCTGGTAGTCTGCAGCGGCAGGAGGCCTATCTGGAGTCCGTGCGCCTCCTGTCGCGCTACTTAGCGGCGGCGGGCAGGAGCATAGAGCTGGAGGACGTTCATCTGCTCTACCCGAGGGCCTACGAGAGTATTATGGAAGAGGTGAGCGATGAGTTCGGACTCCCGGACTACCTCCTCTTTGCCCTCGTGCGTGAGGAGAGCCTCTTCTCGGCCGACATCTCATCAACGGCCGGAGCGGTGGGGCTCAGCCAGTTGATGCCCTCGACCGCCCGCGATGTGGCCTCTCGCATAGGAATGGAGGTGACAGATCTCACGGATCCGGAACTAAACCTGAGGCTCGGCGGATGGTACCTCGATCATCTGATCGGTCGCACGGACAGCTACAGCCAGGCCCTCTTCTCCTATAACGGGGGAATAACCCGGGTGAGGCGTTGGGTGAGGGGTAATCCTGAGCTGCCGGGAGACCTGCTGCTCGAGGCGATCCCATTCAAAGAAACTTCGCACTACGGCCGAAAGGTTCTTGTGTCGGCGGTAGTTTACGGGTACATTTACCATGGTATCGAGATCAGAGAGATCGTCGAATCTTTTTTTGAAATATAGGGAGTAGTCATGACATATGGAGAGTCGCTTCTCCTCGGGGCGATTCAGGGCATAACGGAGTTTTTGCCCGTCTCGAGTTCCGGACATCTCGTGGTAATGAAGAACGTGATGTCACTCCATCACGTACCGCTGCTCTTCGATGTGCTGCTACACGTAGCCACACTCTTCGTGGTGCTCCTCGTCTTCAGAGACCGGGTCGGGAGAATCCTCACCGCGATCGGCAAAACGCTCGTGGGTAAACAGGACGAAGAGGACAAGGAGAATTTACGCCTGCTCTGGATCATCCTGGTCTCGACGGTCGTCACGGGAGTACTAGGCCTGCTGTTCGAGCGGATGGAGTGGTTCGGACACATCAAGATCGTATCGGTGTTCTTCATCGTCACCGGTGTTCTGCTCATAAGTACCCGTTTTGCCCGGGGCAACGTAGGCTACGGAACCATCGGGGTGAAGCACGGGCTCATCGCGGGGATTGCTCAGGGATTCGGAGTGCTCCCCGGCATTTCGAGGGCAGGCGCCACGATCTCTGCGGCCCTCCTCTCCGGCATGAGTCGAGAGAAGGCCGGTGAGTACTCCTTCCTGATATCCATTCCGGCCATTGTCGGAGCCCTCCTCCTCGAGCTCAAGGACGCCGACAGTCTGCTCTCCTCGGTAACTCCGGGGGTAGTTGCCGCCGGTTTCGCCGCATCGTTTATCGTAGGGCTGATCAGTCTGCTCCTCCTGCTCTCGTTGGTGAGGAAGGGGAGGTTGTATCTCTTCAGCATCTACCTCATACCGCTGGGGATTGCCGGATTCATATTCATCTAAAGCTCACACATCCCCTCAAAGGCGTCGAAATTATTCCGATACTTGTAAAAAGGAGGTACACGTGCGTTTACGTTCTGCCTTGGGCGCTTCGGCGGTACTCTTGGTCGTCGCCGCTACCTATACAACTGTAGCTCTTCTCTTTACCGCGCTCGAGGCTCGCGGGCTTCCCCCGTTCTTCTCCGTTCCGGGGCGCTTTCTCTTCGAGAGCTTCCGGTATGCGGGATTCTACCTCCCGGTCTACCTCTTCCTCTGCGCCTTTCTCCTCCTGCTGCCGACTCTCAACCGGCGTGTGCTCTTTGCCGCCACCCTCGGCATCATTCCCTTCTTCTCAGCCTCGATCGTGTTTCAGCTCGTTTCCGGACGATGGGGGACGGCAGCCGAGACGGTTGCGCGCACCTTCGGCCCTCAGGCCGCTACAGTCATCTTCTTTCTCCTCACCGTCGGCGAAATTCTCGCCATATACCTGCTTGCTACTCTGGTCTTCAGGGCTGAGGGCAAGCTCGCGCGTTTGGGACGAAGGCTCCTCCCTGCTCCTCGACAGAATGAGGAATGGGAGGGCAGCGATACGGAGGGAGATGCGGCCGTTGTAGTCGACGAGGATGACGACGGGGCTGCGGAACTCGAAGAAGTGGATAGTTGGCAGGAATTCCCCTCAGCTTCTCGAGGAATACAGTTTCCCCAAATGCCGAAGCTCCCCGACCTCGAGGTCCTGCGCGACCGCAGCCCGCAGGAGGAAGAACCCGAGTTCGAGACCGAAGCGGAACTCGGGCTCGAGACTGATCCCGAACCGGAGGACGTCGATGAGGCTGATGCCTATGATGCTGCCGAGAGTGCCGAGGAGGCCGACTTTTCCGATGCGGAGGAGGTCGCCGGGGCCGATGACTCCCGGGCGGCGGATGCGCCGTCCGAAGTGGACTTCGAGTATCCGGAATATGAGGATGAGGCGGAGCGGCCCGTTCCCGCTCCTCCTTCAAACGCCTCCACCAGGCCCTGGGAGTACAGAGTGCCGGAGGAGGAGCTGCTCCACGACTATCCGGACAGCCACTACTGGGTCATAGACGACGAGACCCGCAGCTCCGCGGAGGTCCTCAAGCAGACCCTCGAGGAGTTCAAGATAACTGCGGAGGTGACGGGCATACAGAAGGGGCCGGTAATCACGATGTTCGAGATCCTCCCCGCGCCGGGGGTAAAGCTCTCGAAGATCGTGAACCTCGCCGACAACATCGCCCTGCGCCTCGCGGCGAGCCGCGTGCGCATCGTCGCCCCCATACCCGGCAAACACGCCGTCGGCATCGAGGTGCCCAACCGCAAACGCTCCCTCGTCAGTTTCCGCGAGATGCTGCAGAGCGAGGAGTTCCAGGAGACCGACAAAGAGATTCCTCTCATCCTCGGCAAGGACATTACCGGGGAGACGCAGCTCGTCGATCTGGTGCAGACTCCCCACCTCCTCATCGCCGGCGCGACCGGATCGGGAAAATCGGTCTGCGTTAACTCCATCATCTGCTCGATTCTCTACACCAGGAGTCCCGAAGAGGTGCGGGTGATGCTCATCGATCCCAAGATCGTCGAGCTGAAGCTCTACAACGACATCCCTCACCTGCTGACGCCGGTGATCACCGAGCCGAAGCGGGCCTTTCAGGCGCTGCAATACTGCCTCTACGAGATGGAGCGGCGCTACAGCCTCCTCGACAACATGGGGGTGCGCGACATCCAGTCCTACAACAAGAAGGTGAAGAAGAGACGTCTCGCCAACGAGCCGCTGCCCTACATCGTGGTGGTGGTCGACGAGTTCGCCGACCTCATGGCCACCAGCGGCAAGGAGCTGGAGTCGACGCTGGCGCGGCTTGCGGCCATGTCGCGGGCGGTCGGCATTCACCTGGTCCTCGCAACACAGCGGCCGTCCATCGATGTCATCACCGGTCTCATAAAGGCCAACATACCCTCGCGCATCGCTTTCATGGTGGCGAGCAAGTTCGACTCGCGAATAATCATCGACGCGGTGGGAGCGGAGAAGCTCCTCGGCAAGGGCGACATGCTCTTCACATCCGCATGGAACCCGCATCCGACCCGTATCCAGGGCTCATTCATGGCCGAGGAGGAGGTCGAGCGGGTGACCGATTACGTACGGAGTCTCGGCGAGCCCGACTACATCGACGAGGAGATCTTCTTCGAGGACGACGAAGACGAGGACGACCTCTTCGGCGGCGAGATGAACGATCCGCTGATCGAAAAGGCGGTAGGGGTAGTGGCGACCGCCGGCAAGGCCTCGGCGAGTTATCTGCAGCGCCGGCTCAAGATCGGCTACAACCGTGCCGCACGGCTCGTCGAAGAGATGGAACATCGCGGCATCGTGGGGCCGCAGAACGGAAGCAAGCCCCGTGAGATCCTCCACATCCCCGAGGCCCACCGCGAGACGGCGGAGTATTCGCAGGGAGATTCCGTAGAAGAGTCCGAGGGGGAGGAGGAGTGAGACACTCCCCCTATCTCCTCCTCCTCATACCCCTGATGCTCATCCTCGCAGGGCAGAGTTGCGCGAAAGCCGCTGGTCTCTCTCTCTCGAGTGGGCGGGGGATTACCCTCCTCTTCGTGGCGGGGACCTATCTCTTTTTCACCCTCCGGGGGCTCGCCTGGGCGGTCATCCTCAAGCGTATGAAGCTTTCGGTCGCCTATCCGGTCCTCAGTATCTCCTTTCCCCTCGTTCTTCTCCTCTCCTCCCTCGCCTTCGGGGAGGATATCTCGGTCTACAAGCTCCTCGGCTCTCTCTTCGTATTACTCGGCGTTCTCCTCATTGCGAGGGGAGAGGCAAAAGAATGACCCCCTATCCGGCTCTCCTCCTGATGGTTCTCATGACGACTACGGGGCAGCTGCTTCTCAAGAGGGGTTCGGCACGCATTGCCTTTCGGCGGCAGGGAAAGATACGGCTCGCTCACGGGCTGAAGAGTATGCTTAACCCGTACACGATGGCCGGCGGTCTTTCGGTAGCGGGGGCACCGCTGCTCTACATGTACGCCCTCTCCCGGCTGCCCCTCTCGGCCGCCTACGGTTTCTCGGGACTCAGTTACGTGGGAGTGGTACTCGGAAGCAGACTCTTCCTCCATGAGAGGGTGACCCTCTACCATATTTCCGGGAGCCTTGTTATACTTGCCGGGCTCGCTCTATGGAACGGCCCATCGATGTTTCCGTAATAGTCCCCATCTTCAACGGAGCCGATCTCGTTGAACCCCTCCTCAAGAGACTCCTGCCGGTTCTCTCGGTCTACGCCTCCTGTGAGATCCTCCTCGTCGATGACGGCAGCGAGGACGATACCCGGGAGCAGCTTCGCCGGGCGGCGGCTCGGGAAGAGGATGTCCGGGCGCTGTATCTCTCTAGAAACCGGGGGCAGCAGCGGGCGAGCCTCTGCGGTCTCTGCAGGGCCCGGGGAAGGTATCTCGTGACCATAGACGACGATCTGCAGCACGCCCCCGAAGATATTCCCCTGCTGCTTGATCGTCTCAAAGGCGATGTGGAGCTCGTATTCGGTGTCCCGTCGCCGGCGACCGTGCGCAGCGTCCATCGAGACATCGGCTCGAGGCTACGAGACTTTCTCTTTCGCCGGATTAGTCAGAGCGCCGCGAATCTGCGTCCGAGCAGCTTTCGCGCGTGTAGGGCCTCTCTTATCGAAGGGGTCTGCGCGAGGGGCGGTCGTATAGGCTACCTCTCGGCGGCGCTGGTGAGGGAGGCGAAAGCAGTGGACCATATAGAAATCTCGCCGGCGGCCTCGGGGCGCGGGCACTCCCGCTACCCCCTCTTAAAGCTGACCAAGAGCCTCCTCCTGCTCATTCTTTCCGCCCCCTCTATGAGCCCTTTAGCGTCAATCTTTTTGAGCAGGGGTATTTGTGAGCCTGAGGAGGAGGCCGGGGCGGGATGTGATGTCCCGCGGCTCCTGTGTGTGGGGGGAGGAGACGGGCAGATACTCGGAATCCGCCGCGCGAAGGAGCTCGGCTGCCGGGTGGCTGTCTCCGATGCAAATCCTGAAGCTCCCGGTATAGAGCTGTGCGACGTATTTTATCGAGCCGACACCTTCGATCCGGAGGCTACGAGAGCTGCCGCCTCGGCCTTTGGTGCCGATGGACTTTTTACCTACGGAACGGATCAACCGGTCCTTACCGTTGCACGCGCCGCCGGCGAGCTCTCCCTTGCGCAGGTACTCAGCGCCGAAACGGCCCTCGCAGTGACGAACAAGCGGGTAATGAAGCGGCTCTTCGACGAAGCAGGCATTCCGAGCTGCCGCTACCGAAT
Organism: uncultured Spirochaetaceae bacterium; assembly: GCA_964346645.1. Taxonomy (GTDB): domain Bacteria; phylum Spirochaetota; class Spirochaetia; order DSM-16054; family Sediminispirochaetaceae; genus CAYFVU01. Next base: position 4,563 of record CAYFVU010000021.1, on the reverse strand, counting down.
CCTCGGGGGAGAGGGAGATCTGGATCGTCTCTATGCGCTCGAGGCTCCTCTGGTTCTCAAGCCCGTAGACAGTCAGGGACAGAGAGGGGTGGTAAAGGTCTTGAATCTCGAGGAGGCCCGGAATCAACTGCCTAGAACCCTCTCCTTTAGCCGGGAGGGATACGCCCTCGCGGAGGAATTCTACGAGGGGGGAGAGGTAACCTTTAGCGGCTGGGTGGTCGATGGCCGCCTCTACCCCCTCAGCATCACCGACCGGGTGACCATAAGCAGGGCTCCCCACATCGGCATCTGCGTGAGCCACAACTACCCCTCCCGCTACATGGCGCGCTGGGGAGACCGTATACTGGAAATCTCCCGCCACGTTGTCGAGAGCTTTGCGATAGAGGAGGGGCCCGTCTACTTTCAAATGCTGATTGGGAGTGAGGGGGTAAAGATGAACGAGATCGCCTGCAGGATAGGCGGCGCCTACGAAGACGAGTTTCTACCCCTTCTTACGGGAGTCGACGTTCTGCGGCTGGGAATCGAGGAGGCCCTCTACGGCCGGCCCGCCGAGGCCTCGCTGCAGGAGTTGAAGAGCTTCCGTTATCCCGCCGGGGGCTACCTCTCGGTCCTCCTCCTCTTTACCCATCCCCTCACCGTTGCCTCGACCGGCGAGATGAAGGAGCTCCTGCGGCGTCCCGGAGTCGAGGGGGGACGCTACCTCCTCGAGCCGGGAAGGCGGATCGCGCCTATGGAAAATTCCACCGGCAGGGCCGGCTACCTCATCCTCCGGGCAGACGATAGAGAGGCGATAAACAGCCGTATCGAGGAGAGCTACTCCCGTCTTGCCGTCTACGATGGGCAGGGGCGTAATCGAATAGCCGATTACTCTCGGGAATCTCTCCATGTACCTCAGCAATTCGAAAATGGAATCGACATAATTTTTCCTTCGTACTAAGATACCGTGTATGAAGAGACATTTTTTACTAAGGTTTGTTTTTCACGCACGAGTATCCACCTCGCTAAGGGGGAAGGGGCAAAACGCCGGTCGCGATTTCGATTGTGGCGGAGTCGGCCCCTGCCCTTCGACGGCCCTGCTCCTTTTCCTCCTTCTCTCCGCTATACTCCTCCTTGCCTCCTGTGCAGATGATGCGGGCGAGCAGGAGTTGCAGGGGGGCGGCCGCGGCGACGGGAGAACAGAGAGTTCCGCGGAGGCTGAGTCGACTTCCCGCGACGGCTCAAACGGGTTTGAGTCCAAGGCTGCAGGGGGGGAACAGCGCTTCACCATAGCCGAGCAGTATGGTCTTGCCTATGCGCCGCTGCAGATAATGCGCAGCCGGAAAATGTTGGAAAAGCGGCTTGCCGAAGAGGGGATCGAGAATACCGAGATATCCTGGCGGAGGCTCGGTAACACGGCGGCAATTCGCGAGGCGATTTTGGGCGGACGGGTAGATGCGGGTTTTATGGGAATTCCTCCCTTTCTCATCGGTTTCGACAGAGGGATGGAGTGGAAGATGGTTTCCGGTCTCTCGAAGGCCCCCCTCGGCTTGGTCACCTGGCGGGAGGAGCTGCGAAGTCTCTCGGATTTCGCCGGCAGCGACCGGATTGCCCTGCCGCAGCCCGGCAGTATTCAGCATATTCTCCTCTCTATGGCCTGCGAGCGGGAGCTCGGAGAGGCGGGAGCCCTCGACGGAAACCTTGTCACGATGAACCACCCCGACGGCATGCAGGCCCTCCTGGCAAAGGGGGATATAAGCGCCCACTTTACCTCGCCGCCCTACATTATGGAGGAGCTCAGCCGTGAGGGTATGCGCCTCCTCCTCTCCGGCAGAGAGGCAATGGGGGGCGAGTTTACCTTCATAGTCGGAGCCTTGACCGTCGAGGCCCTGCAGGAGATGCCCGAGCTCTCTGAGCTCTTTGTAGCCGTGGTACGCGAGGCGGCCATCTGGACCGAGGAGCATCCCGAGGAGGCCTCGCGGATTCTTTCGGACGAGTACGAGATGGACCAAGCTAAGCTCTACGACTACCTCCTCGACGAAGAGCTGGTCTACGGACCGGAGATTCACGGTATAGAAGAGTTTATCGATTTCATGCATCGCCACGGCTACCTGAACGAGCGGCTCGAGGTCGAGGAGGTTCTCCGACGATGAGAGGACAGCGGGGGTTCGGAAGGGGACTCGGGCAGGAGCCCGGAAATACCGGGGTCTACGGGGGAAGTAGAGCTCCGTTGCGGCGCCTCCTCGGGCACGCGCTCTTCGTCCTCGCAGCGGCCCTGCTCTGGGAGATGGGCGCTCGCTTAGGCGGCGCCTCGCAGCTCCTCTTTCCCCCCTTCTCTTCGGTTATGGGCTCCCTCTGGGCCTCGATTCTCACCGGCGAGCTGCCGAGCCGCACCGCCCTCTCTCTCCTCTTGATAGCCGAGGGGCTGGGCATAGGCATCCTCATCTCCCTCCTCCTGAGTCTCGGTGCGAAGGCGGACAGGCGTATGGCCGCGATAGTGGAGAGTCTCAGTGCCTTTCTCCACCCCCTTCCCGGTATAGCACTCCTTCCCCTGGTAATCCTCTGGGCCGGCACCGGGTATGCGGCGGTTATAGTTATTATCGTTCATTCGGTGGTCTGGCCCCTTACCACCAACCTCTACGCCGGTTTTCGCTCCGTCCCCGCCCACCTCTACGATGTGGTGCGCAACTACCGACTCGGCTCCCTCGAGACTCTCTACCACCTCCTCATACCCTCAGCCTTCCCCTTTCTCCTTGCGGGGCTGCGTATCGGCTGGGCTCGTGCCTGGAGGGCTCTCATAGCGGCGGAGATGGTCTTCGGCGCGGTGGGTGCCCGCGGCGGCCTTGGCTGGTTTATCTTCCAGCGCCGCGTCTTCATGGATACCACCGGTCTCTTTGCAGGGATTGTAAGTGTAATGGTGATAGGTGTGGTGGTCGAGGAGCTGGTCTTCGAGACGCTGGAACGGATCACTATTCGCCGCTGGGGGCTCTCGTCGTGAGCACCGCCGTTGTAGAGGCGCGGGAGCTGCGAAAGGCCTTTGCCTCAGGCCCCGATGAGGGGGTTTTCGAAGTACTGGGAGGGCTCAGTTTCTCGGTTCCGCCGGCTGAGTTCCTCACTGTGGTGGGACCCTCGGGCTGCGGCAAGACCACTCTGCTACGTCTCATCGGAGGTTTCGCAAGTCCGGATTCGGGGGAGCTCCTCTGCGATGGAGAGTTGGTTCGTAATCCGGATTCGAAGCGTGTCATGATGTTTCAGGATTTCGACCAGCTCTTCCCCTGGAAGAGGCTCTTCTCTAACGTCGAGTTTCCCCTCGTCGCCGGAACGGGGCGCCGCTCAGGCGGGGCAGGCGGGGGGGCGAGTCGGAATGAACGGCTCGCAAAGGTCTCCACCATCCTCCGGGAGGTGGGGCTCGCAGGCTACGAAGAGTACTTCCCCCGCCGGCTCTCCGGTGGTATGAAGCAGAGAGCCGCTCTCGCGCGGACCCTCGTGGGAGACCCGGAGCTCGTTCTCATGGATGAGCCCTTCGGTAGTGTTGATGCCCGCAAGAGAGAAGAGCTGCAGGAGCTTCTCCTCTCGATTCGCAGGACCCGCCGCTTTACCGCCATATTCGTGACTCACGACATCCAGGAGGCAGTCTACCTCGGCGACAGGGTGGTGGTGATGGGGGAGGCCGGTGCCCCGCTGCAGCGCATCGTGAGCGTCGATGTAAAACAGCCGAGACGGAGGGATGATCCACGTCTCGAAGAGCTGCGACGCAGCATTCGCAGCCTTATCGGCCAGGCAGAACCCTGTAGACCCTGACCTGCCACTTCTCGGTGCCGGTGTAGCGGCTTATCCTCATACCGTAGACGGGGGAGGGGAAGCTGCCGACCATTCGGCACTCCTCCTCTATAAAACGCTGCATCTCCCCGTAGTAGGAGGCGACGTTACCGTGATAGCTTTGCCCAGTATATCGCCAGTCCACCTGTATCCTTGAAGAAGATCCACTATGAAGGGTTTAAGAGACGAGTTCTCTTTCATACCCATTACAACGAGTATTTCAAGGAAAACGTGCATATGTTCAATGCCTGCGTCTTCCTGGCAGAGCTTACACCCGGTTGCATGGGCGAGCAGGAAACCGCAGGTTTCCGACCAGCTCAGCATATCCCTCCGAAGAGAGTGCAGCTGATACGGCGCTATGGATTGTACTCTTCTCGGTTCAAGTGGCCTGGGAGTTCATGCCTCATGTTGCAGAACACGCTCAGCCCGGCTGGAAAATCCAGCACGAGAACGAACCTGGGACTCCGGAGCCTGGTGTAGATTTCTCCGGTACTTTCAGGTCGTTTTGCGTTTATTATAATCAATCGGTCCGTTTTGAAGGGTTGTATAGACCAACAGGATGTGCCTGTTCGCTCCAGAGTGGCGATTTGTGCTGATTTTGGGCGGAAGGTCCTCATTTTTTCCGGTTTTCTCCTTGACCCCTCGGATAACTTTTCCTATCACTTATTCGATATACCTCCACTTCTCCTTGGTAGCGATCCATAAAAGGAACAAGCCGTATCGCATAGAAGGGAGCGTCGAAACGTTCTTTTAATTCTCCATAGCGGT
>CAYFVU010000020.1:1564-39358 GCA_964346645.1 uncultured Spirochaetaceae bacterium | reverse complement strand
TAAAAGCGGAACTTTTAAACCGCTGATATCCGGAACTTTATCACCGTTGCTGACACCAGTTCCTGGAAATAGTCGAGAAATACGGATTGTCATTGGAGGAAAGAGAGTGAAAGATTACTATATCAGCATTTTCTATAGTGAGGAAGATGAAGCATATGTGGCCGATATTCCCGACCTTAAATACTGTTCTGCAGTGGGTGAAACTCCTGAACAAGCCCTGCAGGAGGTCCTTCAGGCGAAAGAGGCCTGGATAGCTTCGGCAAAAGCTTCGAATAAGCCGATTCCCTCTGCCAGATTCAAACCCGTTCATTATCAGGTCTAATTTTTGCAGCATTATCACACCCGGGTAAAAGAAAAGGCTCGTCGATTTTGAAGAGCCTTTTCAATTATTTTTATAGCAATGAAATTGTAATTACACCGGACACTCAGTTTTTTGCTTCGCAAAGGTCTTAGACGTTCGGTTTCTGCCGGAAATGCTTGGCGCGATTCTCACGTCAGACTTTCGGTACACATCACTCAATAAAAAAGAGATAATCACACCGCGTTTTTCTTTGAAGTATACCTGACTTCTTTTCCCGTAGCTCTTTCATAGAGTGTTTCCGGGGCAATATCGACCTCGCCGTCTCCCCACACCAAGGTTCCATATTCAATACGGAAGTTCTCGAAGTAGTGCTTATCACTTAATACTTCAAATACCGTATCGGGTTTTATGTAACCAGAAAGGTCCACTGTTCCCCTTGACCCGTCTTCGAACTTCAGCTGTATCCTGTATTCCGAGTCGTATTGCGCATCTGTTATATCAAAAAACATACTATGCTCCTATTGAAGAGGTTCGATTTCGAAAAGGCTTTTGTGATCTCGAGCAAGATTCCACTCCTGGAGGAGTTCTTGCTGATGAAGCTTTGCCCATTCGATTACTATCCCCAGTGCTTTGGCCGGGAGATCTCCATAGAGTAAGCTGTAGTCATGAATACTTATGACAGCTTTGTATTCATTGTAGATTGCATGAAAATGAGGAGGATTGTGATCGTCGAAGTACATCTGTATGATAATACCGTAAAACTGCGAAATAGTTGGCATGTTGATACATTAGCATATTGTTTGAGAAAAAGCATTACTGTATTTTCAAACTGTTGTAAATTGATGTGTATACGGTGTGGGCAAAAAGCCGCTGGTGCAGCCGGCGGCCTCTAACTTCTCTACTATAAAATAATTACCTATTACCCCGGACGCGATTCGAACGCATGACCTACTGCTTAGGAGGCAGTTGCTCTATCCTGCTGAGCTACCGGGGCGTACGTAGAGTCGCTTCAGACTCTACCTATTTAAAGTAAGACTATAATAGAAAATCTGGGCGCAGTTGTCAACGCGGCGCGCAGGCGGGTCGTCGCGAACGTTACGGGTCAGCGTCGCGGTTGTTGCCTAGTGTATTGCGAAAGTGAGACGCATATTGTGAATTTTCTCCGAACTATTTGACTAATATAATAAATATTGTTATATATACACCTCAATATTTTGAAATTTCCAATTACAACAAAGGAGTGTACTGCATGTACGATATCATAGTGATAGGAATGGGCCCTGCGGGCATGGCTGTTTCTGCAATGGCTGTGAAGATGGGACTTTCTGTTTTGGGGATCGAGAAGGACAAGATCGGCGGTGAGTGCCTCAATAGCGGCTGCATCCCGAGCAAGGCCCTGCTCAAGGCGGGAGAGATGCGCAAGATCATCGAAAACCTCGAGCACTACGGTATCCATCCCACCGAAAAACCGGGAGTGAAGGATCCTCTTTCGGTGGTCCGTGGGAAGGTTCAGGACATCAACGGACCGAAGACGATGAAGACCTTCGACAAGGTCGACATGCTACTGAACGAAGGGGATGCGAGTTTTGTCGATCCGCACACGGTGAGGGTAGGGGAGAAGACCTACCGGGGCAAGAAGATCTTTATCGCCACCGGGACCGAACCGATGGTGCCGCCCATACCCGGGCTCGATACGGTGCGGAAGCTCACCAATGTCAATATTTTTCAGCAGGAGAAGATTCCGGAGAGTCTCATGATCATAGGCGGAGGCGCCATAGGTTCTGAGATGGCACAAGCCTTCAGCAGGTTGGGATCACACGTGATCCTGGCTCATATGGATCCCCATCTGGTGCCGGCGGGGGACGGACAGGCCGGCGAACTCCTCAAAGGCATTTTCGAAGAGGAGGACATAGAGGTCTACAACGGCGCCCGTATAGAGCGAGTAGAGGAGGTCGACGGAAAGATCGTCACCACTACGGACAGGGGCGAGTTCCGCACCGACGAAATCCTTGTTGCGGCGGGAAGAAAGCCGGTAATCAGTGGACTGGAACTAGAGAAGGCGGGAATCAAGTACGGCAAGTCCGGCATCGAAGTAAATGCCAAGCTCCAGACAAACAGGAAACACATCTACGCAGTGGGGGACTGCAACGGGATCTCCCTATTCTCCCACGCGGCGATGCACCAGGGTATGATTGCGCTGATGAACGCCCTCAATCCGACTCCCTTCAAGAAGTTCAAGCACCATGACTTCGAGGTGCCGTGGTCTGTCTTTACCAAGCCGGAGGTCGCGCAAGTGGGCCTCACCGAAGAGCACGCAAAGCAGAAGGGGATGAAGTTCAAGGTTTACCGATCCGAGTACGAAGACTACGGCCGCACCATAGCCGACGGACAACCCGAGGGCTTCGTGAAGGTGGTGGCAACAGATAGGGGAAAAATACTCGGTGCAACGGTGGTAGGCGAGTCGGCGAGCGAGTTGATTCACGAGTGGACGATGGCGATGCAGCACAATCTCAGCCTCTTCGACATCGTCATGATGCAGCACTCCTTTCCCACCATTTCGTTGATGAACAAGCGCGTGGCTGAAAACTGGATAATGGAGAAGGCGGAGAAACCGCTCTTTCAGAAGCTCGCCCGCCGCCTGGTGTAAACATCCCGCTTTCCTCTATAAGGCGACTATTCTTCTGTCATGGCAGCTGCCGATCCGTCTCTCAGTGTACCACGAGTTTCGAGAGCCGGGCGTTTTCCTTGATGTCGATGCCCGTTGAGCCAACCGAGACGGTTACCCGAAGCGGTGCGTTTTCTGCGGCACCCTCTGAGGATTGACCGCTATCGGAGGCCTTGGCAGGCTGCCTTAAGTTGTGCGCCGAATGAACTATGCCGGCTCTTTGGGCGTGTTCCCATATCTGCAGCAGGAGATGCGGTGGATCGTCGCTGGTAGCTGGAACGAGGGTTTCGTTGAGCTCCACAATGTACATTCCCTCGCTGAGGTGCCACCAGCCGTATTTGTCGTCCTCGGCCTTCTTTTGAGGAGTGAGCCACTTTACCTGTGCTTCGCTGAACTCGCTTCCTCCGAAATCGAGACTACCTCGATCGGAGAAGGTGCCTATCCCCCCGACCGTCAGAAGGGCGGTGGAGCCGTCGAGGAACTGCTTCTTCTCGCTTATGTATCCCTGTACGACTTCGCGAATGTCCGCTTTCTCACCCATAGTGCTCCTCCTTTCATCTCTCTTTCTCTCAAAATACAAACGAAAAGGCTAATCTTTAAAGTCGTAGTGCTTCTCGAGCGGCTCCTTTACGTCCCACACGCAGGAGAGTCCCTTAGGGAACGTGACGAAGTCTCCGGCCTGTATCTCCACCGACTCGCCCTCGGCTTCGACCACGACTCGGCCCTCGGTAATCAGACACTCCTCCGTAGAGTCGTAGTACCAGTCGAAACGTGTCACATCGCTGTTCCATGTCGGCCATGAGCGGATGCCCCTTTTCTCGATCTCCTCTTTGCTGAGTTTCTCTACACTGATGTTCATACTCTCATCCTCTTCTCCCGTTCAATTATGGTGTGCAGGAGCTTTGCTCCTTCGAGAATAATCGGCTTGCAGTCACCGTCGGGTTTTCGGTGCTGCTCCTTTATCATCGAGCACTCGAGAGTGCCATAGATACGTGCATTTTACCGCGTCCGGGCCTGCTTGTAGAAGGGGCGGCTTAGGGGCTACACTTTAATCCGCACGCAGATGTGCGGATTACAAGAGATAAGGAGCAGGAATATGGATAGGTATGATACTAAAACCACCCGCGAGATGCTGAAGACGAGATGGACCGAGCTCGAAAGAGATAAAACGGATCACGGCGTAGGAAAGCCGATACCTCAGATGCAGAAGTCGTGCAGCGGAGAGACGATCGCCCTGCCGAAGGCAGAGGAGGCGCTGTCCGAGCCGATCTCTCTGCAAACGGCTATCTCGAGACGTGAGTCGCGGAGAAAATTTTCCGATCAAACCCTCGCTCTCGCAGAGCTCTCCTACCTGCTCTGGGCAACCCAGGGAGTGCGGAAAAGCAATGAGAAGGCGAGCTTCAGAACCGTGCCGTCGGGCGGCGCCCGTCATCCCTTCGAGACCTATCTCTTCGTCACTCGTGTGGAGGGACTCGAGCCGGGGCTCTACCGGTATCTCCCCTTCGAGCACGCACTCTGCGTTGAGCGCCGCATGGACGGATTCGAAGAGGAATTGGACGAGGCATTGCTGAAGCACCACTTCGGGGGAGCCGTAGATTTTATCTGGACAGCCGTTCCCTATCGCTGCGAGTGGAAATATTCCTGGGAGAGTCTGCGACTCGTGCTGCTCGATGCGGGACACGTATGCGGCAACCTCTATCTCGCCTGCGAAGAGATCGGTTGCGGCACCTGCGCAGTCGGGGCCTACGATCAGGAGAAGATCGATGCCATGCTGGGAGTCGACGGAGAGGATGAGTTTACCGTGTACGCGGCTCCGGTGGGTAAGGTGGCGGAGAACAGGTAAAACGGCGGCGAGTCCGCCGGTGGAGGTCTTGCGGTAGTGGCCCGAGAGGTCGCGGCCGGTCTGCAGCATGGTGTCGACCACCTCGTCGTAGCTGATCATGTGCTTCCCGTCGGCCGCAGGCTCTTCATCCGCCGGCGGATCTTCTCTCGGGCCGTCTTCCCGCGCGAACTCGACGGCCCCGCCGCCGACGCTGTAGGCGGTAAGCGCGCCCGTGACTCTGCCCGACTCGTCTAAGGCCTCGATCATCAACGCGTTCGGATGCCGAGGCAGAACCGTCTCTGCCTTCCAGAGTATATGGGTCTCTGGGCCGAGCGCCTCGAGGAGGGCGGCGTCGGTGAGGTGTCCCTTGCCGGTGGCGGCGAGACTGCCGTAGAGCTGTACACGGTAGGATACTGCATCGGGATGTAGACTGCGAAACCTTTCGGCGGCGAAGTGAGGGCCCATTGTGTGGCTGCTCGAAGGGCCCTTTCCGATTCGGTAGAGTGCTTTCAGTGTGTGCATGTCCCTCGGGTACCTCTATCCTGCCGGCCTTAGAATACTACCTTGAAGCTCTTCTTGCCACCGAGCATGGAGGAGAAGGAGTGGATCTTTGCGATGGTCGGAGAATCGAGGACGATTCCCTGCGGCACGAGGAGCAGGCCATTCGTCAAAATGATTTCGTCCTCGAGATACATGCCGGGCTTCAGCTCTTCGATACCGATTTCAGTACTTGCGCTGCCCCTCTTTTCCGTCCATTCGGTAATGAAGGGGACGAAGCTGTCGACCAGGCTCGGATCGTAGGCCGCCCCCTTCTCTTGCCGGATGTGGTTCACCGCCTCGTCCATGGAGAGCTGGTGTTTGTAGATGAGGATGTCGAAGTCGTTGACCAGGGCGATGATGCGTGCGCCATAGGGAATTGCCTCGGCGGTGAGGCGGTCGGGGAATCCGGTGCCGTCGTATCGCTCGTGGTGGGCGCGGATAATCGCGGCGGTCCGCTTGAGATTGTATATCGAGCCGATGATCTCCTCCCCTTCGACCGGATGCCCCTGGAACGCCTCCCACTGGTACTCGTTCAGCTGCTCGCGCGGGAGGGTAATGATGCCGGTGTCCTTGCCCACCAGACCGATGTCGTGAAGCAGGGCCGAATAGTAGTGGAGGTAGACCACGTCCTTCGGATGCTGCAGGTGTGAGCTGTAGCCCTTGGTGATGTCGGCGCACCGCTTCAGATGCCCGCCGAGGAAGCGGTCGCTCAGGGATATGATCTCGGTCAGCAGCTGAACGACCCCCTCGTAGTTGCGCCTTATGGTCTTCTTGAGCTGGTTGAATCGCTCTTTCGCCTTTTCGTACTCCTTGTCCTTCTGTTCGAGCTGCCTGCGCAGCTCTTCTGCTTCACTCATATGCAACCTCCCTCCACTCTCCTTCGAGGAGAATCCATCTCGAGGTGTAGCCGGAGTCCCGTATGATACGTTCGACCTCGGGAAAGCCGTAGTCGATCCACTCGGGCTTGTGCGCGTCGGCATTCAGCATGATAGGTATACCGAGCTCGGCCGCCTTCTCGAGTATCCACGGGGAGGGGTACGGCTCTGTGGTGTAGCCCCTCGCCATTGCGCCGGTGTTGACCTCCATGATGGGGGCTTCCTTCCCCAAATCGGAGATAACCCTGAGTGTCTCCTCTACCTCATCGCGGTACCAATCGGCCGTTTCGTCGAAGTAGCGGGTATCGGCGTTGTGTTTCTTGATGAGGTCGATGTGACCGATGATGTCGAAGCCGCCGATACGAATCATCTCTCGCATCATCTGGTAGTAGCGGCCGATCATGCTGCGCATGTCGCCGCCGAAGGTCTCTGCGGCAAGTCGGTCGAGCTCCTCCCTTGTGGAGTCGACCGGAATGTAGGCATCCTGCTCGGGGGAGTAGATGTGGTGCACCGAGCCGATCAGGTAGTCTATGCCGAAAGCGTGGTACTTGGCCTCGGCAGGATTTTGTTCGGAGCTCAAGTAGTCGACTTCGAGACCGAGGTAGATCTGCAGCTCGCCGTGGTGGCTTGCCTGCAGTCTCCTCACCTCTGCGAGGTACTCCGGCAGATTCTCCTCGTCCATCGTCCACGAGTTGGGAAACGGCAGAGGGGCATGTCCGGAGAAACCGAGCGCGGTAAATCCTTTGGATAGAGCGATTTGTACGTACTCTTCCGGGCGTCCCTTTCCGTCACAGTACATGCTGTGGGTGTGGTAGTTCGTAATCATGTTTCTCCCCCCTATTCTCCGTCCTTTTTCTATCTATTGCAACCGCCACCGTGATATATTATAAAGAATAAAATCCATTTTTCCATCCGACGGGAACACACATGTTGAAAGCCGATTTCGAAGAGAAGATACAGCGTACTTCTGACAGCATTCAGAGGTGCAGAGACGAGATAGCCAAGCGCATCGTCGGCCAGCATAGCATGGTCGACGGCATTTTGACTGCCCTGATTGCGAGCGGGCACGTGCTGCTAGAGGGTGTGCCGGGTTTGGCAAAGACCCTCGCCGTGCGAACTGTCTCCGATGTAGTGGACGTCGATTTCAAGCGTCTGCAGTTTACCCCGGACTTGCTGCCGGCGGACCTCGTAGGAACGTTGGTCTACCGCCAGCAAACGGGGGAGTTCGTGCCGCGGAAGGGGCCGATCTTTACCAACATAGTACTCGCCGACGAGATAAACCGGGCACCGGCGAAGGTTCAGTCGGCGCTTCTCGAGTCCATGGAGGAGCGGCAGGTGACCATCGGAGAGACCACCTATCCCCTTCCCAAACCCTTCTTCGTCCTCGCCACGCAGAATCCGATAGAGCAGGAGGGTACCTATCCGCTGCCGGAGGCGCAGCTCGACCGCTTCATGATGAAGCTGAAGGTCGACTACCCGAGCAGCGATGAGGAGCTGAAGATCCTGCGCCGCATGGGAGTCGAGAAGGATATCGAGGTGAGCAAGGTGTTCAACTCCGAGCATCTCAAGAACCTCAAGAAGATCGCCTCGGCGATTCTCGTGGACGAGCGGATCGAGGAGTACATTGTCAATATCGTGACCGCCTCTCGCGCCACCAGCGAGGAGTCCCGCTCCTACGCCCGCTTCATCGACTTCGGCGTCTCCACGCGGGCAACGATCTTCCTCTATCGCTGCGCAAAGATCAAGGCGCTCTTCGAAGGAAGAACATTCGTGATTCCCGACGACGTGAAGGCGGTGGTATTCGATGTGATGCGGCACCGCATCATTCTCAGTTACGAGGCGGAGTCCGAGGAGCTCACGCCTGAAGATGTTATCCGCCACATTCTGAAGGTCGTACCGGTTCCCTGATCCTATCCTATGGTGACCTAACGATGTCGAGATGAATACCTTCGAGCTGTTTTCCCGCATAAAGAATCTGCCGCTGGCCTCGGAAAAAATCGTGGAGGGACTCTTCTCGGGCAACTACCGCTCGGTTTTTCGCGGTCCCGGTCTGGAGTTCGACGAGGTGCGGGAGTATCAGCAGGGGGACGACTCGCGCTTCATCGACTGGAACGTGAGCTCGCGTATGGGCAGTCCGTACACCAAGACCTTCCGAGAAGAACGTGAGATGACCCTCTTCCTCCTCGTGGATGCCTCCGCCTCTCTCGGCACGGCAACGGGGCGCATGAGCCGGCAGGAGATGGTGCTCGTGCTCAGCTCACTGCTTGCCTTTGCCGCGGTGCACAACAACGACCGTGTGGGGGCGGCCTTCTTCTCCGACCACATCGAGAAGTGGGTGCCTCCTAAGAAGGGGAAGAAGCAGGTCTTTCGTCTCGTTGAGGACATTACCGGACTGCCCCTGCAGAGCCGCGGGTCCGACCTCGCCTACGCGGTGCGCACGGTCTACGAGTCGCTCAAGCGGAGGGGTATTTGCGTCATCATCTCCGATTTCCGAGTCAATCCGAGCTGGCGCGAGTTGAGTCTGTTGGCCAAGAAGCATGACGTAATCGCCGTGAAGATTACCGATCCTTCCGAGAGAGTCTTTCCCCTCAGCGGGCTCGCCGAGTTGATAGATCCGGAGACGGGGGCGACTCTGCACGCCGCCGGCAGTGTGCCGAAGTTCCGCCGCCGCTACAAGGAGTTCTGGGATTCCCACCACCTCTTCTGGCAGCGAGAGTGCCGCCGCCGTGGAGTCACCACCCTCTCGGTCAGCACCAACGACGATCCGGTAGCCACACTGCTACGATTTTTTGCCCGAAGGAAGAAGAGGAGATGATCGCTGCGTTTCTCGGCACGAGAACAAACGATGGCCCCACGCCTCTACGGCTTCTCGCGGTGCTGCTTCTCATCGTATCGTGTGCAGGAGTCGCAGACCTCTTTGCCGCAGAAGGCGCCCGGGTCGAGGAGACGGTCTTTCTTCCGCAGGATTTCTACGTAGGCGACACCGTGGAGCTTCGGGTGATCTTCGTCCCCGACGGCGGCATGCGGGTGAGCCGGCCCTCGGAGATGCCGGTACTCTCCTGGATCGATTTTCACGAGGTATCGGTACTGCAGGAGGAGGGGCAGTGGCAGGCCCGCATTCGTTTCTCCTCGTATGCGCCGGGCACCAGGTCGCTTCCTCCGATCGAATTGGGCGATGTGGTGCTCGACTCGATAAAGATCCACACCCGCTCCATTCTGAACGAGGAGTCTCACGAGTTCTACGGGATAAAGGATCAGCTCCTCGTTCCCGGAACGCGTATTGCAATCGCCCTCATCGTAGCGCTGCTCTTCTTCGGTCCGGTGCTCGTGCTCAACTTTACGGGGAGGCTGCACCGGGGTTTCTCCTCCTTCGTCGCCGCGCGGCGGGGCAGGCGACCATCGAAGCGGCTGAACCGGGTTCTGAAGGAGCTGAGAGAGAATCAGGACCAGATGAGCAGCAGGAGATTCTACATCGTGCTGGACGAAGAGCTTCGCAGGTACCTGAGCGAGAGAACCGGCTCCGACTTTCGTTCGATAACCTCCTCGGAGTTCGCCGTCCACTTTCGGGACGTTTTACCGGAGAGCGATGAAGAGCGGGTGAAAGAGGTCGGCGAGCTGATGCAGAGGAGCGACATGGTCAAATTCGGCGGCGAGAACTCCGATAAGCAGCGCAGAGAGGCCGACATGGACATCATCGCCTATGTGCTGCAGGAGGTCGAGCGGCTGGAGGTCGAGCGGCGGAAACAGGAACAAAAGAGACGAAAGCTTGTGCGCAAGAGGGGAAGAAAGCGCAGGGAGGCGACGGAATGATCACCTTCGACAGTCCCGTCATGCTGATCATTCTGGCGGTGGTGCCTACCACGGTCTATCTCCGTCACTACTGGCCGGGGAGGGGAGGACGCATCCCCTTCTCTTTTACCGTCTGGCAGAAGGAGGTCATGCCGTCTCCGCCCTTCGGGATACGCTTACTCTTCTTCTTTACCTCGCTCTTCTTCTGGCTGGGTGTCATCTCTCTCCTGTCGGCGCTCGCCGGTCCCTCGATCACCGAGCGGGAGCGTGTCTACCTCACTCGAGGAATCGATATCATGGTGGTGCTCGACCAGTCTCCGAGCATGGCGGCGCAGGATTTTTCTCCCGACAACAGATTCAGCGTGGCCAAGAGGGTGATCGCCGATTTTATCGATGGGAGAGAGAACGACTCCATAGGTCTCGTCGGTTTCGGAGACGAGGCGGCCCTCCGCGTTCCTCCTACCAAGGACTATCACACTCTCAAATCGCGTATGAATAGTCTTCGTTTAATGGAGCTCGGACAGGGTACGGCAATAGGCATGGGGCTCGCACTCGCCTGTGTGCACCTGCAAGAGAGCACCGCATCGCAGAGAATCGTCATACTGGTTACCGATGGAAAGAACAATGCGGGAGAGGTCCCGCCGGCATCGGCAACCCGCATCGCTTCGGAGATGGGAATACGGGTGTACAGCATAGGCGTCGGCGGTAGGCAGGAGGTGCCGATAGAGCTGACCGATCCGGAGACCGGCAAGATCATACGCGGCACAATCGAGGGGACCTATGACGAACAGCTCCTCACCTCCATAGCCGATTCCACCGGAGGCCGTTTCTTTTCTGCCGACAATCCGACTGCCCTTCGTTCGGTGTTCAACGACATAGACTCTTTGGAGGCGGTGGAGCGCCGCATCAAGGTGCAGATACACACCTATCCAATACATCGAATCCTCATTCTCGCCGGTCTCGGCCTGATACTCCTCAGCTTTATGGTGCGGAAAGTCGTGTTCCGGGAGGTGCTTTGATGCGGTCGCCCGAATCGCTATGGATCCTCCTGGTCCTCGTCCCGCTCGCCTACGTGATGTTTCACAACTACAAGTACGGTCGTCGAGAGCTCGGACGCTTCAAGGGCCGAGGTGCGGTGGAAAACCTCTTCGATGTCTTTACCATCAAGTGGTTCTTTACCTCCCTCTTCTTTCTCTTCTTCGTCCTCTTTGCCGTTCTCTCGCTGGTGGGATTCCGCAGCAGCCGTGAGCAGCCCGAGGAGGTTCCGGCGGAGGTGGACGTAATGTTCGTCGTCGATCTCTCGCGCAGCATGCTCGCCGAGGACGTGCGGCCGAGCCGGCTCGACAGGTCGAAGGCGATTATCCGGGGAATCATCGACCGTGTGCCCCATTCCCGCTTCGGGATTACGGTCTACAAGGGGGGTGCCTACAGCCTGGTTCCGGTCACCGAGGACAGAAGCTCCGTCGGCTCTGCGCTCGAGCTCCTCTCCCCGTATCTTTTCAGCTCGCCGGGAACAAACATGGAGGAGGGAATTCGCGCCGGGTTAAACGGGTTCCCCATGAAGGAGAACAGGCGGAGGGTCATGATTCTCCTCTCAGACGGAGAGTCGCATCGGGGCCGCCCCGTCGAGGCCGCCTCCCGGGCGGGCGAAGATGGAGTCATTCTCCACGTGTTGGGCATGGGAACCGAAGAGGGTGGAAGGATTCCACTCTCTGACTCGGAATACCTCACCGACAAGAATGGTAAGCAGGTCGTTTCGAGCCTGAGGGAGTCGCTGCTCGAGCGGATGGCGGAGAGTGGGAAGGGTGCCTACGTGAGGGTTACGGATTCGCAGTCGCTCTCCTCCATTCTGGACAGAATCGAGATAGGTGCGCAGGACGGGAAAATACGCTACAGAATCGAGGGAAAATACAAGTCCTTACTCCTCATCTCCCTCATCTTTCTGTTACTCTCGATACTGGTAAAGGTGGTGCCATGGCGCGGTTCGTTATAGCTCTCTTGGGCGGACTCATCCTGCTTCTTTTCAGCTCCTGCGGAGAGCCCGGGGTCTACCTCGAGGTGATTGAGGGTAACTACGCATTCTCCCGCGGAGACTACATGACCGCTAATCTGGAGTACATCAGGGCCGAGAGAAAGAGGGAGGTCCTCCCGAGGGTCCACTACAACCTGGGGAATGTGTATCATGCCCTCGGAGAATCGGAGGCCGCACTCGATGAGTGGAAGCAAGCCGAAGATGCGGAGGACGAGCCGACCACGTATCGTATCGCCTTCAACCGAGGGGTTCTCTACTACGAGAGTGGTGACTATCAGGAGGCATATCGTACATTTCGCAGGGCCCTGAAATTCCGCCCTGATGACATCGAGGCGAAGGTGAATCTGGAGTATTCTCTGCGCAAGCAGAGCCTTAAGGACAGCGACGAAAAGCCCGAAGTCTCGGACTCCGAAGACGATTCCACTGTGAGCGACGATGGCAAGCGGATACTCGAGTACGTACAGCGAAGCGCACCGACCGAGTTGGTGCCGGAGGAACGGCAGCAGAGAGAGGAGGAGGTAAAGGAGTGGTAGAGCTGCGCCGTATCCTGATTATTATGATTATCATGCTCGCTCTCATTCCTTTGTCGACGGGAACGCAGGAGCTCGGAGCGCAAGAATTGGGTGCGCAGGAGGCGGGCAGCTCATCGGGGTCCGAAGGCGAAGTCTCCGCTCAAGAGGCAAGTACTCCGGGGGAGAGTGAGAGTCGAGGCCGCCGACTCGAGGCTGTCTCCCTCGAGGTGAGCCCGAATCCCGTTGGACGGGGAGACCGCTTCACGCTAAATATATTGGTTCCATCGGAGGAGACAGGCGATATCGAGGTGGAGAGACCGGAGCTTCCCGAGCAGTTCTCTCGAATAGGAGGTCCCTATATCCGTCCCGTGCATGAGATAGACGAGGGAGGGCGCAGAGTAAAGAAGAGCCGTATCTCATTCGTCTACACGAGCGGGGAGAGCGGGCGCTTCGAGCTCGGCAGTTACCTCGTGGAAACGGACGGACAGCGCTACGAGACGAAGCCGACGCTCGTCGAGATCGGACTCTACAGGAACCGTGAGCTCATCGTTCCGCCGGATGTATCCTGGAACATACAAAAAGAGCGTGCCTATGTAGGAGAGAACGTGATCTGGATACTCGAGGCGGAGGGATTGCGGGATATCCGGATCTTCGAGCAGGTCGATATCGACTCCCCGGAGGAGGGATTCTTCGAGCCGGTAGACGGCATAGGGGCTATCGTCCGCTATTCGCTCGGCGGTACGAATCTCTACCGGGAACCCGTGGTCGAGTACCTATTCACTCCATCTGCACCGGGAACCGTTAGGGTTCCGCGGGGCCTAGTGGCCTATGAGGGGCTGCGCATCCAGAGCGACAGGCCCGTGCTGGAAGTGACACCACTGCCCGAGGAGGTGGATGAGTACGGTATCGTAGGCGATTTCGAGCTCGCAGCGAGCATCGACCGCGAGCAGATCAGAGTCGGAGAGAATATACTGCTGCGGACTGTTATTCGGGGCACGGGGAATTTGAACTACCTCCGCCTCCCTTCTCCGGAACTCGAAGGCTGGACCATCGTAAGCGAAGAGGAGAGCGAGTCCTACGAGGCCGGACCCGACGGCTATGAGGGCTTTCGTGAGAAGGTCTACACCCTCTCGCCGGATGCGAAGGGACGGAAGAGCATCCGAATGCCGGAGCTCTCTGCGATAGATCCGTCGAACGACAGAATCTATTCTCTCGGCGGAGTGCAGTTCGAAGTACTCGTCGAAGGGGCAGCCTCGAGCTCCGCCGCGGGGAAGAATGAGCTGTCCTTTCCCTTCGAGCCGAGAGGCATAGAGTGCGGTGCTGAAGCCGAGCCGGCTGCGCTCTACTACACCCCTCTCGAATACCTGTGGATGCTGCCGGGGCCGCTCGTTTTCTTCGTGTTTTACCTCTTGCGAAGGAGAAAATCAGGGGCCGTCGTTGCCTCCCTCCTTTTCCTCTCCATTTTCTTCATCTCCTCCGCATCCCCTCCAGTCGAGATGAGTGAGCTCGCAGAGAACGGTATCCGGTCTTATGAGGCTGGTGATTGGGAAGCCTCCTACGCTTCTTTTCGCGTTCTTCTCGAGGAGGAGCACTACTGCCCCGATGCAGCCTATAACTTGGCCCTCTCGGCCTACCGAATGGACAGGCTCGGAGAGGCGGTCTACTTTACCCGCTCAGCAATACTTTCGCTCCCCTCCGAGCAGGAGTACCGTGATTTTCTCGCCTATATAGAGGAGACAGATGAGATTGCCCAACACGGCCTCTTCCCTTGGCCCGTGCATCCGGATATGATACTCCTCTTTCTCATAATCTGCATCAACTTTTCGGGGTTCATAGGGGTTTTCTACCTCTTTACCCGTAAGAACGGCTATTTTATCGCCGCTATGCTGCTACTCGTTGTGAGCATTTCTCTCGGCTCGGCCCTCGTTTATTCGGTTCACTCCCGTACGCGGGAAGTGGCAGTAGCATTGACGGAAGATGTAGTGGTAAAGACCATACCGAAGACCGGCTCTTCGCAAGCCTTTGAGCTAAAGGAAGGCGAATCGGCTCAGGTCATAGGTCGATCGGAGCCCTTTCTCTTTATACGAACCGTACTCGGGCGACGCGGTTGGGTGCGCGCGGAGAAGGTCGGCCTCGTCGGTGTTCCCTATAGCGATATCTTCCAACGCATAGACACTTCGAGGAGGTCCGATGAATTTCGGTGATATACTCGAGGAGTGGGAGCGGCAGAGAAGAGTTCAGGAGAGCAGCGGTCCCGGCGCCGGCAATGCCGACGGGGATAGTATCGAAGGCGAACACTCCGGACGCACCGACCGTGGTGCCGAAAGCGGTGAGAAGGAAAGCGTTGCTCGACGCGAGCTTCTGCGCTGGCTCGATGGGGTGGATGATTGGGAGGAAATACAGCGGGCGAAGGAGGAGTACCCCGACTCAGACACATCGAGCGGCTCGAGCATGCGAGGAGGATACGGTCATAAGAGCCGAACTCAGTTGAGAAAGATGGCCCCGGAAGAGACCCTGGATCTTCATGGTATGACGATGGACGATGCGGAGAAGGCACTACGGCTCTTTATCGAAAACGCACATGCCCGCCGCTTGCGGAAGGTGCTCATAATACATGGGAAAGGAAATCACTCGGAAGGCGGAGCCGTATTGCGCGATATGGTGCATGCGTTCTTGGAGAAAAACAGGCACGCCGGAGAGACGGGCACACCCGGCCGGGATTACGGCGGCAGAGGTGCTACCTGGTGTCTTCTCAAATAGAATCGATTAGAAACGAATAGAACGGGAGTTTACAGGGGAGATTCTCAATATGAGCTATCTTTCTCGGTAGATAATTCTGCCTCGGGTAAGATCGTAGGGAGAGAGAGCCACCTTCACCTTGTCTCCTGGAACGATGCGGATATAGTGCTTACGCATCTTCCCCGAGAGATGCGCTAGGATGACGTGTCCGTTCTCGAGCTCAACTCTGAACATGGTGTTCGGAAGGGCTTCTCTTACCGTCCCTTCTACTTCAATAGCTTCCTCTTTAGCCACAGCTCCTCCTCTAAACTTCTGCCTCATAGTAGAGAGCTTGGAGGGCTTTGTCAACTCGGGTTTTCGATTTTTATCATAACGAAGCCGTGTCAATATTCAGGGAAGGGCCGAACATAACGCTTCATCCCCCGTACAGCGATGAATTGCTGGAGGCAAAAGGCGCTAGTTGACATTTTTTTACTTTTTCGGCATAGTCTCTTGCTCAGTGAATCAATGGGTTGAGGGGTCTGATTATGGACAAAAAATTTGAAGACAAGATGCAGCAAAGCCTCCTTCAGATGAAGGAAGATAT
Source organism: uncultured Spirochaetaceae bacterium (assembly GCA_964346645.1). GTDB lineage: Bacteria > Spirochaetota > Spirochaetia > DSM-16054 > Sediminispirochaetaceae > CAYFVU01. The sequence continues at coordinate 23,497 of CAYFVU010000020.1, read as the reverse complement.
TGTAAAGTCGCTTATCGCGGAGAGTGAAGACTTCGAGGCTTTGATTGAGGATATCGATCCGAAGGATTTAGGGGATATTGCAGCTGATGACATTGACCGTAAAACGCTCGAGGCTCTCAATCAGCAGGAGATCAAGCGTCTGAGATTAATAGACTCCGCCCTTTCTCGAATAAGTAATGGTCGCTACGGGCAGTGCATGCGCTGTGGTAAACGAATCAAAACCGAGCGGCTCGAGGCGATTCCCTACGCACTCATGTGTATCGAGTGTAAAAACACCGACGAACGACAGAATAGGTAATTAGCGGGCCGAACTTTACCATAAAAAAAAGTAATACATTTTACGATTCCTCCGAAAATAACAGTAAGAGGGATCGGAAAGATGGTACACATATCGTCACCAACGGTTTCTACAGTTCAACCGACAAGCTTGGTAAAGGCCCGATTCGGCGCCGGGAGGATCTTCTACCCGGTTCGGCCTAATCAGGCACTGTATGCGCAGTTCAAGCACGTTGCCGGTCTCCCGTCGTCGCAGGAAGACGGGGGCCTCAGTCTCTCAAAATTGCGCTCCATAGACAATCTCATCGACAGACTCGTTCACCTCAAGAAGATGTCCGGAAGCTCCGAACAGCGCGAGGCAATCGACCGTATGATCGACAATCTGCAGTCTCAAATCGAGGCTACGGATGCGAATGTGGGGAAGACCGTACAGGAGAACGCTGTCGACATTAGTTCGCTCATGAAGGGCGGCGGAGTCTACCCGCCTCAGGGTGACTTCCAGGGCCTTATCTTCAATATTTCTGCTTAGAGTCCCAACGTCTATAGTACAATCATCTGTGTACGCGAAAATATCTGCGCCAAATGTCTTGTAGGGCTGCGTCTTGTAGGGCTGCAGCGCCTCAACTGCCGGTGGGGACGAAGGGATTGTGGTTTTTCTCGCGTTCTATGGTGGTGAAGGGGCCGTGACCGGGAAAGACTCGTGTGGCCTCGGGAAGAGTGAAGAGCTTAGTGCGGATGCTGTCCACGAGTAGGTTCATGTCGCCACCGGGCAAGTCCGTTCGTCCGACTCCCTCGAAGAAAAGAGTATCACCGGAGAAGAGGATCATATCCTTTTCCGAGTAGAGGCTGATGCCTCCGGCGGTGTGGCCGGGGGTATGTATGACGGTGATGTCCGTGTCGAGAATGGTATCTCCCTCTTTGAGCAATGTATTCGGTTCGGGCAGGCTGCCGAGATAGCCGTGAAATATTGGATCGTATTCGATACCAAGAGAGCGGAAATTTTCTAAGTGGGTCTTTTCCGCAGACGCGCCGAGATAGTCGGCATCTTCTTCGTGTATGTAGATCGGCACCTCAACCTCTTGCGTACGATAGTGGTCGATGAGCGCGCTCACCGCAGCGAGATGATCGAAGTGGCCATGGCTGCACACAATGGCGAGGGGGGTAAAGTTTTTCTTCTGGAGCTGCGTTATGATATCTTCGTGGTTTCCTCCGGGGTCGATTATGATACAGCTCTTCTTCCACTGTGAGTAGATATATGTGTTGGTATTCAAAAAACCTGTTACAATTCTTTCAACCATGTTACAGTCTCAACTGTAAGGGATAAACGATGCATTTTCAACAAGAATTTCTGCTCCACCTGCTGATAATCGCACTTATTGCGATAGTCGGGTACCTGGGTATTCCGGGTGCGGGTGCCTTTTACGTGAGGCACATGTGGCGGAAGTTTCGCAGAACGCTCCTTACCTCGGTGGTCTACCCGCCTCTGACGTATGCCGATGTACATGAGACCGGTGAGCTCGATGCGACGGATGAAAGAGGAGGGGAGCTGAGGGGGCCTTTCCGCTTCTACGGCAGCATTCGAGCAATTCAGGGTGACGACCGTGCCTGGTGCTCGGACGGGAAACTGACGGTTTCGGTAAATCTTCATGGAAAGCGGGTTTTTCTACTCTCCTCATCCTATCTGGAAAAAGAGATCTTTTCCGGAAATACCTATCCGGAGGAGCCACCGCGGAGAGTTTCCTGGAATAGTCTCAGCTCGCTCCCCGAGTACACCGGAATCTTCATCTCCGGCTTCGTGAGCAAGGAAGGAGGACAGGGCGTATTCGTAGACAGCGAGAAGGTTCCTCTCTTGGTTATAATCTATGAGCAGGAGGACAGTGCCTTGCTCCGGCAGGCAATTTGGCGAGGGCGACAGCGAAACGAGTACTGGAATGTGTACACTCCGGGTTCCCTCGTGGTGACATCATTTGTTCTTTTTCTCTACTTTTACTTCCTCATGCAGAATCCACTGTTCCATCTACCCGCGATAGCGGCTCTGACCCTATGTCTCACGCCGCTGTTGCCGTTACTGCCGCCGGCGGTGTTCTTTCTCTTCTTTTACACCCACTACTGGAAGAGAGGACGAATGCTGCGCGCCGAGAGGGATCTGCTGAGACTGCCGACCCTCTTTTTTCAGGATGGCGAAGACGAAGAAGAAAGGTGTGTGCTGCAGGAATACCTTCTTCCCTCAAGAGAACACTATGTCATGGCGAGAGTTCCGGACCGAGAGTCGGCGGAGAAAATCTTTCCCGAAGCGGATCAACTGCAACTCTCGCTTCCGCAAGAGTTCCTCGGCGAGGCCTATTACGTTTTCGGAGTAATGGGAGATACCGTATCGGAAGCACGGGAGACCGAGAAGAGTGCAGAGGAGCTGCACGCAGACGGCGAGGGCTGTACAGCAGAGTTGGGCAGGCTCACTCAACCGAAGGATCCCGCGGCCGAGGGATTGGTCATTCCGGGGAATCCGTTTCGGCTCTCGAAGCTGTGCGAGAAGAGAGCTCAGCGTCTCGAGAGCTTCGGCCTCCTCCTTTTCGCGGTAGGACTGGCACTGAACCTGCTCATCACCTTCGTGATTCTCGGGTATCTACCGCTGTAAAGCCCTTCGGACCCCTTATTCGGTGTCATTCTTTCCCCGCTGAGGGGGTCGCCGCTTCTCGCTTTTCTTTCGGGCAAAATTGACGGTTATGGAACGGCCGCGGTAGTCCATATTGTCCATTTTCTCGATGGCCTGCTTGGCTCGATCCTTGGGGATATCGATAAATGAGTAGTTGTCGAGCACCTTGATGTTGCCGATGTCGTTCGGCCCGAGTTCGACCTTTGAGCGGAACAGTCTGGCGAGATCGCGGGGAAAGACCTTACGGTTCTTCCCGATGCTCACGAAAATGGTCTGCATCGCGGAAGCTTCGGACTGCATCGCCTCCGGAGTCTCGCCTTGTACCATGTTCTTGAAGAGGTAGGCGGCGAGGTAGCCTCGCATGAAGAACGGCACACTCTTTCTAATGAGTTTTCGGTATCTGTTGAGTACATCAGGATTCTCTTCCTCTTTTATCTGTTGAACGATACTCTTCAACTGTCCCTTGAGGACTTCTTCTTTTTCGGGAAACTGCTCGTCTTTGGTATTCATCTGAAACTTCTCCTGTATAGTGCTGAAAGACTCCTCTTTGCCCGGCGGAACAACGACCGAGAGTGTGGGGCGGGATGCGTAGTTCGAGATCGCTTGGGCTATATCGATAAAAAGACTCTCGATTTCCGGAACACCGAAAAAGAGGATAGAGCTGTAGTGCAGACCTATAGAACGGGCGTCTTTGAACGTAGTGACTGTGCAGCGAAAACTCTCCGCCTCCTCCTTCTCGTGAGACTGGTGAGGTGCGGTCGTGTGCCTGTCGATACATCTGCAGGAGATACCATGTGAGTGGAGAAAGCTGCGTAGTTCCTCTGCCTCCTCTTTGCTGTGTACGAGCACGAGCGCCCTATAGCTGTTGTGTGCGTAGATCAGCTGCAGAATGGTGCTCGGTCGAGTTTCTCTGCCCCGATATACGTGGAGGGGGGGGAGCTGCTTGGTTCGCTCTTCGAAGGTCAGGGTAACGGGACGTTTGAGGAGGTACTCGAGCTCCTTTACGTGGTCAGAGGAGGCGGCGAACAGGGATACATTGCCCTTGCCCGGCATCTTGGTGAGGATGAACTCGACATCCCGGTTGAACTCTACTCTGTCCTTGCTCTCTGGAATGTTGACCACTACTGTAGTACCATTGGGAAATGAGAGGTTGTTCCGGCGTATGTGGTCAATGATTCGCTCGGTGGTGCCGACAATGATAGCGGGGTGTTTTGAGAGGAGCTTCAGCTCCTTCTTCGGCTGTTCCGTCTTTCCGAGAGCGGCGAGAGTCTTTCCCCGGGTGGCGGATGACGGGAACTTGTGGAACTCCCGCTCGTACTTTTCCACCGAGTCGACGGAGTCGGTGAGAATGAGCGCCGAAGCAGCCCTCTTGCGGGGTTTGGCAACCGAGAGGATCGGAAGGAGTTGAGCGATGGTTTTTCCCTCGCCTTCAGTACTTTCTACCACGAGATCTCTTCCATGGAAGGCTGTAGAGAGGTACTGTTCCTGCAGCGGGGTCGGTTCGCGAAATCCAGCAGCCTGTAACAGACCAACCGTATCTTTCTCGGGACGACGCAACTTGATGTTTTGTAACACGATGATATCCTATGCTTCGCTCTTTCGAATACATAAAAAGATATATTCTGACCATACCTTTGTCAAGAAACGGGAGTATAACTCGATGAACCGCATACATCTATTTTTACGAAGCGCACTCCTTTCCATCATCCTCTTCGCTCTCTTTGCACTGATCGGGGAGAATCTCTCGGCGAAAGAGTTTACCTATGCCTACCGTGTGGGGGAGAAGTACAAGATCCTCAGCGAGGTCTCCGAGAAGGTCTACGTGAACGGCGTCTACAGCCACGAGGCCGATATCCTCAACCGAATCTCGGTAGAGGTGACCGATAGGGAGAACGGTACCGGCACACTCGAGGGGCGCTTCGTCACCACCGAACGGCTGAGGGGCAGCAGTTCTGCCTACCAGATCAACAACACCTACGAGAGTGTCTACGAGAGGGGCCCGAAAGGAAAGTATGACATCGGTCAGGAGTACTACATGCCTGTAGTACGTAATGTACCCCTGTTCCCGGAAGGCGATGTGGAGGTCGGGGACACATGGACGAAACGGGGCGAGGAGGTGCACGACTTTCGGCGCGGATACGGGATAAGCGAGCCGTTTCGCATTCCGTTTACCGCCCATTACCGCTACCTCGGCGAGGAGTCCGTCGATGATCGCCTGCTGGACGTCATCTCGGTGCGCTACAACGTCCGCCACCGAACGGGATCCTTCTATACACGTTTTCCGGTCTATCCGCAACGCATATCCGGGTTTTCTGATCAGACTATCTACTGGGACAACGAAAAGGGGCGTCCCTATGCATATCACGAACAGTTCAGCATTCTCTTCGTCATGTCCAATGGTGACCACTACGAGTTTACCGGCTATGCTCACGCGAAGGTCACCGAATCCACGCCGATGGACAAGGACAGGGTGGCAGACGAGATCGATGAGAAGATTAAGCAAGAGAAGGTCCCCGACACTCGCGTCCGTGTGGACGAGACGGGCGTGACCATAGAGCTCGACAACATCAAGTTCGCCCCCGATTCGGCACGGCTGCTCGAGGACGAGAAGGAGAAGCTGGATCGAATTGCGGAGATCCTCCGCAGCTACCCGGACCGTCATCTGCAGATCACCGGGCACACCGCCCTCGCCGGCACTCCCGAGGGGCGCCAACGCCTGTCCGAGCAGCGGGCCCAGAGCGTTGCCGATTACCTCCTGGAGAAGGGGGTGCGGGAGCCGCAGGAGATCATTACCGAGGGGAAGGGCGCCCGGGAACCGATTGCCGACAACAGCACCCCGGAGGGAATGAGAAAGAACAGACGTGTAGAAATAACTATTCTGGAGAATTAGCTAACTCTCCGGCTCCTTCGTACGATTTCCTCTTGTATTCCCCATACGAGAGTAATAGGATAAAGGGGGAGGAGTGTATGGAAGCAGGTGATTATCTCTACATGCAGACACAGAAGATTCTCAAGAATAAAACCCTCGATTTCGATGAGAAAGTGGCCAAGATCCGTGAATCTTTTGCTCAGAGTCTGCAGTCGTTTCCAGATTCTCTTACGGACGACCTGTTCGACACCCTCTTCGAGGGAAACGGGCTCACGGAGCAGACTTTGGAGGAGCGCAGCAACGTGCTCCCCTCGCTGGCCCAGCTGATGTTGCAGGAATTCGACGACAGGACAGATCCCTTTTCTCTCGGTGAGTGGAAGCTCATCGGTGAGGTCGTATCGGAATACGGTGTCGACCTCGACGAGAAGACCCTCACCTACGTTATGTCGAAGATAGTGGAGCGGGGGGCTATCTAATATAAGGAGGAACGCATGAGTACGAGAAAAAACCAGATCCGCGAGCATCAGGAGGCGGTAGACGAACTAGGGCTTTCGATAGAGCGCCAAAAGGGAGAGCTCGGCCGAGTTCTTCTCGATAAGGAGTCGATAGACAAAAGCCAAATCCAAGAGCCGTACCAGGATGCGGAGGAGACCAAAAAGAGGCTCACCGAGTACGAACAGGATCGAAACAAGCTCAAAGAGGCGCTGGACGGAAAGATCGATACCTCCGACAGGATAAAGGAGCTCGAAGAAGAGAACAAGGAGTATCAACATGCGAGAAACGAGCTCCTATTCGAGATAGGCCGAAAGGGTTGGGATCTCTTCGAAAACGAATCGCTTGCAGAAGAGGAGTACCGACCCTACTTTACCGAACTCATAGAACAGGCCCGTGAGATCGAAGAGCGTGAACGGCGTATCCGAGATTTGGAGGCCGAGCGGGAGAAGAGCAGCTTCATACGTAAGATTTCGATATCCGCCAAGATTACCCTCGCCAAGAACCAGATGAGCCGGCTCGAAGGGGCAAAGGAGCAGAAGTTCTTTACCGCCGGAGAGGCTCTCGTCGATTCAGGAAAGGTGGGGGAGATTCCCGATGAGGAGATGCAGCGTTACACCTCACGCCTCAAGGACATCGAGGAGAAGGAGCAAGAACGGGAGCGAGAGGTCGAGAAGCTGCGCCGGGACCTCAGCGATTTCGAGACGGAGATCGAGAAGATTGCGGGAGAGAGCAGTGCTGAGAAGAAGCTCAAATCGCTGGAGTCGGAGCTCTCCTCTCTGCAGGAGACGCACTTTCTCAGGCTGCAAAAACTCGGCGATGTCTATCTGAATCGTTCGGAGCTGCACGACAGAAGTGTGCAGGAGATAAAGGTCATCCTCGACCGTATCGCGGACCTCGAGAACCAGAAACAGAAACATCAGGACCAGATCCATGTGCTGCAGGCCCTCATAGAGAAGGAGGAGCTCGAGGAGCAGATAAAGAAGAAGGAAGAGACCATCTCCAAGCTCGAGAAACGTGTGCAGGAGCAGAAAAACGAGATAAAGTCGCTCAAGAGTGAGATCTCTTCCGACAAGAATAGACTATCCGACCTCAGTAAGATCGTATCGGACAGCGACGCCGAAGCGAGCCCTCAGAGCGATGAGAAGGAAAAATCCGCATCTGCGGAGGAGGACTCGAAGGCAGAGAAGGGCGAAGAAGGCGGATCGCGCTGAGTGCCCTGCTTTCCATCGCTTACTCCCTCGACGCGTGAGAGTAAAAAGGAAGTAAAAAGAGAGTAAAAAGGCCGCCCCAGCATCGTGAGGCGGCCTCAATTGTTTTGTCTCAGTTACCGTCGGTTCAGACCTTCTCCCGCTCCACGTATTTCGTGTGGAGGTAGTGGTGGCTCTTCTCTCCGAGCGGCTCTTTGAGGTACTTCTCGTAGATCTCGGTAATCGCCGGGTTCTCGTGGGATTTTCTGAGCTCTTTGCCTTCGTCCTCGGCGTAGATCGCGTTGATACGCTTCATGCGGACCTCGTTGGTGGTAAAGCGGGGCTGTCCGCCGCCACCGATGCAGCCGCCTGGGCAGGTCATGATCTCGACGAAGTGGTACTCCGCTTCTCCTGACCGTATTCGGTCGATCACCTTCGAGGCATTCGAGAGGCCGTGGGCCACCGCGGTTTTGAGCTCCGCGCCATCGAGGAAAGACCAGTCGGGAAGCGGATTCTCTACCTTCAGCGAGGCCTCTTTTACGCCGTCGAGGCCGGCTATAGGCTGTACGTGGAGGTTCTCCGTGGGCAGCTGCCGGCCTGTGACCAGCTCGTAGGCGGTTCTGAGGGCCGCCTCCATAACGCCACCGGTGTTGGCGAAGATGTCCGCCGCGCCGGAGGAGAGACCGAGAGGAGTGTCCATCTTGTCGTCCTGCAGCTTGCTGAACTCGATTCCCGCCTCGTTGATCATGCGGCCGAGCTCGCGGGTGGTCAGCACGTAGTCTACGTCTTGTACGCCGCTGGAGTTCATCTCTTCCCGCTGAGCCTCGAATTTCTTGGCGGTGCAGGGCATGACCGAGACGACCACCAAGTCTTTCGGATCGATACCCTTCTGCTCGGCGTAGTAGGTCTTGGCCATGGCGCCGAACATCTGCTGAGGCGATTTACAGGTGGATATGTTCGGGAGAATCTCGGGGTAGTAGTGCTCGGCATAATTGATCCAGCCGGGAGAACAGCTGGTGAACTGCGGCAGTGCGGCCTCCTCGCCCTCTTTCAGCACCTTGGTCAGCCGGTGCAGCAGCTCGTTGCCCTCCTCGACGATGGTGAGGTCGGCGGCGAAGTTGGTGTCGAATACCGAGTCGAAGCCGAGGCGCCTGAGTGCGCTGACCATCTTGCCGGTAACGAGGGTGCCGGGCTCGTAGTCGAAACACTCGCCGAGGGCTGCGCGGATGGCCGGGGCTGTCTGCACCACCACATGCTTCTGAGGATCGTCGAGGGCCGACCACACCATGTCGATGTGGGAGCGTTCGGTGATCGCGCCTACGGGGCAGACGGCGGCGCACTGTCCGCACTGTACGCAGACGACCGAGTCGAGGTCCTGCGCGAAGGCCGGTCCGATGACGGTCTGGTAGCCGCGGTTCTGCGCCGCGAGGGCGCCCACATTCTGTATCTGGCTGCAGACGGTGATACATCTGCGGCACTTTATGCACTTGGCCGAATCCCGCATGAGGGCGGGAGTCGACTCGTCGAAGAACTGTTTCGGCTTCTCTCCCTCGTAGTCCTGTGTGGTCACGCCGAGACGATTGGCTACCGTCTGCAGCTCGCAGTCGCTGCCGCGGTCGCACATCTGGCAGTCGCCTTCGTGCTCGCTCAACAGCAGCTCGATGACCGTCCGCCGCGCGTCTCTGACTCGGGCGGAGTTGCTGTACACCGTCATCCCGTCACGCACCGGGGTGGAGCAGGATGCGACGAGGTTTTTCGCTCCCTCTACCTCTACCAAGCAGAGCCGGCAGGCTCCGAGCGGCTCGAAGCCGTCGAGGTAGCAGAGAGTCGGAATATCTATTTGGAGTGAGCGGGCCGCCTCGAGTATGGTCGTGCCCGGCTCGGCCTCCGTCTGTAGTTTGTCAATGGTTATCTGATACATACCCTTCTCCCTTTCCTAAAGTTTTCCGTAGTCGCAGCGCAGACATCTGTCGCACTGTCGCAATGCCATACCCTCGGGCCAGGTCCTCTCGACCTCGTCGAAGTTGTTCTTTCTTCGGTCCGGCTCTATTACCGGGAGGTTCTCCCTCGAGTAGGGGGCGGGGTCGGCGTCGGGATCGTAGGCGGTGTCCACCATCTTGTCCTCGCGCCAGAATGCGTGGCTCTCTCCGGTCAGGTACTCGTCTATGCCTACTGCAGCCTTCTCTCCCGAGCCGATGGCGGCAACCACCGATACGGGGCCGGTCGCCACGTCTCCGCCGGCAAATATCCAGTCCACAGAGGTCTGTGCCGTGGTGGGGTCGGAGTCTACGAAGCGGTGGGAGCCGATGTGGAGATCGAGATCGCCGGAGATCGGTTCGGCATCGAGCTTCTGTCCGATCGCTACTATGATCTGGTCGGCCTCTATGGTGAAGCTGCCCTCCTCCTCGTCACGCTTCGGACGTCGGCGGCCGCTTCGGTCGAACTCTCCGAGTCTCATGCAGGCACAGCTGAGACCGGCGACCTTGCCCTCCGTGTCTTTCTTCACCTCCTGCGGTTGGGTGAGAGTTCTCAGCTTCACACCCTCGATGAGGGCCTGCTCTATCTCTTCGGCATATGCGGGCATCTGTTCCTGGGTGCGCCGGTAGAGGATGGTCACCTCTTCGGCACCGAGCCGGATGGCGGTTCTTGCCGCGTCAACGGCCGCATTACCGCCGCCGATGACCACGATCTTCTTGCCGACGGGCACCGAACCTCGGATGTTGTACTGCTTGAGGAAGTCTATGCCCTGGACGACGCCTTCGGCATCCTCTCCGGGTACGCCGAGATCGACGTTGGTCGGAGCGCCGATGGCGAGGAAGACCGCTTCGTAGCCCTTCTGCTTCAGCTCGTTGAGAGAGAAGTCGCGGCCGAGCTTATTGTCGGTGACGATGTTCACGCCGAGGTTTTCGACCATGCGGATCTCGCGGAACAGCGTCTCACGCGGCAGCCGGTAGGCGGGGATGGTCTGCACCATCATGCCGCCCGGTCTCGGCTCCGCCTCGAAAACCGTCGGCCGGTAGCCGAGCCGTGCGAGAAAGTAGGCGCAGGAGAGACCGGCGGGACCGGCTCCCACTATTGCGACCTTCCTTTTGGCGTTCTCGGCGTTCTCCCGCACCTCCGGGACCTGCACCGTGACCTCCTGGTCGACCATGAAGCGCTTTATGCCGCGGATGGCAACGGAATCGTCGATCGAGGAGCGACGACACTTCTCTTCGCAGGTGTGGAAACAGACCCGGGCGCAGACCGCCGCGAAGGGGTTTCGCTCGCGGTGCAGTCGGAGCGCTTCGGCGTAACGCTGCTCGCCGACGAGACTGACGAAACCAGGAACGTCCACCGCCGCGGGACAGGCGCTCTGGCATGGCGCACGCACGAGTCCGGGGCAGAGGCCGGCTTCGCAGTGCTTATCGCGGATGTGCTGCTCGTACTCTTCCCTAAAGTGGCGGATGGTCGAGAGGACGGGGTTCGGCGCAGTCTGGCCGAGACCGCAGAGGGCCGTGTCCTGGATCCGTTTGCCGAGCTCCTCGAGTCTCTCGATGTCTCCCTCCTGTCCTTCGCCTTCCGTTATGCGGGTCAGGATCTCTAACATGCGCTTGGTGCCGACGCGGCAGGGGGTACACTTGCCGCAGGACTCCTCCTGCACGAACTCGAGGAAGTATCGCGCCACATCGACCATACAGGTGTCGTCGTCCATGACGATGAGTCCGCCGGAGCCCATGATGGCGCCGAGCTCGCTCAATGTGTGGTAGTCGAGAGGCACGTTCAGGTACTGCTTCGGAATGCATCCGCCCGAGGGTCCGCCGATCTGTGCGGCCTTGAAGGGCTTGCCGTCGGGGATTCCTCCGCCTATGTCGTAGATCAGCTCGCCGAGCGTGGTGCCTATCGGCACCTCGACCAGCCCGCTGGTGTTGATGGCTCCGGCGAGGGCGAAGACCTTGGTCCCCTTGCTCTCTTCGGTGCCGAATTCGTCGTACCAGGCCGCACCTTTGTCGATGATGGCGGCCACGTTGGTGTAGGTCTCCACATTGTTCAGCAGGCTCGGCTTGTTCCAGAGCCCCTTCTGCGCGGGAAACGGCGGCCGGGGCCGTGGTTCGCCGCGCTTACCCTCTATGGAGTGGATCAGCGCGGTCTCCTCGCCGCATACGAATGCTCCGGAGCCCATCCGTATTTCGAGGTCGAAGTCGAAGCCGCTGCCCAGTATGTTCTTGCCGAGTAGTCCCGCTTCGCGGGCCTGTTCGATCGCCTTTCCGAATCGGCTGACAGCCAATGGGTACTCGGCGCGTACGTAGACGAAACCGCGGTCGGCGCCGACGGCGTAGGCCGCGATGGACATACCTTCGATCAGGCTGTGCGGATCTCCCTCGAGCACGCTCCGGTCCATGAAGGCACCGGGGTCTCCCTCGTCGGCGTTGCAGAGTACGAACTTCTCGTCGCCCTGCGCCTTGAGGGTAAAGTCCCACTTGAGCCAGGTGGGGAAACCCGCACCGCCTCGTCCACGGAGCCCTGAGTTTTTGATCTCCTGTACGACTTCTTCCGGTTTCATCTTCTCGAGAGCCTTGGCCAATGCGGAGTAGCCTCCGGCGACAATGAATTCTTCGAGATTCTGTGGATCGATGAGGCCGCAGTTGCGCAGCACGATGCGCGCCTGACCCTTGTAGAAGTCGACCTCGCCGGTGTGCTCGACCCGCTTCCCATTGCTGTAATTGCGGTGGGTCAGCTCTTCGACGATCTTTCCGCCCTTGAGGTGTTGATCGACGAGCTTCGATGCGTCATCGGACTGCACCTTCTCGTAGAAGATGTCGTCTGGAAGAATTTGGATGACCGGTCCGGCGGCGCAGGGACCGAGACAGCCGGTCTCTTTGACGGTTATCGTGAGTCCCGCTTTCTCGATCTCTTTCTCCAGTGCATCCTTCAGCTCCAAAGCACCGGAAGCGATACATCCGGCGCCTGCACACAGGTGGATGTACTGCCGGTCCGTCTTGCGCGCCTTCTCGGCGCTTGTCCGTTTCTTTTCGAAGTCCTTGAAGGACGTTATTTTCTGTATGGATTCCATTATTCAGCCCCCTCTTCGCAGGTTTCCGACACTTGGTAGGGGATGAGGATGTCCTTGATCTTGGCGGGTTTTACGCGCTGAAACACCTCGTCGTTGATCATGACGACGGGGGCAAGCCCGCATGCGCCGAAGCATCGGCCTATCTCGAGACTGAACACATGGTCATCCGTGGTTCCCCCCACCTCGATGCCCAGGTAGTTTTGAATCGCCTGGAGCACCTCTTTCCCGCCGCGTACGTAACAGGCGGTGCCGAGACAGACTCGTACAATGTTGTCACCCCTCGGGATGGTCGAGAAGTAGGAGTAGAAACTCACCACGCCTGCGACCTCGCTGTAGGGGATATTCAACCTGAGACTTATTTTCTTGAGAACTTTTTCGGGAAGATACCCGAAAAGGTTTTGAGCAGATTGAAGAGTGGGGATCAACGCTCCATCGATGTCTTTGAACTGATCGATTACCTCATCGATCCGTTCGGCCATCTCCTCTTCGCTTAGCCGTTGGGTGCAGCATCCGCCCTGAGCTGTACCTTCTTCATTAGTTTTCGCATCCACAGCCATTAATAACCTCCTGTCAGGCCAATATTTACCTGTGTTTTATGAATAATGTTACGTTTTTTTGTATTAAATGATTAAATTGTTTATTATGTGAAGTTAAGGCTTAAGAAGTGCACTGAATTACGATAACATGAAACGGTAGATTTGTCCAAAATATTTTCGCCGATTTCAGGCATTTTGCTGCCAGATTCCCTCCGCTACGAGCTTTTCGGTGGCGAGGCGCGCCCATCCCTTGTTCGCCTGCGGATTCGCCGGGCTCGGGTGCAGGATAGAGGTCACCCGATGCCCGCTATACTCATCTGCGAGCTCGTGGAGCTGCGATTCGGCGAACTTACCTATGCCCACCACCGCCTCCGGTTCGAGGATGCGTATCACCTCGCCCATGTGTTCGCGGCAGATGGTAAAGAGGGCTTCTCTGTCATCTTTGCGGAGCTTGTCCGGGGTGAGGTTCTTTCCCGACTCCTCCATGAATACGAGGGGGCAGTAGTTGACCGCGAAGTGGTCTCTGAAAAAGGCCTCGGGGGTTACGAAGCGGCTCTTCATCAATCCCCAGAGTCGTGAGCCGCTCACTTCGCTCTTCGTGCAGGCGAAGCCCATGATCCTGCGCTTCGGGTGTTCACGGGGAGGCGTGTCCACTCTCTCCTCTATCCCGAGCCAATCCCTGACCAATTTGACCTCGCCGAAGGGGACACCGGTTTGGGCCATTCCCCACGGGCCCGGATTCATGCCGACGAAGAGCACCCGCTTCGGGCCTGCCCCATAGCGAGAGATGAAGGCCCGGTGAGGACGCCAGGCGTAGACGAGTGGATTGTAGATCGAGTGAATCTTTCGACTCTTGAACTCGAGGGCATCGGCCCTCTCCGCCAGTTTTGCCGCGGCTTCGAGGAGCATGGTCGTGTGTGTCTGCATAGGCTATTCTATCCGAGACGGGGTGATGGGACAAGCCGAGGCGTATCGTATCAGAATTCCTGGTATCGTATCGGGTTCCGGCCTCGCATCCGGTACTTTTTCCCTTGCATCGGCGCCGTGTGTACACGCGGCGGACTCTGCGCTACTCTCGAAGGTGGGAGCCGAACAGACATGAGTGAGTTTAGAGCCGATAGGCGCATATGCGTTCTTCTCATCCTGCTCTCCTTCCTGCTTCTCTCGAGCGGATGTGCCCACCTCGGCATGGGCCTAGCGGGCCGCGAAGAGCTCGTGGAGCTCGATGCGCAGCCGGAGGGCGTTGAGCAGGAATGGCAGAGGGTGGAGGAGGGCCTCGATTACCTCTTTCTGAAAGCAGAGGGTGCCCGGCCTCCGGTACACCTGTTGCGTATAGATCTCTCCTCTCCCGAGCTCAGCATCGTGGTGCCGCCTCCCTTCGAGGAGGGTGCCGTACCGGAGCAGCTGTTGAACACCGACTTCGCCTCAGGCGCCTCTCTGGGTGCGGGTCGTATGGGTCGTGAGCGGGAGAAAGCGCGTGTGGCGGCGCTCTGGAACGGAACGCCGTTTCGTTACCGTTTCGAGGCAGGGCGATGGATCATGGATCCGGTGGGGGTGTGGGTCTCCGGTGGAACACACTACTCCAGTCAAGAGAGAGACTGGGGAATGATGCAACGGACAAGTGGCGGGCGGATCGAGGTGCTGCGTGCCCGAGCTCTGCCCGCCTCGGCGGCGGACATTGAATGGGCCGTGGGCGGGTACCTCCCGATCGTGCGGGAAGGGGAGAACATCGGTATTCACGGAGAACGGCACGCACGTACGGCGGTGGGAATATCGCGGGACGGAGGGCGGTTCTTCCTCTGCGTCGTGGAGGGTGAGGGGCTCTTTCGCCCCGGGCTCACATCGAGAGAAACCGCGGAGCTTCTCCTCCGTGCCGGAGCCTGGGATGCCATCAATCTCGACGGGGGCGACTCCTCGTTCTTTCTCCTGCGGACGGGAAGCGGTGAGGTGGCTCGTTACCGGGGGGCGAGGGAGCTTCTGCCGTGTTTCATGGGGGTAGTTCGGCGAGGAGTCGAATAGGGACTAAAGCCCCTCCTCTCTCAGCTGCTTCTCGTGACGGTGGAGAAACTCGGTCATGTGCTGCTGCACTCCGTCGAAGAACTCCTGCTCCAGTCTGGCTACCGTTCTCGATACGTATCTGAAGTGCCAGGGTTCCCACTTGTAGCCGGTCGTCTCCTCCATTCCCTTGGGGTAGGAGAGGGAGAAACCGTATTCCCACGCGTGTTCGGCGAGCCACTCGCCCTGGGGGGTGGAGGCGATCCGCTCGGTGATCGATCCGAAGTCTATGGCCGTGCCGAGCTGATGCTGGCTCGTTCCGGGGACGGCGGAGAAACGGTTAGCCTCCTCCTTGCCGTGTTTTGCCACGTAGCCCTCATAGAGGCTCTTCTGATATGAGTAGCTGCGGAAGGCGCTCGAGAGTACGAGGCTTACCCCGTCGGCGCGGGCAGCTTCGTTCATTGCGAGCAGGTCCGGCATGCATAGGGCGGAGAGCTCGAGAGAATCGCGGTTTATCCGGATGCGGGGATATGCCGCCAGCTCAACCAGATCGGAGGGGCGGTAGCTCTCCGGGAGGGCATGGCTCTTGTCGACGAGCACGTAGAGCTCCTCGGGAAGGTCGAGCGTGCGGTCGACGAGCTCGAGGAAGTATTCGGGCCGGGCGCGAACCGCCCTGCGAACAGGCTCGGGCTCTTGCGAGAGTATGTTCTCGAGCTCTTCGAAGGTGATATCGAACTCGGGGTGGACTTGTCGTGTTGCAACGCCTGAGGTTCCTGTACCGGAATGACCTTCGGCTGGAGCCCCCTCGACCTGTACTCCGTTGCGGTCGGAGCTGTCCGTAACTGCGCCGTCCGTGTCTCCGGAGTCTCTTGCGGGACTGCAGGAGCTCGCCGCAGCGAGGAGGGAGAGCAGGGTGAAACAGAAAACGAGATGGATAGTGGGACCGAATGAGAGATCAAAGGGGAGTGAATTACCGGGGCGGACGCGACTTCGGCGCCGAGCCGGTAATCCGTTGATTCGTTTCTTTACCGCATTGCATATTTGCGCATACATGATTGAGCTACTATACCAAGCGGCGATGGAACGGGACAATACCGCCGTGGAGGATGCATCGAGTATAATTGCATACGAGACTGTTTTGGAATACCCTTGTGTTATGGAACAGCGGCCCGGAACGATCAGCGAGCCGGAGAAGATTACGCAGCACATATCCGCGGGCGGAGCGCCTCGATGAGCAGCCTTAAGTCCTTCCTCGAGTGGACGGTCGAACGCTTCTGGGGCGCCTTCGACATCCCATATCTTCCCTCCCGGGTCTCTGCCCTGGCCCGGCCGTTGCTCCTGCACGTGAGCGACACGCCGAGTCAGATCTACCCCTATGTTCGGCGACTCATAAAAAAGCTCGAGCCGGACTACTTCGTGCACACGGGGGACATCGCCGATGAGTTGAAGCTCGAGGAGAGCAGGTCGCACCTGAACGAGTACCGGCAGAAGGTCATAAAGTTCGTGCAGGCGGTGGAAGCCCTGGAGGCGGGTGAGATCTACTACGTGATGGGCAACCACGATGACTATGAGACCGTAAAAACGGCGGCGGGGCGCAGCCGAATAGTCTACGATTCATCGCTCTGCGACATGGGAGAATTGCGCGTCTACCTGACCCACGAGTGTGTGCCGGGTGAGGGAAACCGGTCCGGCGTGGAGGTGGACCGGCCAGATAGGGAGGGTGTCCGGACCGGAGGAGCGCCGGATCTGATCTTGTTCGGCCATGCGCCGGATACGGTGAGCGAGCTACCCTATTTCAATGGGCTCTTCTCGATCCACATCATATCGCTCGTCACTCGAGAAGTGGTCAGGCTGCCCTATCCGGCGGGCACGGACAACGCGCGCAAGTTGTTGCCGCCGAAAATAGGCCTATAACCGCGGCCCGGGCAGATGCATGACCCGAAAGCTTGCGGTACTATGATGTGTAATGAAACGCAAGGAGGTCTTGTATGGTGTTTTTACGCAAGGGGCCCGGACTGCTCTTTCTGAGGACCGGCCATCCCGAACAGATCGTCTCCTACCTCACCGAAGTGCACGGAGGCGAGCAGAAGAGCTTCGTAGAGGCCGTTACCGAAGCGGCCGAGGCCGAGACAATTATCTTCATTACGGTGCCTGGGATCGTGAAGACCAGCGTCTCCGATGCCTCGACGATCATCCACTCGAGGTTCGATCCCTCCTATATCCTCAGCATGCTCTTTCAATCGAAGCTTCATCATGAGGTGGAAAACTCGCATCTCGGACCCGGGCTCATCCTGCTGCGGGTGGTCGGCGAGCCGGAGGATGTGACCGGCGAGCTCGAGGAGCGGATGGATGCGCGCCCGATGGAGCTCGCCGATGCGATCCACGACGGAGAGGCGGAGGACACCATACTCCTCTTGACCAAGGCCTCCCTCGGCAAGGCGCTCGCCTACGAGGACATCCACCACGCGCCGCTTCTGATACGCAGACCCGTGCACCTGCTCTACTGGGATCTGCGCAGCAGGGGGATCCACTTTATCACCGGCAGCCCCGACGCGAAGCTCTGGTACGAGGTCAGAATCAACATCTACGATGCTGCCGATCACTACGAGGAGCACTACCGGAGGCTCATGCTCGTTCTCTCCGACCTCGACGTCGGGCTAGTGCTCGGCGAGACCTGGACGAAGGACCACGCCCTCGCCCTTTTATCGGTACTCGCCTACCAGGTGAGACTCTTTACCCTGGAGAAGCCGGAGACGATCAAGTCCATTCTCATGGCCCTCGAGTACGACGACAAGGGGAACCGCTTCGTGGACATGGACCTCTATTACCGCAACAGGAAGTTGAACAAGAACGACAAGGGAGTGCGGCCGGAGCGCGGCAGCACACGCCTCGATCTGCGCAACCGCCTGCTCGAACGGCTGTCCGACAGGACGGTCGGCGAGCTCGAGGAGATAGAGGAGCGGCTCAGGTCATGAAGTGCACCGTCTGCAGGGGGCCGGCGCAGATCTCCATACCCAGACACAACACGAAGTTCTGCACTCCCCACTTCATCGAGCACATCCGGCGGCAGACCGAGCGCAGTATCGAGAAGTACCGGATGTTCGAGAAGGAGGAAGCCCTGCTTCTCGCCGTATCCGGCGGAAAGGACAGCATGGCCGCCTGGCACATCCTCACCTCACTCGGATATCGTGTAGAGGCGGTCCACTTCGACAACGGTTTCGGCGAGTTCTCCGCTGCCTCGCGCCGTGCGGTGGAGGACTTCTCGGCGCGGCACGGTCTGGATGTGCGCATCTTCCCCTTCGAAGAGCTGGTCGGGTACGACTTCGAGACCGTCCTCGCTCACACCCACATGCCTCCCTGTTCGCTCTGCGGCACCTCGAAGAGATACCACCTCAACAAGATGGCCCTCGAGATGGGCTGCGCCGCCCTACTCACCGGCCACAACCTGGACGACGAGACCTCCTTCCTCCTCGGAAACCTGCTCCACGGCCAGGAGGAGTACATCCGCAAGCAGTACCCGGTGCTGCCGGCAGAGCCCGGAATGGCACGCAAGGCGAAGCCCCTCGTGCGGCTTACCGATCGCGACCTTCGTCTCTACGCCGAGGTCAACGATATCGCCTACTGCAGTCTGACCTGTCCCCACGCCACCGACGTGCGGAGCCACTTTCACAAAGAGCTGATGCACGAGGCAGATAACCACTCACCCGGCGTAAAAGGCTCGTTCTACTTCGGTTTTATAGACAAGATCCACCCCGACATCGCCGTTTCCCGAGAGGAGCGGGAGATCCGTCACTGCCGGCGCTGCGGAGCCCAAACCACCAAACCGGATCTCTGCCTGATGTGTGAGCTTATCGAGAAGGTGGAGTCAGGCGCGCAGAAATAGTCGGTAGGAAAGGGGAGGCGGGCCTACGCGGCTGTCGCAGGTGCCGTCTCTCCACTCAACGCCGCCAGAAGATGGGCGTGAAGACGATCAGGACTGTGTAGATCTCCAGACGCCCGATGACCATCGCGGCACTCAGCCAGAGCTTTACGTAATCGGGGAATGCAGCGTAGTTTTGCGTAGGTCCGATCGCCCCGAAACCCGGTCCCACGTTTCCGACAATGGCGAGGGCGGAGGAGAAGCTCGAGATTAGATCGGAGCCCGAGGTGGCCACGACCGCGGTGGTGATCAGCAGCATGAGAAAGTAGAGAAAGACGAAGCCGATAATCGAGTAGACGAAGATCTTGTTTACCGGGCTCCCGTTTATATGGGTGCGGAAGACCCCTTTGGGGTAGAGCAGATACTTCAGCTCGGTAAGAGACTGCTTCGCCAGAGTCAGGCTCCGCATCACCTTTATCCCGCCGCCGGTCGAACCGACGCTACCGCCGACGAAAAACATTGCGAAGAGGATAGCCTTCGCGAAGCTCGGCCAGAGCTCGTAGTCCGCCGTGACATAGCCGGTAGTTGTCATGAGGGAGGCGACCTGAAAGGCGCCGTAACGGAGGCTCTCTAAGATCGAGCCGTAGACCCCCCCGTGGAGGAGGGCGACGGTGACGAGCAGGGTGGCGGAGCCGAAGATCATAAAGTAGGCGCGGAACTCGCTGTTTCGTCGGATGTGCTTGAACTGAGCGGTGAAGAGGCGGTAGTGGAGGACGAAGTTGATGCCGGAGGCGAGCATGAAGACGGTGATGACCCACTGGACGAAGGCGCTGTCGAAGGCGGCTATGCTGTTGTTGTACGGCGAGAATCCGCCCGTTGCAAGGGTGCCGAAGGTGTGGGTGAGGGCGTCGTAGAGATTCAGGCCTCCGAGCATCAGGAGGATCGTCTCGAGGGCGGTAAAGGAGAGGTAGATGAGCCAGAGGATGAGGGCCGTCCGCGTGATTCTCGGGGTCAACTTCTCCACATCCGGCCCGGGCATCTCCGCGCGCATGAGCTGCAGCCCGCTCACACCGAGCAGCGGAAATATCGCCACGGCGAGGCTGATGATGCCCATGCCACCGAGCCAGTGAGTCATCGAACGCCAGAAGAGGATGGCGCGTGCGTGCTCCTCGATGTCGGTGAGGATCGATGCCCCGGTGGTGGTGAACCCGGAGGCCGTCTCGAAGATCGCATCCACCGCCGAGGAGAACTCGCCGCTGGTGATGAAGGGGATCGATCCTATGAGGATGGCGCTGACCCACGTGAGGTTGGCGAGAAGAAATATGTCCCGGGCGAGGAGGCCCGAGCTCTCCGGTTTGATGAGCAGAAAGCCGAGGGTGCTCAGGCTGGATATGATGAGAGCGGGTATGAGAAAGTCGGGGATGAGGTGGTACTCACCGTAAACGAACGCCACTACGGCGGGAATGGTCATGAAGATCGAGATGACGAGCAGGAAGAGGGAGAGTACCTTGTAGATGAGCCGCACGTTCATGGTGCTGCTATAGTGGAATTTGGCGGCGGAAAGGTCAAGTATAGCAGCACGCCTGACTGCGATGGGGCTCCCTCTATTTGACAAAGAAAGACGAGTCACCGTACAGTGGGCTCAAGTCGGGCGGTGTATGCCCGATTGAGTATGTCCAACCAAAGTGTATCTCTAAGATCTCTAAGAGAGATGTACAGCTCCAAAAGAGGAGGGTGAGATCAAAAAGCTGGTATCCCGTGCCCCCGTTTTCTTTATCCTGCTGCTCGCGGCGGCGGTGAGCCTCTCCTATCTCATCTATCAGGGTACTAAACCCGTCCGCATCTCGCTCGAGCTCGCCGATAAGGCCCCCCTTGCCGCGGAAGCGCTCGTCTATACCAGAGAGCCTGCGACGGTACGCGTTGCCGTCTCGATAGGTCAAGGGGAGAGTGTGTCACAAACACAGGCCGAGGCACAGGAGCCGGACGGAGAGATGCCTCTCAGGGCCGAACTGCTTTCTCCCGTCTTGAGCCATGGGAGTACCCATCGGATACCGGTCCTCGGACTCTTTCCCGATGCGCTCAATAGGGTCACTTTTGTCGTCACTACCGACACGGGTATTACGTACATTGTTTCGAAACTCCTGCGTACGAATCCCCTGCCGTCTCTCTTCCCGGATTTCGAGATTCACTCGCATCTCCCCGATAGAGTCGCCGCAGACATGCTCCTCCTGCACCTTGGACGGTACGACGAGAAGGGCAATTACACGGCACTGCCGTGCGTCATAGACGGGGAGGGTCGGGTGCGCTGGTACTACGCCGGCGACAACGGCCATCTGCTGCGCCGTTTACACAACGGTAAGATGATGATACAGCGCGGTGAGTCGATCGTGGAGATCGACATGCTCGGAAGACCGACCGGCAGCAGCTGGGAGGTACCCCGTGGTCTCCACCACGACGCCTGCGAGCTGCCGAACGGGAACTTTCTCGCCCTCAGCTCGGCGGAGGATTCGTTCTACGATGCGGTGGTCGAAATAGACAGGGCGACCGGCGAAGTAGTCGACAACTGGGACTTCAGGGAGATCATCGATCCGGAGCGTCCCGTCCAGCCGGCGAATCTCGACGAGGCCGACTGGCTCCACCTGAATGCGGTCATCTACGACGAAGAGGACGATGCCCTCATCGTCTCGGGCAGAGACCAGAGCGCCCTGATAAAGGTCGGCAGGAAGAGCGGCGAGCTGGTCTGGATCCTCGGCAACCATGAGAAGTGGAGCACCCGGTACGCTCCCTACCTCCTCGAGCCGAAGGGGAAAGATTTCGAGTGGCAGTGGGGTCAGCATGCGCCGATGCTCCATCCGGAGGACCACTCGCGCATCCTCCTCTTCGACAACGGCAACAAGCGTTCATACGTCAGTCCGCTGCCTGCGGAGAAGAACTACTCACGGGCCGTGGAGTATGAAATCGACGAGGAGGAGGGGACGGTTCGGCAGGTCTGGCAGTACGGCCGGGAGCGGGG
>CAYFVU010000020.1:0-1464 GCA_964346645.1 uncultured Spirochaetaceae bacterium | reverse complement strand
TCGACGAGGAGGAGGGGACGGTTCGGCAGGTCTGGCAGTACGGCCGGGAGCGGGGCAGCGAGCTCTATGCCCCCTTTATCGGCGATGCCGACTATCTTGCGGGTGGCAACCGACTCGTCTGCTTCGGTGGAATCACGAGGAACCTGGAGGGAGTGGCGACGGAGATCTTCGACTTCGAGCAGGGGCGGGTGCGGAAGATGAAGATCTCCGCCCGCATCGTGGAGGCTACTCCCGAACAGCCGGCCCGCGTGGTCCGGGAGATCGTAATCGACGACGAAGATGCAGGCTCCTACCGAGGCTTCCGCAGCTATAGAGCCGAAGGATTCAGCCTCTACCCGGAGCAGAGTGCCGGATCACGTTGAGAAAATCTCCCTGCTCATTTCTTTCCGCCCCACCGGCGCAATAGAGCTCTCCCCTACTGCGCCAAGGTCTTTTCGATGAGGCTTTCGAGTCTACCTCGCGCCTCGGTAGAGACTATTCGGTTGCGGCGATCTATCACGAACATCGTAGGTATGGAACGGACTCCCCACTTCCTGCTCAACTCCGTGTCCCACGTCTTTCCGTCTACGCAGTGCTGAGGCCAGGTAATGCCTCTCTTTTCGCAAAAGGACTTCAAATCTTCGCTGTTCTTATCGAGACTTATCCCGATGAACTCGACTCCACGGTCCCGGTACTCTTCGTAGAGTTCGAGCATGTGGGGAAGCTCGCTGAGGCAGGGTCCACACCATGTCGCCCAGAAATCGATTACGAGCACTTTTCCCTCCAGCTGAGAGGAAGAAACGGTCCGACCGGTGAGCACATCCTGGAACTCGAAAGGAAATCTGCGTGAGACCTCCTGTGGAGCTGCAATATCCCATGCGGCTATCTTCTCCGGGTATTCTTTCTCGAGGGTTTCGAGGAGCTTCTCGTGTATCTCTTCGATATCATCCGGATAGGCACCGTAGAACCTCATCCAATAGTTGCCTTTTTTATTCTGGTTCTGATGATTGCCGAATACGGTGGGAGACAAAGTGAGGGTGCCGGGCTCAAGGCTCACGGGAAAACGTTCCTTGGCGAATTCCGCCTTCGATCCCCTCTTACCGCTGTCGTAGCGGAAGTGGTACCCTGAGACATAGTACGTTCCCGGTTTCAGATTCCTTACCATCTCGTACTCATCGTCCGGAGAGAGGCCTACCTGTGAGACCCGCTCATCACTCTCGTAGTCTTTCAAAGTCAAAACATAGTGGCCGTAGAGGTTGCTCTCACTCTTGATCTGATTCTGCAGCGGAATGATGAGCAGTGTGTCGTCTTCGTGAGAGGGCTCCGGAATGGAGGTGCAGCCGGTTATAGCGAAGAGAAGAGTAAACGCGAGCAGAAGTATGAACTGTGTACGCATAGAAAATCGCTCCTTATCACATTTTGTGCAATTTTACTCTACCGTCATAGATATGGCAAATCATTTTTTTTCGCAGCTCACGCCCTCAG
>CAYFVU010000019.1:0-41403 GCA_964346645.1 uncultured Spirochaetaceae bacterium | reverse complement strand
ACGAGAAGAATCTCACCCCCGAAGATGTCTACACGGGAACCCTCTTGGGGGCGGCATCGAACAGCAGTCTCTCGCTCTTCGAGGCTTCGAAGGAGGCGGCGGAGAGGATCATACGAAGGGACGACGGAGCCCCCATGCAGAGGTACGAGTCATGATAAGAGTGGATAAGAGACGAGCCTGGGAGATAGAACACGAGACGCTCAGTAAGGCAGTGCCGCCGGAGGGGCAGCAGGAGGATAGGAGCTGGGAGATGATGGCCCAGCTCGAGCAGTTCCAGTCTGCGCAGGTGCGTCTCTGGTGGGACGCCCGGGTTCCGGGCTCCGGTGCTCCGGAGCATCTTGCCGTAGCTGCGGTGCAGGCTCTGGAAAACCGCGGTATGAGGGTCGAGGCTTGGGCCGAGCTCATCGATGAGGGGTATGCAGCCTTCGAGGCGGGGGACGATACCGAGCTGATACGCGTACACACGAAGCTGCGGGCAGCTCTCCGTGCCGCAGTGAAGGACGAGAGCTCTGCCTACTGGAGATTCCGCCGTTACAATTCCTACGATGAGTACCTGCGGGATGTCGATTTTTCCGCCTACGGGGCTGACGGCGGTGGCGCCGGAAATAGTGCCGGCGTAGGCGCCCACACCGTTACGGGCCGCGCCGGCGGCGATGCGGCGGTCGACATCGAGAGCGGTGATTTCCGGGACAGGATCTACGCCGGATGGCTCGCCCAGATACTCGCCGGTGCCCACGGCACTGCGCTCGAGGGCTACACGACCGACCGGTTGCGGGAGGCCTTCGGGGAGGTCGACGGCTACGTCTACCCGCCGAGCACCGTGAACGACGACATTACCTACGAGCTCGCCCTCCTAAAGGCGGTCGATGCCCACGGCCCGGAGCTGGGCTCGCGCGAGATCGCCCTCTGGTGGAACGCGCTGATTCCCTTCGGATGGTCTGCGGAGTGGATCGCCCTGGAGAACATCGCTGCGGGGGTGATGCCGCCCGAAAGCGGACGCGTGGGTAATCCCTTCTCCGAGTGGATCGGCGCGCAGATGAGGGGAGCCGTCTGCGGCATGCTCGCGCCGGCCGACCCGCGGGAGGCCGCGAGGCTCGCCTGGATGGACGGGGAGATATCCCACGAGGGCAACGGCATACTTGGAGAGATCTTCAATGCGCTGCTCGTCTCTCTCTCCTTCGTTCGCCGAGATGTGCGAGGACTCGTGCAAGAGACAGCTTCGCTCATTCCCGCATCGAGCGAGTACCGATCGGTGATCGACACCGCACTCGAGCAGTGCAGAGACAACGACGAGTGGGAGGCAGCTTGGCGCTCCTGCGAGAAGAAGTACGAGCGCTACAACTGGGTGCACGCCTACCCGAACGCGGCGGCGGAGGTTATTGCCCTCTGGTTCGGCAACGGGGACTTCGACGAAACGCTGCGGATAGTCTCCATGGAGGGGCAGGACGTCGACTGCAACGCGGCGCAGATTATGACCGTCCTCGGCGTCATGGGCAAAAGCGCTTCGATACCCGAGAAATGGTCCCGGCCGATCGGCGACACCCTCCACAGCTACGTACGCTCGATGAAGGAGTTGAGCATCTCCGAGCTGAGCGACTGGACGGTGGAGATGGTGCGACGCATGAAATCTCCACGCTCTTGAGATTCAAAAATCATTGATTTTTGAATCTCCCTGTTTTGAAAAAAACTTGACAGCACGAGTTAAATAATCTACCCTCAGAAATATGTAAGATGTATGACAACTAATAGAATACGTCATACATCTTCGAAAAGGGGAGCCTCCAGTGGAAATATCACCAGTTCCGAATCTGTCGGTGAAAAAGGAGATCAGAAAGACTCTACTGAAACTGATTAGAGAAATCGACAAAGATGGGAGGTCTCTTCTGCCCGGCGAATACGAGCTATCCGACAAGTTAGGGGTAAGTCGGGTAACGTTGAGAGATGTTCTTCAGGAACTGCAGAAAGAGGGGCTCATCTTCAAAATTCAAGGCAAGGGCACGATCATAAATCACAACGCCCTCCGCATTAAGGTTCCCCTCAGTCCCGCGGTGGAGTTCGAACAGGCTATCGAGAAAAGCGGCTACGATGCCGGAGTAAAGCTGATTGCCGTTCAGAAGTTCGAGGCCGGAGAGGAGTTCTCCGAGGCTTTGAGACTCGAATCGTATGAGATAGTCGTGGAAGTAAAGAAGGTCTTTTTTGCCGATTCCTTTCCTGCGATTTTCTGCCGCGATGTGTTCCCTCGCAAACTCGTGAATGGGGAAATTCTGGATGAAGAACTGGTACACTCCACCTTCGAGTACCTGCGTCAAACGAGCGGAATCATCGTCTCACACGACATCGTGGAATTTTCTGCTACCGATGCCTCTATCGCTCAGGAGTACATAAATATCAATGCCTATACGCTTACGAAACCGCTCCTGTATCTGCAGTCCGTGTACTACACCACGAAAAATACACCGGTAATTTCCGTAGATGCATATTTTGATACGGAGTTTGTCAAGATGAGCACTATCCGTCAGCAAGATGTATATAGACATCAAGATACAAATAACCAAGAAACCAATATATGAGGAAGAGTATCAGTATGGAAGTACCGAGTACTATACGGTTTTTTCTGAATGGTGAGGAAAAGGTAATCCAGGTGGAACCCTCCGAAACCGTGCTGAATATGCTGCACAACCGATTCAGCCTGTTCGGAGCAAAGAGGGGCTGCGAGGAAGGAGATTGCGGCGCCTGCACCGTCGTCGTAGGAAGATGGGATGACGACAGATTCATCTATTCTGCCATAGCCTCCTGCATTTATCCGGCAGCCAAATTGGAGGGAACACACCTCATTACCGTAGAAGGTGTGGGCGAGCCGGAAGATCTGAATGTTATCCAACGGCAGCTCATAGAGAATAACGGTATTCAGTGCGGTTATTGCACTCCAGGTATGGTGATGTCGCTTTTCGCGCTGTTTGCGGGCAATCCAACCCCCACAGGAGAGGAGATCTCCCTGGCCATGGAGGGGAATATCTGCAGATGCACAGGATACGAAGGTATAGAAAAGGCTGCACATGCAGTCAGAGATGATGTGCACACGGAGAAATCGTCGATCGTTCCCGAAGCCTTTCGCAGTGTAGAGGAAGAGCTCAAGAGCCACAGGAACAGCGGAAAGGTATTCAAGAGCCGCGAGACCTCATACCCGGTGACGACTGCATACCATGTGCCCGCCGGCCTGGAGGAGCTCGGCACCATCCTTTCGAACGGTGATCGGCGCAGAGAGAATGGTTTTACATTTCTCGCCGGCGGTACCGATGTCGTTGTGGGCGTCAACCACGGGAAAATGGTACCGGGGGCAATCGTTGATTTGAGCTTCATAGATGAGCTCAGAGAAATCGAAGTCGACACCGAAACCATACGGTTGGGAGCCCTGAACACGGTTCAGACGGTGCAAGAGCACGAGGAGATCCACAGCCGGATACCGATCTTCCGGGAAATCGGTCAAACGGTCGCTTCCCGCCAAATTCGTAATGTGGCAACCATTGCGGGAAATGTTGCGAATGCGTCACCGATCGGTGATTTCAATGTACTCATGCTCGGGCTCGGTGCACGTGTGATTACCTGGTCACCTCAGGGGGAAAGAGAGATT
The DNA here is from genome assembly GCA_964346645.1 of uncultured Spirochaetaceae bacterium. GTDB lineage: Bacteria > Spirochaetota > Spirochaetia > DSM-16054 > Sediminispirochaetaceae > CAYFVU01. The sequence goes on along the minus strand of CAYFVU010000019.1, from coordinate 37,772 downwards.
CCGATCGAGGATTTCTTTGTCGGCTACCGTAAGACTGCAATCGACATACACGAGATCATTAGAGCCATGGAAGTGCCGATACCTGAGGGCGACTTCGTATCGTTTATAAAGAGCTCGAAGAGAAAGGCCGTCGATATTGCAACGGTGAACTCCGCGTGCCGTATCAAGAGAGAAGGCCCTTCCATTACCGAGTGCAGCATAGCGATCGGCGGCGCCGCGCCCGTCCCCCTCTTGTTGCGAAGGACAGCAGAGAAAATCCTCTCCTATTCAGTGGATGATCTCGATATCGACGCTATTGCCGAGAGCGCGGTAAGAGAGATCAGTCCTATTGATGATATCCGGGGAAGTGCCGAGTTCAGAAGGGCCCTGGTGAAAAATCAGCTGAGGAAACATTTTCTGAGATTCTTTGGGAAAGAAAAGGGTTAATTGTCATGAGCGAACAGAAGTCTGAACGGAAGGAAGAGGTCCCGAGACAATTGAGTCTGGAAGCTATGGTTACCGGTAAGGCGAAATACACCGGCGACGGTATCTCTCATACGGACATGCTCCATGCGTATCCGGTCTCCTCGCCGATTGCCCATGGGCTTATAAAAAAGATCGACATATCGCGGGCCGAAGAGACAGATGAGGTAGAAGCAGTCTACACGGCCCGGGATATTCCGGGTAACAACGGAATAGGAGTCGAAGAGAGGGAAGAGGAACCGCTTTTTGCCTACGAGACGGTAAATTACATCGGTCAGCCGGTTGGCATGGTCGTCGCACGAAGTGCGCGGGCGGCCAAATACGCCGCTTCGCTCGTAGAGGTAGAGTACGAGGAACTGGAACCAATCCTCACGATAGACGAGGCTCTGGAGAAAGGGTCCTTATTGGGAGAACCTCTCGTGGTGGAACGAGGAGATATCGATAGGGGGTTCGAGAGCTCTACCCTTATTGTGGAGGGTACGATCGAATCCGGAGCACAGGAGCACCTCTATATCGAGACGAACAGGGCTTTAGCGGTACCCGAGTACGGAGAGGGAATAAAGGTCTATTCTGCGACGCAGGGCGTCTCCGACGTACAGGGCGTATGTGCGAATGTGCTGGGCGTAGCCAACTCGGAAATAGAGGTCGAGCTGATGAGAGTCGGGGGAGCCTTCGGCGGCAAGGAACGCGGCGGTACCATGTGGGCCGCTATGGCCTGTCTCGGCTGTGCTTTGAGCGGTAAGCCCGTATCGGTAATACTGTCTAGAAAAGACGACATGGAGTGGACCGGTAAACGACATCCCTTCAAGACGAAGTACAAAGTAGGTTTCGACGACGAGGGAAAAATCCATGCTTATTATGTAGAACTGAATGCGAACGGGGGAGCATACAAAGATTTCACCATCCCTATTGTCGAAAGAGCTATGCTGGGGGTAGACGGCCCCTTCTCCTACGAAAATGTGAAGATCATCGGAAGGGGGTGTAAGACCCACTTGCCGGAAAATACCGCATTTCGCGGATTCGGCGCTCCCCAGGCCGCATTCATACGTCAGTACATAATCGAAGAGATTGCTCACAAGCTGCAAAAAGAGCGAGCGCAAGTCGAGAGAATCAATTATTACAAGGATGGTATGTCTACCCCCTATGGGCAGAAGGTCTATGAGGTGAGTTCGGAGAGGCTGCAAGACCGCTTGTTGAGTGTTGCAGATTACGAGGGCTTGAAGAAAGAAGACGAAGAGTTCAATGCAGAACACCCGTACCGAAAACGAGGCATAGGTTTTATGCCGATCAAGTACGGAATTGCCTTCACCGCTACCTTCTTGAATCAGGGGAATGCACTGGTGTGGGTGTATGCGGACGGAAGCGTGAGTTTAAGTCACGGCGGTGTAGAGATGGGACAGGGGTTGCACACGAAGGTTGCCCACATAGTCGCGAAGACCCTCGGCATATCCATGTCTCGCATCAGAAACGAGAGTACAAACAGCAAACGAATCGGAAGTGTGGCCTCGACCGCTGCTTCATCGGGCACCGATATCAATGGATATGCAGCCCACCTTGCAGCTGAAAAAATAAAGACCGAGCTGCAAAAAGCCGGTGCCGAGTTCCTGAAGGAGCGCTACGATCTGACTCCCTGGCCGGAGGGTATTGAGTTCGCGCACGATACTTGGTGGGACAGAAGAGCCGAAGATTTGCTTCACAGTTTCGAAGAACTTGCGGATTACTGCTATTTCAACCGTTACAATTTAGGTGCACAGGCTCACTATGCGACACCCGGGCTCTTCTTCGACAAGAAGACCGGCAAGGGAACTCCCTTCTCTTACTTTGTGTTCGGTCACTCGCTCGTAAGGACCGAGGTGGATATTCTCACAGGAGAGGCCCGGATTCTTGATGCCTTCCTGTTGCACGAAGGAGGAGAGATTCTCAACGAGAGGGTAGATCGCGGACAGATCATCGGCGGTTTTACTCAAGGCTACGGACTCTGCACTATGGAGGAGATAAAAGTAGACGGACGGGGAAAGAATTTGGCCGACACGATGTCGACGTACAAGGTGCCGGCTTTCAGTGATCTACCGAAAAATCTCCATGTAGAGCTCATTCCTTCGGAGAATGTGCACGCGAGCATATTCGGTTCAAAGGGTATCGGAGAGCCTCCGCTTTTGTATGGACTTGCAACCTTCTTCGCCATCCGCGATGCCATCGAATCGATAGGCAAGCATAGGATCAGGAGCTCATTGAAGAACCCGGCTACTCCCGAACAGATCGTTCTCGCAGTGCAAGGGTTGCAGGAACAGCTGCAGTCGCAAGAGCCTGCAATGAGGAGAGAAGGCATCAGATGAGACAGAGTGTACAAGAGGCTGTAGAGCTAGTAGAAGCATCGAGGGGGACGATACCATCGGATCTGCTTCTGAAGAATGTCCGGATAGCTGATCTGTATACGGAGACGATCTACGAGGGAGAAATTCTGATCAAGCACGGCAAGATCGCAGCAATAAATCCCGCCTTTTCCGTGGATGCCGAAAAAGAAATCGACGGGAACGGGGCCATAGCGCTGCCTGGATTCATTGATTCGCACGTGCACATCGAGACTACTCTATTGACACCCGAAGCCCTGTCCGAGGTGATAGCGCCATGGGGCACTACCACTCTCTGTGTAGATGCCATGGAGATTGCCAATGTGGCCGGGTTGGAAGGTCTGCGAGAGCTCATAGCCGCAAAGAGGGCACTTGCCTACAGGATGTTCATCGAGGTGCCGTCGAGAGTCCCGACGGCTCCGGGACTAGAAACGACGGGCGGAGTAATGGGTGCCGCTGAAGTAGCAGAGATCATGAAAGAGGCCGCTACGGTCAGTCTGGGCGAACTCGACCCTTCGAAGGTGCTTCCGCCACTCCCGGAATACATGGAGAAGATTATTACCGCAAAAGACATGGGGAGGATCTGTAACGGACATGCGATTGGCCTCGATTGGCAGGATCTCAACGGCTATGCTGCAGCGGGGTTGTCGGATTGTCACGAGACGGTAGAGGTAGATGAGCTCTTCAACAAACTCCGTCTCGGGCTCCGAGTTTTCGTTCGCGAGGGCAGTACCGAAAGAAACGTAGAGGCCTTGGTAAATGGCATTCTGAAGCACAATCTCCCCACAGACAACATGATGTTTTGCACAGACGACAAGCACGTGAATGACATCAAGGAAGAGGGGCACATTAGTTACAACGTACAGAAAGCGATAGATTTGGGTCTGCCCTTCTTCGATGCGGTCCGTATGGCCACCTCCAATGCGGCTCGCCACTTCAGGATCGATCATCTCATAGGAACCGTCACGCCGAGCAAATACGCCGACATTGTGCTTATTCCTGATACGAAGAGGATTACTCCTGAGTTGGTGATTAAAGGAGGGGAGCCGGTCGCTGAGAAGGGTGCTGTGCTGCAGAAACAACGCGGCAGTTATCCCGATTCGCTGATGAAGACGGTGCACCTCCCTTCTTCGCTGGGGCCCGAGAACTTTGCGGTGGAAAGCTCGAAGGAGCGGGTGAAAGCGAGAACGATAAACATTTATAACGACCAGATAATCAACTACGAGAGCATAGAAGAGCTTTCCGTTATCGAGGGAAGGGTCTCTGCGAATCCCGCTGATGACGTCTTGAAAATAGCCGTGGTGGAGCGGTACGGCAAAAACGGAAATGTGGGCGTCGGATTCATCAGAGGGTTCGGTATAAAGGAAGGAGCTCTCGCATCTTCCGTAAGCCATGATCACCACAATATCGTGGTCGTCGGCACCAACGACATAGACATGTATGAGGCCGCTGTAGAATTAGGCAAGGCCGGCGGCGGTTTCAGCGTAGTTCGAAATGGAGAGACTGAGGGCGTACTTCCTCTGCCGCTCGGAGGACTGATGAGTCTCTTGGATTCGGACGAAGTCATGCAAAGTCTAGTGGAGATGAACAAGAAGGCGAAAGCCTTGGGCTGTCCCTTACCCTCACCATTTATGAGTCTCTCCTTTGTTTCGCTGCCCACCGTGCCCGAGCTCGGGTTGACGGACAAGGGACTGATCGATGTGAAGAATCACCGAATCATCGAATTGTTGGTCGAGGAGACATGACGTGTGAAAGGGCATATCTTTCTTTGAGAAAGATCAAATATTAAGGAGGTTCTATGATTAGAAAGAGATTGTGTGTGGTGTTAGTGTTGGCTCTCGTGACAGTGGGCCTGATCTTCGGAGGAGGTGCTCAAGAGAAGGAATCCGAAGATGGAAAGATGAAGGTTGCTCTCATACTTCCAGGAAAGGTCGATGACCTGTCTTGGAACCAGGCGATGTATGAGGGAATGAAACAGGTAGAGAAAGAGTGGGGCGACCGTATATCGGTTACCTACGTTGAAGAAGTGTATGAAGTCGCAGATATAGAGCCTGCAATACGCGACTTTGCCACCCAAGACTATGACTTGGTTTTCGGACACGGATTCCAGTTCATGGAGCCGCTGGTAAAGGTGGCGGAGCAGTTTCCGAACGTAAATTTCGCACTCGGTACTGGTTTCAAGACGAGGAAGAACACCTGTGTGTACGACATCAAGTTGGCCCAGGGAGGGTATCTCATGGGTACTTTGGCAGGACTGCTTACCGAGACCGATAAGGTCGGTGTGGTAGGTGGTGTCGATGTATCTGAGATCTACCGCGGTCACGAAGCCTTCAAGCTCGCAGCCAAAGAGGTAAATTCCGATGTCAAGATCCAGGAGCTCTACACCGGCGACTGGCGTGATTCCGCTGCAGCCAAAGAGGGTGCGATTTCGATGTACGAAGCAGGTGTAGATATTATTTGGCATTCAGGCGACGGCATCGGTCTGGGCGTAGTCGATGCGGCAAAATCCGAAGGCAAGATGGCCCTGGGGAACGTGGTCGATCAGTACGAGCTCGCTCCGGACAACATGGTATCCGGCATCGTGTATGATTGGGCCCCCATCATCAAGAAGATCATTACAGATATCAGTGAAGGCAATTTTCAGAGTCGTGAGGAGAAGTTCTACTGGCTCACCGTTGCAAACGGCGGCATAGAGATGGCTCCATACCACGATTATGCAGACGAGATTACGCAGGATGTCAAAGAAAAGGTAGAGCAGACTAAAGAGGGAATAGCCGACGGTTCGATCGAGATTCCTCATTTCGAAAAATAGAGATGGATTCTCTATATTGAAGCGGTACCGAACCTCATCGAGGTTCGGTACCGTCTATTACCACGAAAAGGCGTAACCATGCAGCAAGATACCAGTGTGGCGGTTCGGTTGGAAAATATCACAAAAACCTTCGGTCCCACCGTAGCGAATCGGGATGTTTCGTTTATCTTGAAGAGAGGAACGATACACGGTCTTCTCGGCGAAAATGGAGCCGGCAAGACCACGTTGATGAACATTTTGTTCGGTCTGCAGCAACCCGATGCAGGCAAGATCTTCATCGACGGAGAAGAATATGAGATTTCGGAACCTAACGAAGCTATGGCTTTGGGCATCGGCATGGTGCATCAGCACTTCATGCTGGTGCAGCCGATGACGGTTACCGAAAATATCATGCTCGGTATGGAATCCACGCGGGCACCCTTCCTCGATAAGGAACGTGTGAAAAACGATATAATAGCACTTTCGAAGAAGTATGGTCTGGACGTCGATCCCGACGAACGTATCAGAGACATATCCGTGGGCACACAACAACGCGTCGAGATATTGAGTGCAATTTACAGAGGGTCAAAAATACTGATCTTGGACGAACCTACAGCGGTACTCACACCGACCGAGGTCGAGGAGCTGTTCGAAATTCTCAAACAGCTGAAAAAAGAAGGACAGTCGGTGATCCTTATCAGTCATAAACTCGAAGAGATTCTTTCGATTACCGACGAAGTTACCATCTTGAGAGGTGGTGAAAATGCAGGTCACTCCGCGATGGATGATTCCGTCACAAAAGAAGAGCTCTCCCGAATGATGATCGGCCGGGAAGTGCTGTTCAATTTCGAGAAACAGAGTGTGGCGCTGGGGGAGCCGAAACTGCGTGTGGAAAAACTCTCCGCCTACAACGCCCGGGGGGTAAGGGTGCTCTCCGATGTGAGCTTCGAGATTCGAACCGGAGAGATACTTGGCCTTGCGGGAGTCGACGGCAACGGGCAGAAAGAGTTGTGTGAGGCAATTACCGGACTCAGGGAACCGGAGAGCGGAGAGGTCGTAGTAGACGCCACTCCCATGACCGGGAAGACGCCTATGGATTATATCCGCAAGGGAGTGTTTCACATCCCCGAAGACCGCCAACGCTCGGGGCTGGCACTGAATTGGTGGGTGGAGGATAATCTCATACTCAAGAACTATTTTACCGAGCGATTCTCCGGACGGGTCCTCCTCTACAGAGCTGCTATTCATGAGGAGGCAAAGAAAAAGATCGAAGATTTCAATATCAAGACTACCGACTCTCAAGTCGTGGTGAAGAAGCTTTCGGGTGGTAATCAGCAAAAAGTAATACTTGCGAGAGAGTTGGGGGATAACCCGAGAGTATTAATTGCGAACCAACCGACGAGAGGATTGGATGTCGGTGCAATGGAGTATGTTCGGCAGCAAATTCTCAACCAAAAAGCCGAGGGAACTGCCATTTTATTGGTTTCGGCCGATCTCGAAGAGATATACCAACTCTCCGACAGAATTGCAGTAATCTACAACGGCGAGATAATGGGAATTGTCGATAGACGGACCGATGTGCAGGAAGTCGGTCTCATGATGGCAGGAGTCCGTTCGAGGATAGAGAGATAGACATGAAGCATTTACTGAGGCACAAGTTACAACTTCGCGATAATGTATTACCTCCTCTGATAGCCGTATTCTCAGCCTTCGTGGTATGCGGAGTGCTATTGACACTGATAGGACACAACCCCCTGGCTGCGTACGGGGCACTCTTTAGAGGGGCCTTCGGGAACAAGCACAAATTGGCTGAAACACTGGTAAAGACCATTCCGATTCTCATCATGGCGTTGGGCACCTCCGTCGCATTTAGATGTAAGATCTGGAATATCGGCGGTAACGGCCAATATACCATGGGAGCCATTACCTCAATAGCAGCGGGAATCTATTTGGACCTTCCTCCTATTATGCTGCTTCCGCTTACCTTCATAGCAGCAATCGTCGGGGGGGTGCTGATAGGAAGTCTCGTGGGTGTGCTGAAGGCAAAGCTCAATGCGAACGAGGTAATTACCACCCTCATGCTCAATTACATTATGCTGTATATACTTTCTTATCTAGTAAATGGACCGATGATGGATCCCGAAGGTTTCGGCTTTCCGCAAACACCGATCATTGCAGATGCCCTCAAGTTGCCGATTATCATTTCTGGAACGAGGCTACATCTCGGCTTGCTCGTTGCTCTCATAGCTCTCGCAATTACAATCTATTTTTGGAGATCAAAACTCGGTTTCCGTATTCGCTTGGTAGGCGAGAGTCGGGATGTAGCGCATTTCAGTGGCATCAATGTCTCGAGGCATGTAATTATCACCATGGTGATATCAGCCTCCTTTGCAGCTATCGCAGGTTGGGTCGAGGTCTTTGGTCTTCATCACAGGTTACAGGAGAACCTCTCCGGAAGTCTCGGTAGTATGGCTATCGTAGTTGCGCTCTTAGGGGGTTTGCATCCTGTCGGTATCGGTTTAGCCTCCCTCTTCTTTGCCGCTCTGTCGGTTGGAGGTTCCTCGATGCAGCGACTCGAAGGTGTGCCGTACTCACTCGTCGGCATCATTCAGGGGCTGGTTATTATTTTTGTGATAAGTAAAGTGGTCTACGAAAGAAAGAAGGAGAGCAGCGTTGGACAGCGTATTTAGTGAAGGATTTCTCGTGAGCCTGTTGGCCGGTACGATACGTATAAGCGTACCGATACTATTGGCAGCTCTGGGAGAAATCTACACGCAGAGATCGGGAATACTCAACCTTGGTATTGAAGGCATCATGATCATAGGTGCGTTGAGCAGTTTCATCGGAACCTTCTTCACTGGAAGCCTCCTCATCGGACTGCTCTTTTCGATGTTTTTCGGTCTTCTCTACTCTATGCTCATGGGTTTTCTCAGCATAACCATAAAGGCAAATCAAGTCATTGCAGGCACGGCGCTCACCATACTCGGCGGGAGCCTTGCATCCTTCGTCTACAGAATGATTTTCGGTGTGAGGGGACTTCCCCCTACCATAGAAACATTCTCCGATTTGCATTTCGGTTTCTTGTCGGAGATCCCATTTCTGGGACCGATTCTGTTCCGTCACAATGCAATGGTGTATCTTGCCCTCGCATTGGTGATACTCACGTGGATAATATTAGAGAAGACCACCTTCGGACTCAAGGTGAGAGCGGTGGGAGAGTATCCGAGAGCTGCGGATTCGAAGGGAGTACACGTGAATTTCATCCGTTACATCTGCGTAGCGATCGGGGGTATTTATGCGGGGCTCGGCGGCGCATTTCTCTCTGTCGGCTTCATGAATACATATATGGACCACATGGTTGCAGGAAGAGGGTTTATCGCAGTTGCGGTAGTTATTTTCTCCCGCTGGAATCCATTTCGTGCTCTCGGCGCTGCTCTCATCTTCGGAGTTGCGAATGCGCTCCAGATGAGATTGCAGGCCATCGGGGTGGAGATCCCCAATCAGCTGCTTCTGAGCCTGCCTTACGTGTTGACCATACTCGTGCTCATCGGCGTCTCTAAAAAGGCGGAGTTCCCGGCGGCTTTTACTGTGCCGTATTCGCGGGAGGAAAAGTAACGATGAAGGGCGCTGCAATTTACACAACTGTAAAGATCATGATTCCTACGGTTCTCATTGCTTTATTAGGCATTGGATGTATGACAGCACGTGCAGAACCTGGTGAGGAACATGCACAGGAAAGAGTGGAAGAGTTTATACGCGCAGTGAATGAGAACAGACCGCGAGGCATCTATCCGCTGCTCACCCCTGAGCTGCGAGGCAAGATCTCGAAAGAGGGATTTGTAAGGAATTTTCGAAAAGAGCGCAGCTATCCCTATTTGACTCCATTGTACGTGTATCTCGAAGAGATCGATCTGTCGGACGACAAGAAAGAAGGTGAAGTGTCTCTAGTAGTTGCAGCAAGGTTGCCGGGGGAGCGCATGTATATCGGAGTCGAATATGTTGGTTCTAGATACTACATAGAGGCTTTCGAAGAGATCGTAGATGGTACTTTTATAGAGAAATTCAAAAGATTGTGATTCACAGCTCGAAAAATTGCCGGACATATCACGCTCAATAAGAGCTCGCTCTCGGGAGAAGCGTAATAAGTCCGGTCAAAATCTCCGTTACTGCAAACTACTCATTCTCAACGCAGCGCATCTATCTCCTTGTTCAGCGCCTCGCGGCTGGGGATGATGGAGGAGAACTTGAGCTCGCCGTTTATGTAGATGCTCGGCAGCTGGGTTACCCCCATCTTCTGTGCGCGGACAATGTTCTCGAGCTTGGTGGTCTTGTACTCGATCACGTCGATGCCGTCGCCGTACTTCTTCTTGGCATCGAGGGCCGACTGAAACATGTAGGTGCAGGCGGCACAGGTGTCGGAGTCGATGGTAAAGACCTCGATAAAAGGGTGCTCGAGACTGTCGTAGTCGGGCAGCTCCACCTCTACGTCGGGAGCCTCCTTCTCGTAACCGGCTATCAGCGTGCGGGTCTGTTCGGTCTGGTGGACCGCCTGTTCGCAGCCGACGGTGTTCTCGATCGGCGTGTCGTAGGGCATGTCGCAGCCGGGGGAGAGGATGAGGTTGTGGTGGTCGACCGAATCGAGTTCTTCGATGACGATCTTCATGTTGTCCTGCTGATTGCCGAAGAGCATGACCGTGGCAAGCGGGATGTTACCGGCCATAACCACGTTGTACTCGTCGGTGACCTTCTTTGCCTCGGCCAGGTTGATATTTTCGTCGATCGAGATTCCGTCGGGCTTGGTCTTGCACATCTCCTCGATGTTCTTCGTAGCATCGCCGCAGACGAAGAAAGAGGAGGTCTTCCCGAGCTCTCTAATGTAGTCGAACAGCTCGGTGTAGGGCTTGTTGAGATGCTGGGAAAAGTGGGCCGGGGAGATCTGTGATACCAGAGGATCGACCGAGGCGAGCACGTCGACGCCGGCATCGGCGTAAAGACTCGCCATTCTCTGTGCCACCTGCGAGCTGTAGTCGAGCAGCGAATCCAGATAGCCGGTGTCGTCGAAGAAGTCCATGAAGATGCTGGTCCCCCTCAGGTGCGAGGCGAGGGTGAAGGGGCCGCAGAAGAGACCGTAGAGTGCGGTACTCTCTCCCACCTCTTTCTTGAGGGTCCTCGCCGCCTCGAGCGCCATAGGGAGCCTCCCATCATTCGCCTCCGGTAGACGGTCCGGGATGTTCTTGTCCCCCTCAAGCGGGTGGGTAGAGACCGTCGGCGGAGCGTCCTCCGACCAAATGAGCTTGCATCCGAGTATCTCCGCCTCTATTTGCAGGTCGAACATGATCGGCTGTCCGTCGGGACGGTAGAGACGGTGCGCTTCTAAAAGCGACTGTATCAGCTTGTCCTGATCGGTATACACCTCTTTTGCATTCGAGCCTATGAGTTTTCCCGCATGCACTCCGGCAAAGGGTACCCATGGTACACGATCCGTTTTTTCGTGGCGAAACGTTGCCATTACCAGTTCTTTTCCGTTCATTTTTATTACCCCCTAGGTATTGTTCTGCAGTTTTTTCGTCTATAGCCGAGCCACCGCAAACCGGACGCAGTACCGGACTGTCAGTGTGATGTTGCCTCCTCTACCGCGCGGGCGAAAAGCTTGCTCGTAATAATCCGCGGAGGGACTATCACGGTCATTCCCTCGCGTATACCCTCTCCCGGAGTGTCGCCATTCGCTATCTCTCTCTCGTGCGTCGCCTGGTGCCGTGTTCGCTGGGACTTCGCGGAGGCTCCTTCCTTTTCGCACTTCTCGATCGAGATCTGAGAACCCGAGACGCTTACGTACACGAATCCCTCCGTTGTGCTGACGTAGCCCTTTATTCGGTAGGCGCTTTCGCTTACCTTTCGCACCGCCTCCTCGAGCTGCCGCGGGCTCAAGGTTACCTTCGGCAACCATGTGACGGCCTTCGGACGGCCCGTGTTTCCCCAACCCGCGTACTGTGACGGTTCGTCGGCCTCATGGCTGAGCGGCTGCTGCGGGAGCGCTTCCGGGGAGAGCTCACCCCGTCTCGTCTCTACTATAGAAACCTCCGGATGCATGGTCTCGATTCTCCTTCGGAGATCGCCGAGTCCTTCTGCGGAGATGAGATCGGTCTTGTTGATCACTATGAGGTCCGCATAGACGATCTGCTCCTCCACCGCGTTTACCACTTCGAGGAGCTGCGGGGCTCGTTCGGCATCGATGACCGAAACGAAGCCGCAGTAGCGCAGCTTTTCCTTCGATGCCCGGCGCGCCTCTTGCACAATATCTGCGAGGGCCGAAGGCTTCGCCAGTCCGGAGCTCTCCACGAGGATGAGGTCGATCTGCTTTTCGGAGAGTGTTTGAAGTGATTGTACGAAGTTTCCCGAGATGCAGGAGCAGAATATCTGCCCGCCGTTCAGCTCTAGCACTTCTCCTTCGCCGGCATGTTCTACGAGGCTCGCATCGACGCCGAGCTTCCCGAAGTCGTTCACGACGACTCCAATGCGGTACTGCTCGAGTCTGCCGAGCAGATGGTTGAGGAGGGTGGTCTTCCCGGACCCGAGAAATCCTCCGAGGATCAGGAGGTCTATCGAATCTCTGCTCATATGCTACTCCTTCCATGTAGTATGATAAATATACTAGGCATTTGACGCGGTTCTCTATTACAATATTGTTATTTTTTATACTATTTTGCGAAATAGTGAGTGAGCTCGGCTTGTTTCTCACCCCCTATTCGGAAAGGTGGGCGAAGGACAGCTATAGGCAAACTTTTTTGCGATAGTCTCCGATATCGATTAAGATGTAGCGCACAGTGTACGAAGCATGTAGTAGAGTCGTTTTTGTAGAGTCTTTTTTCTTGGAGGTCGCATGCTGAAGAGAGTCCTCATGCCGCTGAACTTTCACGAGTCGAAGGAGAGAATCGACAACGTCTGTGAGTTCATCAAGACCCTGGGCACGGAAGAAATCGTGCTGCTGCACGTCGGTTCGAGCTCGGGCGGTACCGGACGGCACAACAAACAGAAGCTCGATTCGGTTGCGGAACGGGTAGGGAAGCTCGGATTTGCCACCGAAACCGCCATACGGCCCGGTTCGGTGCAGCTGGAGGTCGTGCATGCAGCCGCGGAGTTCGAGACGGACTACATCGGCTTCAGCTTCCGGCGAAAGAACTGGCTCAAGCGCGCGATACTCGGCAGCAATATCAAAGACGTCATCCGTCAGAGCGAGATTCCCGTATTCGTCTACAAGGAGAGAAGCAGGAGAGCGGCGGAGGACAAGCCTTACCGCGTGCTCTATGCTACATCCCTCCAGTGGAAGGAGGACATCATCGTCTCCTACATACGCAACAAGGAGTTCAAACCGGACGAGGTGATCTTTCTCTACGTGGGCAAGCGGGCTCCAGATCCGGTGGTCGAACAGCAGCGCCGTGACAGGGTCGCCGAACAGATGGAGGAGCTCAGAGAGCGGTGTGGCCTCTCCGAGAGCGAGGCACGCCACATCGAGGTCCTCGGCTCGCCCCGTAGGCAGATCGTAAAGGTCGCCAAGCGGCTGGCCGCCGACGTAATCTTCCTCGGTAAAGCGGACACGGTCAGCGGTATCGGACCCGTCTTGGGCTCCACCGCAGAGGAGGTGAGCTACAACGCCGCCTGTTCGGTGCTCATTATTCCGAGAGATATCTCGCCGGTTTCGAGGGGTGGTGTGTCATGAAGAAAGGATCAACCGTATTCGTCGTCTCGCTCATTCTCGTAATCTCGTTCGTGCTGCTCGGTATCATAGTACCCTCTCAGCTCGACCACATCAGCGCCCTCATCCACAGCGCAATTATCGAGCACTTCGGTTGGGCCTACCTGCTTGCCGCCTTCGGTTTCGTCGTCTTCAGCCTCTACCTGGCATTCAGCAAATACGGGCGAATCAAGCTGGGGAAGGAGACGGAGAAGCCGCAGTACAGCTACTTCTCGTGGTTCAGCATGCTCTTTGCCGCCGGTATGGGTATCGGCCTCATCTTCTGGGGCGTGGCAGAGCCGTTGAGCCACTTTGCCAATCCTCCGCAGTATCTGGAGGGGGAGAGCGGAGCCGCCGCGAGTTTTGCCATGGTCCGCAGCTTCTTCCACTGGGGCATACAGCCCTGGGCTATCTATATCGTGATGAGCCTCTCGATAGCCTACTTCTCCTTTCGGCGGGGCATGGCGCCGCTCATCTCCAACACCTTCTACCCCTTATTGGGCGACAGGGTCTTCGGCGGAATCGGAAAACTCATCGACATTCTCGCAGTTTTTGCCACGGTCTTCGGCATCGTCACCTCCCTCGGCCTCGGCGCGCTGCAGATCAACGGCGGACTGAACGCGGTCTTCGGCCTGCCGATCAACGATACGGCGACCTTCGTCATCATCGCGGTGGTGACCGTGCTCTATCTCATCTCGAGCATGACGGGCTTGGATACGGGAATACAGATCCTGAGCAAGACCAACGTTCTTACCGCCATCCTGCTCCTCATCTTCGTCTTCCTCGTCGGCCCGACTTCCTACATTCTCAATGTGCTGACCACCACGATCGGCGAATACGTCTCACAGTTCGTCACCCTCAGCCTCTCGACCAATCCCTTCGAAGGATACGAGTGGACCAAGTCGTGGACCCTCTTCTACTGGGCGTGGTGGATCTCCTGGTCTCCCTTCGTCGGACTATTCGTGGCGAGCATATCACGGGGGCGTACGATACGTGAGTTCATCTCTGGAGCGCTTCTCGTGCCGACCCTGCTTACCTTTCTCTGGTTCTCGGTCTTCGGAGCAACGGGATTCGATCTGCAGCTGCATCAGGGAGTGGATCTTGCTGCGACGGCGGTCACCGATGTCACCACTGTGCTCTTCGATATGTTCACCTACCTTCCCCTCGGCAATGTGCTCAGTCTGATCGCAGTCCTGCTGCTCAGTGTCTTCTTCGTCACCTCGGCGGACTCGGCCACTTTCGTATTGGGAATGATGACGAGCAACGGAGATCTCAATCCGTCCGTGTCGAAAAAACTGACGTGGGGAATCCTGCAGTCGGTTGCCGCTATGATTCTCCTCATGAGCGGAGGTCTCGAGGCGCTGCAGCGGATGGCCATCGTGGCGGCGCTCCCCTTTACGGTGGTCATGGTCTTTATGGTCTTCAGCCTGCTCTCGGCCCTTCGCTACGAGTGGCGCTATGAGCTGCGAAGAAGGAGGGCCGTAGATCGAGACGCGGGGAGGGGGAGTTCTCCGGAGAGTGTGGGCTCCCCGGAGAGTACATAGACGTACGGTTCTATCGCGTGTAGGTACCCATCAGTTGGGTTTCCTCGAGGATGTGTCCCTCCATAGCCCTGAGGAGTTCATCCTTCGAAATGCCGGGTTCCAGATCGAGGACCGAATCCAGTGCATAGAGCTTGAAGTAGTAACGATGTTCTCCGCCCGGCGGGCATGGGCCGCCGTAGCCCACCTTACCGAAACTGTTCTTGCCCTGTGTGCCCCCTACGGAGGGCTGCGTTTTGTTGTCCACAGCTTTCGGCAGCTCCTGCACACTCGAGGGGATGTCGTAGTAGACCCAGTGCACGAAGGTGCCGCCCGGGGCATCCGGGTCATCCATAATGAGCGCAAAGCTCTTTGCCCCATCGGGGGCATCGGACCATCGCAGAGACGGGGACACATTGTCTCCGTCGCATGAGTATTCGCGCGGAATAGCCTCTCCATGGGAAAATGCCGAAGTCTGTAATGTCATACTTCCTCCTTCCCGGCCGAAAGCCGGAATAGTCGTGAGTAGAAATACAAAAAAAACCGATGTGTAGGTCAGTAGCATCTTATTCATAACAACTCCTACTTTTACTGTCTTCAGTATAGTAAGAAGGGGCCGGGGCGGGCAAATTCTCCGGGAGACGAATTGCTGAAATATGTGTTCTCGTGAAAAAAACGATTTTTTGTGCTATCTGAGTTGACATCGTTTCCTCTGAGCATTATACATACATACAAGGTTGTATGTAATATGAAGAGAACCAAAGAAGAAGCGGCGAAGACGAAGGAGAAGATCTTCCAGGCGGGACTAAAGGTCTTCTCTCGCAAGGGATACGCCTCGGCCACCCTCAGCGACGTGGCGAAGGAGGCGGGGATTTCCCGCGGGGCGATATATTGGCACTACAGCAACAAGGAAGCCTTCTTTCACGAGGTCGAAGAGAGACTGGAGAACTATTATGACGAGATGGTAGAGAGTATCACGCAGAGTGCGAAGCCGGTTCTCGAAAGGATTCGCGAAGCCGTCACGGAGTTGCTTACCCGTTTCAACGAGGACGGAGAGTGGAAGCGTATGGAGGAGTTCCTGCTCCGTTCTCTTCTCAACCACGGAGCGCCGAATACCGCGGCGGTAAAGAGAGAGTGGGAGCAGAGGCCCTTGGGACTCATCAGGGAGGCGATAGTTTCAGGGGAGATCTATGGAGAGTGGGAGGAAGAGACCGCCCTCCTTGCAATCGATGCCAGCATAACCGGCTTGTTCTTTCAGCTTATCCAACATGAGGTTACGCTCTCCGACCGGCAGATACAAGATTTTGCCGATTTCGTGGTACGTGGATTCTCGCCCATGAAGACTTGCCGAGAGTAGATTCCCGGAAAGCCGAAAACTGAATAAGATACTATGGAGGATAGTGTGTACAAAAAAGGTTCAAAGGAAAAAGTCGACCTCGGACCGCGCGGCAGAGGAAGCCGCAACGGCCGCGAAAAGGTAATGAGCCGGGGGAGAATGTCCTCGAGGATGCACTGGACGGCTCACGCAGGTGCGATGCTGCTGTTCCTTCTGCTCAGTGCTGCGGCTCTGTGGGCAGGTGAAGATCAGAAGACGAGCTCGCCGGAGGCCTCGGGCTCCGACTTGCTGCGGCTCACGGAGGAGCGGCTTGCAGAGGCCGACTTCTCCGGAGCTCCGGTTACGAATCTCGAGATAGATGGATTGAAGAAGACGAAGAGTAGCAGCCTCTATTCACTCATCCTCATCGAGGAGGGGAAGCCCCTGAGAAAATCGGATGTGGAGGAGACGAGGCAGAATCTCAAAGAGACGGAGCTGTTCCAAAAGATCGCCTTCTTCTACGGGCCCGCGGACAAGGGGTACCGGGTGCGGATAGAGCTGAAAGAGAAGGCCTCATTCGTTCCCATACCCTTCTTCGCCGCCTCCGACGGATCCTATTCGTTCGGCATAGGCGTATTCAATGCCAACCTCTTCGGTCTGCGAAAGCAGCTCGTAACCACGGCTATGGTCGCCGACGGCAATCCGAGCGGCACCATCGGCTACATCGACCCGACTCTCGCCGACAGTAACCTCGTCTGGACTCTCTTCGTCTCTGGAGGGCCTTCGAGCCGGGAACATGCCTATCCGGACGGGAGGACCTACCGCAGATTCATGGGAACCGATGCGAGGATCTCCACACGGTTCGGTTTCCGATCTAAGGCGCACATACAGCCATCTATCGGTTTCGTCTATGAGCATACTACTGTAGACGATGACTGGAACGACTCAGTGGCTCCTCCCGACAGCTCGTCGCTCGTGGCGCCGCGGGTGGGATTGACCTTCAGATATGCACGGCTCATCGACTACTTCTACCGCGGATTCGTGGCCGACTTCGACTATGCCTACGCCTTTCTCACCGACTCCTCATACGATGGAGAGGGCGGAGAGGGAAGTTTCGCAGAGGGGCGAGTGATGCTCAACACCGAGCCCTTCGCCAAGCAGCGTCTCGCCTTTTCCGCGGTCGGCGGAATCAGCCGTTTCCCCACTCCGAGTCTGCGCGAGCTCTCCGGGCCGGGATTTCGCGTGCTTCCCTTCGGGCGTGCGGTCGGCAGACGCTACGCCGCAGGCAGCGCGGCCTACGAGTTTCCCTTTGCCGAGCCGGATTGGGGAGTGCTCACCCTCAGTGGGTTCTTCGACGGCGGCGTATATGAGCCGCTCGAGGATGAGTGGGATAGCTTCTACGGACCCGGGGCCGGGTTTCGGCTCTACCTCAAGAAGATCGTCATTCCCGCCGTCGGCATCGATCTGGCCGTCGATCTGCCGACCGAGACCCTGCAGGCGAGCGTGGTCATCGGGATGCAGATGTAGTCATGCGACCGTGATGTCGTCGTCCAGGTAGACGTCCTGGATGGACTGCAGCAGCTCCACGCCCTCCTTCATCGGACGCTGAAACGCCTTTCTGCCGGAGATGAGGCCCATGCCGCCGGCGCGCTTGTTGATGACCGCCGTGCGGACGGCCGCTTCCAGGTCGCCCTTTCCCTTGGACGCGCCGCCGGAGTTGATCAGGCCGGCCCTGCCCATGTAGTCGCCGATAACCTGGTAGCGCGTGAGGTCTATGGGGTGGTCGCTGGTGAGCTCGCTGTAGACCCGATCGTCGGTTTTGCCGAAGTCGAGGGCGGTGTAGCCCCCGTTGCAGGTCGGCTGCTTCTGCTTGATGATGTCCGCCTCGAGGGTCACGCCGAGGTGGTTCGCCTGGGAGGTGAGGTCGGCGGCGGTGTGGTAGTCCTTATCCTTCGTCTTGAAGGCCGAGTTGCGAAGGTAGCACCAGAGTATCGTGACCAGTCCGAGCTGATGGGCGTAATTAAACATCTTCGATATCTCTACGATCTGCCGTTCGCTCTCCTCGGACCCGAAATAGATAGTCGCGCCGACGGCGAGCGCACCCATCTCGAAGGCCTGGTCTACGCTTCCGAACAAGATCTGGTCGTGGCTGTTGGGATAGGAGAGCAGCTCGTTGTGGTTCAACTTGGCGATAAAGGGGATCTTGTGGGCGTATTTGCGCGCCACCGATCCCAACACGCCGAGTGTGGATGCCACCGCATTGCACTGCGCCTCGTAGGCCAGCTTGACGATGTTCTCCGGGTCGAAGTAGACGGGATTCGGTGCAAACGAGGCCCCCGCGCTGTGCTCCACGCCCTGGTCCACCGGCAGAATCGATAGATACCCGGTTCCACCGAGTCGCCCGTGATCGATGATCGCCTGTAGGTTCCGCAGCACCGTCGGGCTTCTATCCGAGTCTCGGTAGACTCGGTCCACGTAGTCGGGTCCGGGCAGGTGGAGTTGTTCCGCCGGGAACTTCGCCTTGTACTCAAGCAGCTTCTTAGCCTCGTCTCCCAATAACTTCTCTATTTTCTGATTCATACTATTCTCCTCTTTTCGTCCGTCTTTGCTTCTATGCCTCTTTGTAGGCCGCCACGAGCCCCTCCATCATCTCCTTTCCGTCGCCGAAGAGCATGAGGGTGTTGTCGGCGGCGAAGAGGGGGTTGGAGATGCCGGCGAAGCCCGGGCTCAAGCTGCGCTTGATGATCACCACGGTCTTCGACTGATCCACGTTGAGGATCGGCATGCCGGATATCGGGCTGTCGCTCGCCTCGCGTGCGCGCGGATTGACCACGTCGTTCGCCCCGATGACGATGGTGATGTCGGTCTGCGGAAAGCTCGGGTTGATCTGGTCGAGCTCGCGCAGCTTCTCGTAGGAGATGTTCTCCTCGGCGAGCAGGACGTTCATGTGCCCGGGCATGCGTCCGGCTACCGGGTGGATTCCGAACTCCACCTCCTTTCCGTCGGCCTCGAGCTGCTCGGTGAGCTGGCGGACCGGGGTCTGGGCTCGGGCAACGGCCATCCCGTAGCCGGGTACGAAGACCACTCGCTGAGCGCTCTTGAGTATCATGGCCACCTCTTCTGCGGCGGTCTTCTTTATCTTGCCTGCGTAGATGTCTCCCTCTTCGGCGGTCTCCTGTACCGCTCCGACTCCTCCGAAGAGGACGTTGGCCAGCGAGCGGTTCATCGCCTTGCACATGATCGTCGTCAGAATGATGCCCGAGGCGCCGACCAACGAGCCGGCGATGATGAGAATGTTGTTCGAGAGGACGAATCCGGTGGCCGCCGCGGCCAGCCCGGAATAGGAGTTCAGCAGTGCGATGACGATCGGCATGTCGGCCCCGCCGATAGGCATCACGAGAAGGATCCCGAGCAGCGCGCCTGCGCCGGCGAGGTACCAGTAGAGTTCGGTCTGCGCCGGGTCGAGAACCAGCAGCACGCCGAGGGCGATGCCGGCGATGAATACCAGCGACTTGACGATCTGCTCGCCTGGATAACGCACCGGTTTTTCGGTGACAAGGCCCTGCAGCTTGCCGAAGGCTATGAGGCTGCCGACGAAGGTGACCGAGCCTATGAGACCCGAGGCAACCGTTGCGATCAAGAGCTGTAGATTGCCCGTAGAGGCGCCGGAGCCTGCCGAGCCGCCGGCTGCGCTCGCCATGACCTGGTACAGGACCGCCCCGGCAACCATCGCAGAGGCGAGACCGCCGAAACCGTTGAAGAGGCCGACCATCTGCGGCATCGCCGTCATTTTTATCGTGAGGGCAAAGACAATGCCGATGAGTGCCCCGATGAGCAGTCCCAGCAGAATCAGCGGAAAGGAGAGGATCTCGTTCGCCGCCAGGGTCACCACGATCGCCAGGAGCATGCCCAGCGCGCCGAGCATGTTGCCGCGCACAGCCGTCTTCGGGTGGCTCAGCCCCTTGAGGCCGAGGATGAAGAGGGTGGCTGCCAAGAGATATGCGAGATTGACGATTATCGTAGAGTCCATAACTACTCCTTGCTCCTGAACTTCTTGAGCATGCGGTGGGTCACCAGGAAACCTCCTACCACGTTGATCGTCGCTCCCACCAGTGCGATGAACCCGAGAGTCACGGTAATGGTCTCGTGACCCGTGCCCACCGCCAGTATGGCGCCTATGATAGTGATCCCCGAGATCGCGTTGGACCCCGACATCAACGGGGTGTGCAGGATGGGAGGCACCTTGGTAATCACCTCGAATCCCACGAATATTGCCAACACGAAAACGGTAAGTATCTGTACGAATGCTGCTCCTCCAGCCATGTCTATCCTCCTCGACTTATGTATACGTCCGATCGCTATTCGGCCGACCAGTGCGTGCCGTGCAGCCTGCGCGCCCGATCACAGGCCTAAGCGCTCCTTCATCTCCCCGTTCGGCACCTCGCCGTTGCGCAGGACCTGCGTCGAAGAGACGATTTCGTCCTCCGGGTTCGCCTTCAACTCTCCCTCCTCGACCATGGCGAGAAGGAAGCTGCTTATGTTCTTCGAGAAGAGTCTGCTCGCGTTGTAGGCGAGGGTAGAGGGGATGTTCTCCGGGCCGATAACGGTCACCCCGTGTGCCTCTTTGGACTTGCCGAGCTCGGTGAGCTCGCAGTTCCCTCCACGCTCGGCGGAGAGGTCAACGATGACCGAGCCGGGCTGCATGCCCTTTACCATCTCCTCGGTCACGAGGACCGGCGCCTTCTTTCCGGGCACCGCTGCGGTGGTAATGACCACGTCGCTCTCGGCGACGGCCTTGTACATCATCTCCCGCTGTTTCTTGTAGAACTCCTCGTCCATCTCCTTCGCGTAGCCGCCTTCTGCTTCGGATTCCTCGGTTTCGAGCTCTACCTCGAGGAACTTGGCGCCGAGGCTCTTTACCTGCTCCTTGACCTCCGGTCGGATGTCGTAGGCGCTCACCACCGCGCCTAAGCGCTTGGCCGTCGCGATCGCCTGCAAGCCCGCCACGCCGACGCCGATTATCAGGACCTCCGCCGGGAGTATGGTGCCCGCCGCGGTCATCATCATCGGAAACATCTTGGGCAGATGGTCCGCCGCTAACAGAACCCCCTTGTAGCCACCGAGGTTGGCCATGGACGAGAGGGCGTCCATGCTCTGGGCGCGGGTGATTCTCGGCATCAGTTCCATAGAGAAGAGGGAAAGCTTTTTCTGCTGCATGGCCGAGAAGCGGTCATTCGGTTGATACGGATCGGCAAAACCGATGACCGAGGCGCCCTCCTTCAGCAGCTCCGTCGGATCATCCGCCTCCTCGGGGAGGGCGGCGGCGCTCCGCACCGTAAGCAGGACGTCGGCCTGCTGTGCCGTCTCGGTGCGCGAGGCGAGCTTCGCTCCCTTCTGCCGGTACTCTTCGTCGCCGATACCGGAGGCGAGTCCCGCTCCCTCTTCGATGATTACCTCGAGGCCTGCGTTCACCATGTCGGGAATATGGGAGGGGGCCAAGGCGACCCGCTTCTCCCCCTCGTAGTTCTCCTTCAATACGGCTACTGTCATACGATCACTCCTTCTAATAGCACACGCGTTATTTCGCCTTCCCCTGGTTTTTTACTGCATCCATGGCCTTGCGGACCTTCTCCTCGTCGCCTATGTAGTAGGATGATATCGGTGTGAGCTCCTCGTCGAGCTCGTAGATCAGGGGAAGGCCTGTCGGGATGTTCACATCCGGTATCTCCTCGTCGGAGATGGAGTCGAGATACTTTACCAGGGCTCGGAGGCTGTTGCCGTGCGCCGAGATGACGACCCTCTTGCCGAGTGCTATCTCGGGGACTATGCGGTCGAACCAGTAGGGCATGAAACGCTCGACCGTGTCCTTCAGACATTCGGTGTGGGGAAGCACGTGGGGGTCTATCCCGCGGTACTGTGGTTCGTGTTTGGGAAATCGTTCGTCCTTGTCGTCGAGGGCCGGAGGGGCCACGTCGTAGCTGCGGCGCCAGATGTGCACCTGCTCCTCTCCCTGCTTCTGCGCAGTTTCGGCCTTGTCCAGCCCCTGCAGGGCGCCGTAGTGGCGTTCGTTCAGGCGC
Source organism: uncultured Spirochaetaceae bacterium (assembly GCA_964346645.1). Taxonomy (GTDB): domain Bacteria; phylum Spirochaetota; class Spirochaetia; order DSM-16054; family Sediminispirochaetaceae; genus CAYFVU01. The sequence continues at coordinate 15,524 of CAYFVU010000019.1, read as the reverse complement.
CAGTGTTTCTCCACGGGGATCCACTGTCTGTCGAGCTCCTCGAGGACGATGTTCAGCGTACGGATGGCCCTCTTCAGCATCGAGGTAAAGGCGATGTCGAAGTCGTAGCCTTCGTCCCGGAGGGTTCGTCCGGCCTCTCGCGCCTCCTCCTCTCCCTTGTCGGAAAGATCCACATCGGTCCACCCGGTGAACCTGTTCTCCTTGTTCCATATACTCTCGCCGTGTCTCAGCAAGACCAGCTTCGTCATACATACCTCCTCAAGATAGAGTTCCCCTCAGCTGCGCTCCTCGCCCATGAGGTAGTCGCGCATGTCCTTCAACTTGACCTCGTGCTCCCGCTCGAAGCCTGCGAGGTCCTCCAGGAGATCCGACAGATTACCGAAGACCTGCCCTGCGGTGTTCTGATAGATTTCTCTCGAGGCCACTTCCCGCTCGATCGCCACGTCGAGGAGCTCCCGCAGGCCGGGATTCTCCGACTGGACCTCCGGAAGGGAGATGTTGAATGAGGGGCCGTATTGGAGCAATGGGTAGGCCCTGTCTTCGAGCTCGAAGTTCTTCAGGGTGTCCCTGTGCTCTATCTCCTGATTCTCGAGTGTCTTCAGCAACGTACGGGAATCGGCATCCTCCACCCTAGTTTGCAGATCGCGGTAGTAGTTTGCAGAATCTTGCTCGAACTCGACTGCGAGCTCGATGAGCTCTTCAACCTTGAGAAAGTTCTTATTGCTGTCCACGCAACTCTCCTCTACGCGAGGCCGCCGACTTGCCCCCCTGCCGAGCTGTCAGCCGGGCCGGTCGTCCATGTGGCCTCGATACGTGTATATATAAAATCTAATGAAAAATGGGGCGAAACGCAAATCGCGCGTGTATTCTTGAAGAAACTCATCTCGAAGAAGTGTGAGCTCACGGCACAGGACCTTGCAGAGAGAGGCGGCGTCCTCTACCATTGGTAGTGGGTACTCGTACCTAAATAAGCAATCCGGAGCCGTGGTTTCGGCCCCGATGCGGGGTTTGTCTGTGCGGCATGCGGTCCGTGGGCACGGAGCCGTGGTCCTCCGGAAGACAGAGGAGAAAGTTATGCAGTATCGAAATCTCGGCCGCTCGGGACTACAGGTGAGTGCGCTCTCCTTCGGTTCCTGGGTGACCTTTTCCAATCAGTTGCAGGTGGAGAATGCCAAGAAGTGCATGTACGCCGCATACGATGCGGGTGTGAACTTCTTCGACAACGCCGAGGCCTACGCCTCCGGCAAGTCCGAGGAGATCATGGGCGAGGTCTTGAAGGACTCCGGCTGGCGCCGCGACTCCTACGTGGTCTCGAGCAAGGTGATGTTCGGCAGCGCCCCTGAGCGGAAGCCGAACCAGACCGGCCTCAGCAGGAAGCACGTCTTCGAGGCCTGCCACCAGGCGATGGACCGTCTCAACGTCGACTACCTCGACCTCTACTTCTGCCACCGGCCGGATGAGAGCGTGCCCATCGAGGAGACGGTCCGTGCGATGAGTGACCTCATCACACAGGGCAAGGTGCTCTACTGGGGTACCTCCGAGTGGTCGGCGCAGCAGATAATGGAGGCATATGCAATCGCGAGGCAGTACAACCTCGTGCCGCCGACGATGGAGCAGCCCGAGTACAACATGTTCCACCGCAAGCGGGTGGAGGAGGAGTACCGCCGTCTCTACTCCGAAATCGGCCTCGGGACGACGATATGGTCGCCCCTCTACTCCGGAATCCTCACCGGCAAGTACACCGATGGAGTTCCCGAGGACTCCCGGCTCAACCTGCCCGGCTACGAGTGGCTCAAGGATCGGATGCTCAGCGAGGGGCGCAAGGCGCTCTTCGAGGCGGTCCCCAAACTGGGAGCTATTGCCGACGAGCTCGGCGGTTCGATGGCGCAGCTCGCCCTCGCCTGGACGATCAAGAATCCGAATGTGAGCACGGCGATCACCGGTGCCTCCCGTCCTCAGCAGGTCGAGGAGAACATGAAGGCCCTCGAGATCTACGAGAAGCTCGACGACTCGGTAATGGAGAGGATCGAGGAGATCCTCGCTCCGCTTCCCGAGGGATGAGCATGGGGGAACTTTCGAAGTGATACTACGAAAAAATAGCCTCTGCAACGTGCTCCGGTTTTTGGTCCTGAGTGTGGGGGTCGCCGCGCTGTTGGCACTCTTTGCCGGCTGTGCAACGGTGCAGCAGGGAGCCGGGGCGAGGAGCGACATCATCCTCCGGGGGAGCTATAACGGCGAGGTCTCCGGCTACTATGCCGGCGCCGGGGAAGGAGAATTCTCGGGGCGCCGGGAAGAGCAGGAAGACCGTCTGCTCGTCTGGGGATCCGAAGGCAATCTCATCGCCCGGGGCAGCATCGGTGCGGACGGAGAGACCGAAGGGGTGTGGCGCTACGTCGAGGGCGGCGGATTCTCCGCGGGGACGCCGATCGCCGATTATCCGTCGGCAGACGGAACGGAGAACAGCTGGAGCGGCGAGCGGAGTCTCTAGAATGAATGCGGCACAGGTCAAAGAGAAGCTTCTGCAGATCTCAGAGACGAATACGGACTTCAGCGTGGTCCTCTCCGGCAAGGAGAGCAAGAAGGTAAACGGACTCTACAAGGCCGAGGACAAGGAGATCGTCCTCCACAACAAGAACTTCTCCAACGACAACCTGCTCATATACACGGCGATACATGAGTACGCCCATCACTTGCACTTCTGCTCGAACGATCCGCCGAAGAGTGCGCGGAGCCACACCAGGCGGTTCTGGAGCATTCTCCACGGCCTGCTCGGCCGTGCCGAGGAGCTCGGTATCTACCGCAATATCTTCGAGCAGGACGAGCGCTTCGTGGAGCTGACAGCTCGCATAAAGAGTGAGTTCATCGGTACCCACGGCTCGTTGATGAAACGGCTCGGGCAGGTGCTGCAGGAGGCGCAGCGGCTCTGCGAGGAGACGGGCGCCCGCTTCGAGGACTACGTCGAACGGGTGCTGCAGCTCGAGCGCAGCGAAACTAAGCATCTGCTGCGCGTCGGCGGGAGCGATCTGCCCGAGGAGATAGGTTACGAGAACATGAAGTTCCTCTCCAGGGTAAAGGAGCCGGAGGAGCGGGAGGAGGCGCTGCAGCGACTCCGGGAGGGAGACACTCCCGACATGCTCAAAGAGCAGTTTGCCGCAAAGAAGGCCTCCGAGCCGGAGGATCCGAAACAGCAGCTGCAAGAGGAGAAAGAACGCATTCTGAGGAACCTCGAGAAGCTCAACAAACGCTTAGAGGAGATCGAGCAGGAGCTGGAACGAGAGGATGATTGATGATTGACGGATACGGATGAGCCGGAAGGACACGGCGAGGGATGCTACACAGCGAGAGATAATGGCGAGAGCTAATATAGAGAGGCCGACGCCTGTGCGCCGGCCTCTCTATCTTTCATTTTTGTGACTTTCTACGTTTATTCACTCAACACCGATTCGACCCGTTTCTGCGCCTGCTCAAGAGCGGAGTCGACTCTTTTGTCCAGGAGCCAGGTTTTCTCGATTTCTTCCTTGATGCTCGTTTCTATCTTCGAATAACTTATGACGGGAGGAAATGTAGCGGCGTTCGAAGCGGTTTCGGCATAGTGGGCGCGCTGGGGTATGTCGTTTTCCTCGAGTTTCTGCAGCGCGCTCTTCCTCGGTGCGATGTGGCCGGATCCGACCGCCCACTCATATACGTGTTCTCCCAGGAACTTGCAGAACTCCATAGCTGCTTCATACTGCCTGTTGGATTCTTTCTGCTTCGGAATAACCCACATGTGGCTGTTTGCCCAGACCTTTTTCTCGCCCATGATGCCGGGAAAATTCATTGCCCGGTAGTCGAAGCTCAGCTCTTCGTTGTATTGGTCGACTACCCAGGTTCCGTTCATCTCTATTGCCGCCTCGCCGTTCATGAAGAGCTGCCCTGCGGCTGTGTAGTCGGCGTTTGGATCGGAATATCCCTCTTCGAAACGCCTCTGCATGAACTCGAGAGCCTTTCTTCCTGCCTCGGAGTCGATATTCACCGCATTCGTTTCGGTGTTTATCACCGGTACTCCCTGCTGTTCCATGAGCGTGTGAAATAAGCGGAAAGAGATCGGAAATTGGGTCGCATCCTCGACCCAGTACAGCTTTCCGGTCTTCTCCTTTATGATCTGAGCCTGCTCGAACCACTCCTCGGTACTCGTGGGCAGTATCGGGACACCGTTCTCGTCTACCAGCCCCGCCTCTTCGAAGAGGTCTACATTTACGTGGAGCAGGTTTCCGTGGAGGTCTAAGGGAACACCGTACGATGAGCCTTGGTAAGATACGGCCTTTTGTGCCGGTGCCGTCCAATCGGATGGATTCAGGTTGTAAGACTCATAGTAATCGTCCAAGCCGACGAGAAGATCGCGGGAGGCGTATGCCGGCATGTTCGACTGATGCATGATCGCTACATCCGGCGGGTCATTTGCGGCGAAAGTGGTGTTGAGCTGATCGTAAAAGCTTCCCCACTTGCTGCCGCCGAGCTTCTCCACCCGTATTTCACCCTTGTGCTCTTCGTTGAAGATGTTGGTGAGGATCTGGATGGTTGCGGCTTCCGAATTCGCCTTGCTCAAATCGGTCGAATCCATGAGCTCGTCGTTCGGCTCGCCGAAGAAACGGGCCAACTCCAGTACCACGACCTCGTCCTTTTTCGCTTCTGCCTGCGTCTCTTCACCCTTCTCTTCTGCCTTTCCGCATGAAAAGAGTAGAAGACTGATGAACAGACTCAATAGTACAACTGTGATTTTTCTCATAAAGCTCTCCTTTGTGTTTTGGATCTCGAGGATCCTTTATTCGTACCTAATATTTTCCGCCGCTTGACATCGAAATGCCGCGGATCAAGTGTTTTTGGAATATCAGAAAGAGAATAAACAGCGGCAATCCCGCGATGACGCCCCGTGCCATGAGTGAGCCGAGCTCGGTCGCCTGTGCAAAGTTGCCCTGCAGTGATGCGAGACCGGTGGTGATAGTAAACATCTCTTTTCTGGTAGCGGATACGAGGGGCCACAAGTAGTCGTTCCAGGTGTGAATGTAGGTGAATATGCCGACGGAAGTGAGCGCGGGAATCGACATTGGCATGATGATGTTGAAGAAGGTGCGCAGAGGAGATGCTCCGTCTATTTGGGCCGCTTCGGTAACCGAGTCGGGGATACCCTTGAAGAACTGCACCATGATAAACACGCCCATGGGAATGGCGACCCGGGGCAGATAGAGCGCCGCATAGCTGTTGTGTCCGTCGAACTGGGCGAACATGAGGAATAGAGGTATGAACATCGCCTCTTTAGGCACCATGAGGCCGGCAAGAGTAATCGAAAAGAGCAGCTGCCTTCCCATGAATCTCATCTTAGCGAACGCATATGCGGCCATAGATTGGAGTATGAGAGTGAGGGCGGTACCCAAGAGGGTGACGATTATGCTGTTGACAAACCAGCGCACGGTGAGCCCGATCTGGAGCACGCCGAGAAAGTTCTGGAGGGTGAGTCCCTGCGGCCATAAGGCGGTCGAATTCAGCTTCAAGAAATCGTTTGGAGTGATGGACATGACGATCATCCAATAGATAGGGAGAACCCATATTACCGCCAGAAAGATCAGGAGGATGGTTGTGGCGAAATTCTTTGTATTCATCAGTTTTCCTCCTTCGAAATCTTGAATTGAAAAAAGGAAACAACCGCCATTACGAGAAAGAGAACGAATGCCATGGCCGATGCGTACCCGAGTTCGTGATCCCGAAAACCTGTTTCATAGATGTATTGGATCAATACCCTGGTGGTCCCACCAGGGCCCCCCTTTGTGAGGATGTAGACCTGGCCGAATATTTGAAACGACATTATCACCTGCAGGATGGTGACCAACTCGAGCGTACGTTTCAGACTGGGAAGCGTAATGTAGAAAAAATCTTGAAACCATGAAGCTCCATCCAGAGAGCTCGATTCGTAGAGAGACGGGTCAATGTCCTGCAAGCCTGCCAGAAAAAGGACCATGTTGAAGCCGACCGACCACCATAGGGTGGCAATGATGATTGCCGGCATAGCGAACGTAGGGTCAGTGAGCCAGTTTATCGGTTCCGCTCCTATGGACCGGGCGAATTCTCCCAGGAGGCCTTTTTGCGGATTGAACATAAAGCCCCAGATCAACGTAACGATGGCGACCGAGAATACGTAAGGAGAGAAAAAGGCGGTTCTGAACAGGACCTTTCAACTATACCATACGGGTGCCCTATACCTATCAGACTCCCCTCTCGGGAATCGGAACGGGAGAAATCCACGAGCATGTCGTATATCGCAGGAAGATACGCCTGACGGAAGAAGAGCGAACACATCGAGTGCGTCTCCACTTCGGCGCGGTGGACTTTTCTGCGGAAGTCTGGATAGACGATAACGTGGTAGGGACTCACAGAGGAGGGTACACACCATTCTCCTTCGACATCAGTCCCTCAATCGAAGACAGCGAGGAAATTACACTCTCGGTAGTCGTCGCAGACAAAGCAAACCCTGAGCAGCCGCGGGGAAAGCAAGCGGTGGGGGCTCCCTTCGAGTGTTGGTACACGGCCGTTACCGGCATTTGGCAGAGCGTGTGGCTCGAGTTTCTTCCTCACGTCTACATCGATACCTTTTCGGCTTTGCCCGATGCTCAGCACGGTTCCATACACTACCGGTTGCAGTTGTCTGCTCCAGTGGAAGACTGTCACATAGAGGCTGAGGTGCGGCACGAGGGAGAGTCCGTAGCTTCCCTCAGGAGTGAGTGCCGCTTTCCGTGTACCGATATGCATCTCGATATTCCCGACCATCGCTTATGGAGTCCAGAAGATCCCACTCTCTACGAGGTGTTTTTTACTCTGGTCAAGGATGGCGCAGTCATAGACCGGATCGAGACGTATGCGGCCTTTCGCGAGCTGGAATTAAAGTCGAACGGATTGCACATAAACAATAAGAGGTTCTTCCAAAAACTCGTACTCATGCAAGGGTTCTGGCTGGAGGGTGGCTACACGGCTCCGGATGAAGAGAGTTTCGAAGAGGATATCAAGCGTGCAAAAGATATGGGATTCAACGGATGCAGGATGCACATAAAGTTCGAAGACCCGAGGTTTCTCTATGCGGCAGACAGGCTCGGGTTCCTGGTGTGGGGAGAAGCTCCTTCGTTTTACTCTTTCACCGAGCAGGCACGCGCCGTATTTCGCAAGGAGCTGACTGATATAGTGATGAGAGATAAGATACATCCGAGTGTGATCACATGGGTAATAGGCAACGAGTCGTGGGGTTTGAGGGATATTGCCGAGTCGGAGAGGATGAGATCATGGGTGAACGAGATAGTTGATCTCACTCGTACTCTCGATCCGACACGTCCGATTATCAGCAACGATGGGTGGGAGCATCTGAACAGCGATGTAATGACGGTCCACAGTTACGAGCATGATGCGGATTCATTGAGAGACGACTGGGATAAGGCGCGAAAGAACGAGCGCTGCGGGATACTCGGAAGAGCATTCAAACTGAATACGAAAGATGTGACTCAGCTTCCGTGGGTGCTGAGTGAGTTCGGAGCCGTCAGCTACATAGGACATGAAGAGAAATTCGAACACTGGGGCTATGGGGACGCCGCCGAAAGCAAGACGGCCCTGCTGCAGCGAATTGAGCGTTTGTTAGAGATAGCCTCTACACTGGACGGCATAAGCGGGTGGTGTTATACTCAATTTTCCGATATCGAAAAAGAGAAAAACGGTTTACTATTTGCAGACAGAACTCCGAAAATCGAGCCAACTCGGGTACTAAAAATGGTGGAGAACATCGAGAGCGAGAAAAAGGGAAGTTGAGTAGTCAATGGAATCGAAGGTTTTCATTACGAAGAGTGATCAGGTCCTGCAGGTTGCAAAGGCGTTGAGCTCTCCTGTCAGGCTGCAGATGTTGCATGTGCTCAAGCAGCAGGAGATGAATATCCAGAGTTTAGCTAAGGAGTTGGATATTCTGTCCTCTACCTGCACAATGAATATACAGATGCTCGAGAGGGTGGGGCTCGTAAAGACCGAAATGGTTCCGGCTGTCCGTGGCAGTCAAAAAATGTGTAAACTGAAATATTCCGAGGTGGTGCTCCCGTTAATCGAAGAGGAAGAAGAAAAGGACGAGAATACGATCGTCATAAACATGCCGATAGGTTTATATACGGATTTCGAGGTCCATCCATCGTGCGGGATGATAAGCGAGTCTGAGATTATCGATTATCTCGACAGCGAAAGAGCCTTTTTCAGCCCTAAAAGAGGGAATGCTCAGCTCATCTGGTTTACCGATGGCTTTATCGAATACAGCTTTCCCGTCAACATTCCGAAAGAGCGTTCGGTTAAGTCGATCCAAATCAGCACCGAAATCTGTGCGGAGTTTCCCGGCTATAAAGTGGATTGGCCGAGCGATATCACTATGTGGATCAATTCCGAAGAGGTGGGAACCTGGACGAGTCCAGGTGATATGGGAGGCAAAAGGGGGCGATTTACCCCTAAGTGGTGGGGCATGGAGAATACACAGTACGGCTTTCTCAAGACCTGGAGAGTCACCACGGAAGGTTCTTATATCGATGGTATCGAATCGGCAGACACCAGGGTCGAGGACCTGCACCTGCAGGATGATTATCGAATCAGGGTGAGGCTCGGTATAAAAAGGGATGCGGAGTTCCGCGGAGGTCTGAATATTTTCGGTGAGAAGTTCGGCAATCATCCGACCGGCATCGTTCTTCAGATAGAGTTGGGCGCAGCTCCGTCCCAGGATCAGAGAGGTACAGAAAAAAAGTAACACATCTCCTCGAGAAATGTGTTGTACTATGTAACCACACACGCAAAGGGGGATTGTATGCGAATCGTGTTAATTGTCGTAGGGGTAATCGTCGCCCTTCTTCTCGTCGGACTTTTTGCGATGACCCGCGGAATGAAGGATATCCGTCAGTTGAGTATCGGAAATCCCGATATCTCTTCTCTGCAGGATGGAACCTACGAAGGAAGCTACCAAAAGACCCGGTGGAACTACGGGGTGAGGGTGACCATCGAGAACGGCCGGATCGCGCAGATCGAGTTTATCGAAAAACCCGACGACGGCAAGTTCTCAGGCGAAGCCGTGGATGCGCTCCTCGAGGCACAGAGCCTGCAGATCGACACTGTTTCCGGGGCCTCGATCAATACCCGCGCATTCCAGAAGGCGGTCGAGAACGCCCTTGCCCAGGCTCCGCGCAAGTGATATTCGGCTTATCCGGGTACGACGCCGGAGAAGTGCGCAGTCCGCGTCCGCGCCGCCCCACCGAGCGGCACGATCTGCTGATGGGTACCCTGGTGAGCCAGAGGCTGTACGGCCGCCGGACTCACCGCCACGGTTTGCTGCAACTGTTCCCGGCCCGCCGGGCCGCGGCGGCTGTCGCTCGGGAGCTCGCCCGACTCGAACGGTTATGGAGCGTCTTCCGTCCCGGTAGCGAGGTCCGCCGGATCGGTATGGCCGCCGGCCGGGCACCCGTGACCGTGCATCCGGACACATTCGATATTCTCACCCGTGCGAAGGAGTTGAGCCGGGTCAGCGGGGGGAGATTCGACGTCACTTCCGCAGCACTTACTCGGCTGTGGAGGGAGGCAGCCGAGGAGGGAAGACCGCCTGAACCGTTGCGCATCAGAGAACGGTTGGGACTCACGGATTGGTCGAGTCTCGTCCTGGATCGGCGCGGCCGCAGCGCGTTTCTTCCCCGCAGCGGTCAGGGAGTCGATCTGGGAGGCATCGGGAAGGGCTTTGCCGCCGAACGGGCATTGGCGCTGTATTGCCGCTTCGGCATCTGCCACGCCTTTATCAACCTCGGAGGAAATGTGCTGACTATGGGCGGCAGGCCGGACGGAACGCCCTGGCGAGTGGGGATTCGCCGGCCGCCATCGATGTCCGCCGCCTCACGCTCAGCCGTCGCGGCACTGGCCGGCTATGTGGAAGTGCGTGATGCGGCGGTGGTGAGCTCCGGCGGATACGAACGGTATTTCCGCTTCCACGGCCGCAACTACCACCACATCATCGATCCGTCCACAGGGGATCCGGCCAAAAGCGATGCGGCAGGAGTGACGGTGGTGAGCCCGTCGGCTTTGGATGCCGACGCCCTGGCAACGGCCGTCTTCATCATGGGAAGCAGCGCCGGCCTCGCGCTGCTCGAGGAGCTGCCGCAGGTAGAGGGACTGGTGATCGATTTGCATGGAGAGTATCACCTCACATCCGGTATGCAGGAGCTCTTCGTGCCGCTCAGGTTCTGACACCCCTCTGGGCACTCAAGAGCGTGCGGGTCAAACGGCACATACCTGCACAGCGGCCGATCGTCATTTTACCGGATTTTACACACCCTGCCGATTTCTTTCCACAAGCTGTGTTCTCGAAATGGCTTCGAAACGAAACCGTCAATACCTGCATGCAAGCACTCTTCCCGATTGTTTTCCTGTGCGTGAGCGGTGAGTGCGATTACCGGATTCCTTGCTCTTCCATGTTGTTTTTCGAAACTACGGAGTCTCCGAGTGGCCTCCAGACCGTCGAGCTTCGGCATGCTGATGTCCATGAGGATGAGGTCATAGCTGTTCCGCAGCGAAAAATCGAGCGCCTCTTCTCCGTCGGCAGCCTCCGTTGTGTTCCATCCGTGTGAGGTGAAAAGCCGCGCCAAATAGAGTCGATTTATGGCCTCGTCCTCTGCAATGAGTACTCGTTTTCCTTCGGAAGCTGCTTCTTCCTCCGATGGTGCCGATGGGGCTGCTGAAACCGTATCCGGAGGCGCCGCCGATTCTTCTGTAACTTTTGTCGAAGCTCCCGGTTGAGAGACCTTCATCGGAATCGTCACGCTAAACACGGAACCCTTCCCCTCAGTGCTCTCGAGGTCTATTGTACCTCCGAGGAGGTTGATTAGGGAGCGTGTAATGGAAAGTCCGAGACCCATACCGGATTCCTTTTTGTATGTCTGCAATTTGTTCTGTACGAACGGGTTGAATATTTCGTCCTGCTTCTCCTTCGGAATTCCTTTGCCGGTGTCGGTCACGACGAGCTCCAACGATTCGTGCCGTGTGTGGTACTCCAGCCGAACTTCGACCTTACCTTCCGTTGTGTTCTTGATCGCGTTGTCCGCGAGATTGGTTATCACCTGTGCGACACGTTCCCTATCCGATATCACCGAGACGCCCTTGGGTCTCGTAGAAAACGAAAATGCGAGTCCTTCCTCTTCCGCCGATTCCTTCAGTACAGGCTCGAGCCATTCTTCCAGCTCATCCAGCATAAAGGTATCCATATGAATAGAGAACTTTCCGGAGTCCAGCCTGCTCGTATCGATGAGATCGGATATGACCCTGTGGAGCTGGTTCGATGCCCGCTCTAACAACTGCAGGATATCTTTTTGTTCCGCATCGAGCTTCATCTTTCTCAGCAATCGAGTCATACCCATGATCCCGTGGAGGGGAGTCCGCAGCTCGTGACTGACACCCGCGAGAAAACGGTTCTTCGTTTCGTTCGCCCTCTGCAGATCCCGCATGGCGGATCTCAGCTCTTTAGTTCTCGCCCTGACACGCCGTCTCAGTGTGTAGCTCCAGAATAAGCTGAAGAGTAAGATGAGTGAGAGAAGCAGCACCCCTGCCGCCAGCAATCTCACCGCAGAGCTCGATACCGGCGAGGGCTCTCTGTATACGCCGAACCATTTTTCGTAGATCTCATCGTACTCACCGGATATTTTGAGCAGGTTCAGCCCCTCGTTTATCGTCGCAAGGAGCGAAGAATCCCCCTCCGCTACGGCTATGCAGTACGGCCGTTGTACGAGAGGCTGAGAAAGTACCTGAATCCTGTCATATCCCTCTTCGCGGAGCAGTCGCATTCCCTGCACCATTCCCATTACCGCGCAATCCCCTTTGCTCTCCAGCAGCGCAGGAAAAATGGCTTGCCACTCCCTCAATTCAATGAGCTCGTCTCCGATATTATTCTCTACCAGGTAATCGTGTGCGAGGTCTCCCGTTTGCACCAGGATACGTTTCCCTTCGAGCTTCTCGATACTCGTGATGTGCGAGCCTTTCTCTACGAAAACTCCATAGGATGTAATGAAGTGGGGTATGGAAAAATCGACCTGCCTATCCCGCTCCTCCGTCCGGTACATGCCGGCTAGTAGATCGATTTTGCCCTCCTCAATATCATTTCTCACCTCGTCCCAGGGGCCTAAATCGATCCGGATGTGTAGATTCATGATTTCTGAGATACGAGTGAGGATGTCGATGTTGAATCCTTCCGGCTCGCCTGCATCGTTGAGGTACTCGAAAGGCGGGTATCCCCAGTCACCGCGAGCAATGAGTATTGTTTCTTCTTCTGCATCTTCTGTCGTACGTCCCCGTTCGATCGGTACGAATCCGGGAGTATTCTCGTGTCTCGGATACAGGGAGTAGATGAGAAATCCTGCGGCTATACACGCGAGTACGACGAGAAGCATTAGCCACTTCTTCATGCGCTTAAGTATACTAAAAGCGTATAAATTAATTCAATCAGTATCGTAGGCTGAAATCGAGGTAGCATAGGTGGAGGAGGAATTGCGACGCCGCGAATTAGCGTATACATGCGTGTAGGTTCAGCACAGATGAGAAAATCGTTTGCTCGTTTTTAGTTTTTAGGTTGCCGGTGACAGGAGGTTTTTCTCTATGGTTCTCCTTAAAAAATGCCGCTGTGGTCCGAATGAGCGAAAACGTGTGTAATTCCTTACCGTTGGGGAAAAGGGCGAGAACCACAGTTTCGTGATTTTTCGTCGCTTTTGGAAACAGGCTCTCCACTTACCCTTTAGTCCGGGATGAGCAGGATACGCAGACCACCGCTTCCGGAACAAGACGCAGCCGCCCGATTGGGATTTCCTTCCCGCATTTTAGACAGGTGCCGTATGTACCTTTTTCGATCCGGTCGAGTGCATTGTGCAGTTTCTGCAAGTCGTGCTTATTCTGCGAGAGCACGTATTCATTTATCCCCTTTTCGCTGATTGCTTCCATTCGGGTAAGACGCCCAAGACTCGAACTCGGTTCGATCGGTTTGGTCTCTTCGGTCAAGTAGGAAGAGGATCCCTCTATCGACTTGCTTTTCGAGATGATGAGGTCTTTGAGTTCCGTCAATTCTTCGTCTGTCATAGAAAAAGTATATCTCTTTACTGCACCTGACTCAAGAGTAGACGATGCTCCCTTTCGAGTTTTAAGATTATCGAAATTTTAGAATACTTCTTCCCCTCCTCCCCACCCGATAGATGCCGTTTTCGTCGACGTAGGTAATGAAAGGACAGAAACTCCTCCGATGGATACTGTACAGACTCTCCCCCGTGTACGCTATACTGGTTATATGAGCACAGGGAGAAAAGGCAAATCCGCTTCGACCCCGGATAAGAGATGTAAAACAGTGCCGTTTTTTTCAAGGATACCCATCCGTCTCGTGGTAGCCGTCCTCGTTCTTCTGTTAGGCATGACCGCAGTAAACCAGCATGCCGTCGCCGATGTGTATCGAATCGAAGGAGAGGTGGTCCATGTAGCCGACGGCGATACCCTCGATATGCGCCGCTCAGGTGGAACCGAGCTTACGGTGAGGCTCGACGGGGTGGACTGTCCGGAGAGCAATCAGCCATATGGCGATAAGGCCGAAGCCTTTACCAGGAGCCTCGCAATGGGAACAACCGTTACGGTAGAAGTGTCAGACAAAGACCGCTACGGTCGTTTTATCGGAGTTGTGCGTCTACCCGACGGCCGAAATCTAAACGAGGAGCTTGTGGCGGCCGGCCTCGCGTGGTGGTACCGCTACTACGCTCCGGAGAACAGCCGTCTCGAGAGGCTGGAAAAGCAGGCCCGCAGGGCCGAGAGGGGACTGTGGAGCAGACCGGATCCTATTGCACCATGGGACTGGCGCCGCGGAGAACGCCCCTCATCGTCCGCCGAAGAGAACGCCTCGCAGTCCGGCGGCAGCACGGAGGGACTTTCCTACGACCCTTCGGGTCCCGACAGAGACTGCGGAGATTTTTCCACTCAAGAAGAGGCCCAGCGTTTCTTCGAAGCCGCCGGCGGACCGGAGAAAGATCCCCACCGGCTCGATTCCGACGGCGACGGTGTCGCCTGCGAAGGGCTGCCGTAATCTATAGGTCATAGCTCACTATCCACCGGCGCCCAACTATACCTATATTCTCGAAGGCCGATTACCCGTTAACTACATTTTTGAAGCCGCCTGCCCGCAGGCATTTTTCTTACCCCACAATTACCCCAAATATCCGGCTTTGATGAGAGGCTTATGAGGTTGCTCGAAGGGCAGTGAGGAAGCGGGCGGGACGACTATCCGGTCCGTGTGGTGTGGAACTCGATTATTGCGGCGATCGTGTGTGAGCACCAAAGCATAGAGAACTTAAGACGTGAGTTGAGGCGAAACGCACAGCTGCACGAGCTGTGCGGCTTCGATTCGTTTTTCGGCACAAAAGCGGTACCCACCGCCAGCACCTACACGCGCTTTTTGAAACGCCTAAGGTCAAGAGGAGTCCGGGAGCTGGTGTTGTTCGAAAATTTTGGTACGGAAAGGGGAATTTATCATATAGATCATATACCTTGCTACAAAGTGTTGTAACTCGGAAGGGCGTGTATCTCCTGTTGTGCGTTGCAATCAGGCTTTCTATCTAGACAAACGACTCAATTTGCTGTTATAATATAAGTGGAGGAAAAATATGAAAGGTGAGCTTATGGCAATTATTGAGAAAGCTCCGGAAGGTGGTTACTGGGCAGTCTGTCCAGAGGTTCCCGGAGCAAACGGTCAAGGTGAGACGGTAGAAGAGGCAAAAGAGAGCTTACGAGAAGCGGTTGCACTCATTTTCGAAGACCGTGTGGAGGATATTAAACGCGGCTTGCCGGATGATGCAATAGAAGAGACAATTGCTTTATAATGAAGAAAGCGGACTTAGAATCGTCGCTTTTATCTCAGAGATACTATTTATAAGCTTCTGATTTTTTGGATTTTCCGAATCCTTATAATTTTTATTTGCATATTCTTCTATCTTATCAATAAAATATTTCAGTTTATTTTTGTCTACATAAACTGTTGCATAGGTTGTTTTTTCTTCTTCCTCTGTACCCGTAGTATCTTGTTTAGCTGTTGTTTCTTCTCTTACATTCAAGAGGCGGATTTTTTTGCTGCGCATGTCTTCAAGGCTTTTGGTTATTAGATCAAATCCGGGTTCACCCTGAAATTCTATGTATATGCCTTTTTTCGTGGCATGGTATACAACTTCTTGATTGTCAGCCTCTTTCCAAGCTTCTTGCAGTTTTTGTTTAAGGTATCTGCTATGAGCATCTCTATTTCTGACTGGAATTTGTGGTGGCCTGCCATACTGTTGCAAGCTGCGGTAGAGATAAACATCAGGGGGATTTTGTAGAACTATATGTGGATACCAGTGTAACGGCATAATTCCTTTCTTTAATGCTGGTGAGTAGTTGTTGTTCAGTAGCTTTATCCTTATCGCCTAAAATGTTTTCTTTTATAACATCGGTGCATG
>CAYFVU010000018.1:40213-42073 GCA_964346645.1 uncultured Spirochaetaceae bacterium | reverse complement strand
TCGGCCGGCCTCTATCTCGAGACCGAGAACTTCTCGCCGAGACGCAGCCCGCCGATCTCGATTTCGTACTGGTACAGGTCGCGGCTGTGGCGGCAGCCGCGCATCTTCAGCACGTTGAGAACCTTCTCCACCCGTTGCTGCCGCTCCACGTACTGCAGCAGTATTACCCCGTCTACGACCGAGCTGAGTCTCATGGAGTTTGTCTCTAAAGACCCGAGCAGCTGATCCTTATCTGCGCCGAAGTTGGAAGACATGAGGTAGGTAAAGATCCCCGTTATTCCTCTGTGCTTGATGTAGTCGGCGAGCTGGAGGAGAAACTGCCTCACCTGTTCCTGTTGCATGGTCGCCGACATGAGACTGGAGATGGAGTCGAAGACGATTCTCCCGGCTCCGATTTCCTCGACGGCTTCCACGATTTTCGAGAGTAGCTCGTCGGGTACCGGATCTATCAGCTCCGCCGTTACGAATCTGAGCTCGCCTCTCTTCTCGTGCTCCTCCAGCTTCCAACCGTGAACCTCGGCGGTTTTCGTGATCTGCTGGATCGGCTCCTCCAGCGCAACGAAGACCGCTTTCTCTCCGTTGCGGAGGCCCTCCTCCAAGAACTGCATGCCGGATAGACTCTTGCCGCTGCCGGTAGTCCCGGAGATCAGCACGATGTGCCCCTTTGGGACCCCTCCGTCGAGAGCCTCATCCAAACCTGAAATCCCGAAACGTTTGCGCTCCTCGAAACTCGTGTTCGCTATTCCGCGCTGAATTGCTATCTTCGGAAAGACGTTTAGTCCCTCCGATCCGATGCTGAACTGTACATAGCCGCTGCGGTAACCGACGCCGCGCATTTTTGTGACCAGCATCGTGCGTATGAGCTGCTGCTCTCCCGGCTTTATCCTCATTTGAATGACGCCGTCGCTGACGAACTCCTCCACCGTGTAACCCGCAGTCGCCGAGCCGCTGTCGGGCTGCTCGGAGGAGATGAGGGCCGTGATCCCCATCTCCTTCAGGTCCTGACATATCTGGAATATGAAACGCCTGACTTTGTCTCTGTTGTTCAACTGTGAGAATAGAGAGGCGGCGCTGTCGAGGACCACCCGCCGAGCACCGATTTTGCGGACCGCCTGCTGTATTCGCAGCATGATCGGGCTGAGCTCGTAATCGTTCGAGACTTCTACGTAGCTGTCACGTACGGGACTGAGATCGACGAAGAGGAGCTTCCCCTCCTCCTGAAGGCGCCGGTAATCCCATCCGAAGCTTCCCACATTCTGGACAATATCCGAGGGTCGCTCCTCGAAGGTGACGAATACGCCGGTCTCGCCGTATTCGGTTATTCCCCTATAGAGAAACTCATTGAGCAGCACCGTCTTTCCCGTTCCGGCCGATCCCGTCACCAGCAGAACCCTGCCCTCGGGAATGCCTCCCTCGAGCATAGTGTCGAAACCCTTGATACCGGTGGGCATTTTCTTTACCAAGGAGTTCTCGTTACTCATCGCCGTCCCCTCTCTATCCTTCATCTACTAGCTCGGGAAGATCCAGCGCATGCAAAACCCGCCTTTCATCCGCGAGGCTGCCTATGATCCTCTGCTGAGGTGGAGGTTGGATTTTTACCACCGTGGGCACCACCAGGATCCTGTCCCGCTCGGCCGATTCCGGTTCATGTTCGATATCTATGACGATTATCTCATACTCACCCGCGAAGCGGCTTTCCATGTGGCGGTGCAGCTGCTCCTTCGCCCGTTTCGAGCGCAAGGTGTCGCCTATTACATAGAGCTTCAATTGGATTTCTTTACTCATCCGCACACATCTCTTCTGTTCACTCGAGCCTCGATATACTAGAGAGTCTATTACTATTTTGTATGAGAAATCAAG
>CAYFVU010000018.1:23451-40113 GCA_964346645.1 uncultured Spirochaetaceae bacterium | reverse complement strand
CAAGGACTCGAAATAACGAGAGAGCACCGGGGTGTCCACTCCGAGATCCGATGCGAGTCTCAACAGCGCTGCGCCGAAGACCTCCCGTTCGTCCTTTTCCTTGCGCGCCTCGATATCCCGCTGAAACGATGTCTTGGTCCCGGGCGGAAAGGACTTTCCGGTAGCCATGGTCGAGTCTACGGCGTCCTCTGGAAGCGATATTCCCTTTGCACGGGCGACCTCGGCCACTTCCTCGATCATGCGGCGAAGATCCGCGCTCGTCTTCGGATCATCGAGCAGCTCTCCGAGGGTCTTGCCCGAAGCCGCGCCGGCGATAGAGAAGGGAGAGATGAAGAGAAATTTGCTCCATATGGCGGGGAACGGATCCTCGTGCCACTGGTACGGTACGCCGGCCTCTTCGAATACCCGCAGCAGCGGCTCCGGCTTGACGGCATCGCGGCCCTTGCCCTTGCCGAGAATGACGAGCCCCTTTCCTCCCTTGTGCTGTACGGTTCCGGCTTCGGTAATCGCCGAGCTGATGTAGATGGCGCCCGGCAGCACGATCCCCGTGTCGAGCTTCTCACGAACCCGCTCGTAGATGTCCGCGCCGTTCAGTAGCGGGATAACGAGGGTTTCCGAATCGATATAGGACTCTAACCTCTCTACCGACGAGTCGAGGTCATAGCTCTTTACACAGAGAAAGACCACGTCCGCAGAGGGGAGGTCGGCCGGATCGTCGGAAGCCGCCGACGGATGCACCTGACGGCTTCCGCCCTCCGCATCGAGGAAACGGAGACCCCGTTCCCGAATCGCCTCGAGGTGAGACCCGCGGGCAATGAGCGACAGGGAGCTCAAACCCGAATCCGGCCCCTCCAGAAGCGGTCCCAACTTCCCCGCGAGGTATCCGCCTATGCCGCCGGTTCCGTATATGCTTATTCTCATCTTTCCGTATACCTCCTGCTTACATCGGGGAATTTCAAAAATCAATGATTTTTGAAATTCCCAAGGCCTTTTTTAATACTTCTCGTTCTTCTTTCCGTAGCGTGTTTTCACGAAATTCTGCATCGCCTCTATCTCGTCCTCAGAGAAGCTCCGTATCTCGCCGCCGAAGAGCTTTGCAAAGAGGTAGATTTGGGCATTCTTCTCGAGCACCAGACTGACCTTTAGTGCCGTCTTCATGTTCTTTCCCACCGAGAGAGCGCCGTGCATGGGGAGTATGACCGCATTGTTCTTGCCGAGTCCGTTGACCGCAGCCTGCCCCAACTCCTCCGTACCGGGCAGCTGGTAAGGTTCGGCGATTCCCACCTCCGCGCCGATTATCTGTACGAAGTCCTCACTGACGCCGGGCAGCGGTGTCGATGTGAGGCCGAAGACCGATGAGTAGGTCGGATGGGTGTGCACTACGGCATTCACATCTTCCCGTGCCCTGTAGATCGCCGCGTGCATGTTCTTCTCTATGGTAGGCTCGGCCTCCCCATCGACTATTGCCAGTTGATCATCCATTACGACTACGTGCTCGCTCCGGATCTTTGGATACTCCATGCCGCTCGGACTGACATAGATGAGTCCGGTTTCAGGATCGCGCGCACTCAGGTTTCCCCAGGTACCCACGGTAATTCCCTTGTTCAGCATCTCTATGCCGCTGTCTACGATCAATTGTCTGTATTCGTGTTTTACCCGTTCCATGCGAACTTCCTCCGAAATCTCATTTGATAGGTACATACTATTAGGCGGAGAAGTTTTTTTCTACTCTTTCTCGAGCCCGCAGGCACTAACCAGCGGGCTCGATGCCGCAGGCAGATAGCTTGAAGGCGGCGATCTTGGAGTAGGGGTCGAGCTCGTCGGCGCGGGTGAGCATGTTCACCGGCGACTCGCGGAAGTGGAAGGGGACGAAGATCTCCCCCGGCCGAACGCCGACGTGCCGCCGTACCTTCGTGCGGAACTCGCCGCGCCGGTTGTAGACCCGCACGGGCTCGCCCTCCTCTACGCCTATCCGGTCGGCATCCTTCGGGTGGATGAGGGCGTAGGACTCTCCCGCATAGCCGTTGAGCATCTCGCTGCGCCGCGACATGGTCGAGGTGTGGTACTGGTAGAGGATCCGTCCCGTGTTGAGGATGAAGGGGAACTCTTCGCTCGGCTGCTCCGTCTCCTCCCGGTACTCCACGGGGAAGAGCTTGCCTTTGCCGCTGTCGGTCTTGAAGCCCTCGGTAAAGAGCGTCGAGGTGCCGGGATGCTCCCTGCTCGGGCAGGGCCACTGCACTCCCTCCACTTCGATTCTGTCGTAGGAGATGCCGGCGAAGATTGGCGCTGCCTCGGCGATCTCGTCGAATATCTGTGAGGCGCTCTCGTAGCTGCCGAGATCGTAGCCCATGTGCTGCGCCATGTCGACGATGATCCGCCGGTCCTCCCGTGCCTCTCCGGGAGATTCGACGGCCTTACGCACCCGCACGGTCCGGCGGTCGCTGTTTACGAAGGTCCCCTCCTTTTCGGCGAAGCTCGCCGCGGGAAGTATGACGTCGGCGTAGGGAGTCGTCTCGGTGTGAAAGATGTCCTGCACGACGAGGAAATCGAGCTTCTCGAGCGCCTCGCCCGTGTGCGTCAGATCGGGATCGGTGAGCATGGGGTTCTCTCCCATGATGTACAGGCCCTTTATTCTGCCGTCGTAGGCGGCCTGGGCGATCTCCACGGTTGAGAGGCCCGGCTCCGCCGGTAGACTCTCGAAGGGCACGTTCCAGAGATCCGCGATCTTGCGCCGGTTCTCCTCGTTGCCGACCGGAATGTAGCCCGGGTAGACGATCGGCGAGCAACCGACGTCGGTTACGCCCTGCACGTTGTTCTGTCCGCGGGGAGGGTCTATGCCCGCCTGCTCGCGGCCCACCTGTCCGGTGATCAGCATCATGTTGACCAGCGATAAGACGTTGTCGGTCCCCGCCGTCTGTTGACTCATCCCCATTCCGGTGGCAATCATCGCCGTCTGTGCCCCCGCGTACATGCGGGCGGCGGCTTGCAGCTTATCCGCCGGCACGCCGGTGGTCTGCTCCACCCTCTCGAGGGTATACTCTCTCACGAGCTCGGCGAGCTTTCTAAAGGCCTCCATGCCTCCGTCGACCTTCTCCTCGATGAACTCCGTGTCGTAGAGCTCCTCGTCTACGATGACCTTCATTATACCGTTGAGCAGGGCCACGTCGGTGCCGGTGCGCTGCTGCAGCCAGATGTCGGCGTAGTCGGCCAGCGGCGTCCAGCGCGGATCGCAGACGATCAGCTGCATGCCGTTCTCCACTCCCTGCTTTACGAAGGTGGCGGTGACGGGGTGGGTCTCTATCATGTTGTTGCCGGTCACGAAGAGGCAGCCGGTCTTGCCGAAGTCCTCTATCGAGTTGGTACCAGCGCCTCCTCCGAGGCTCTTCATCATCGCCGTGACGGTGGAGGAGTGGCAGAGCCTGGTGCAGTAGTCGATGTTGTTCGTCCCGAAGGCCGTACGTATGAATTTCTGAAAAAGATACGTGTCCTCGTTCGTGCACTTGGCCGAGGAGTAACCGGCGAGGGCGTCGGGGCCGTACCGCTCGCGGATACCGTTGAACTTCTCCGCGATGAGACCGAGCGCCTCCTCCCAGCTCGCCTCCTCGAACTTTCCTTCACGCTTAACGAGGGGGGTGGTGAGCCGGTCCGGACTGGCGACATAATCGTAGCCGAAACGGCCCTTCACGCAGAGCCGCCCGTAGTTCGGGCTCACCCCCTCTACCCCGTCGGCGCGTACAATGCGACCGTCCTGCACGTATACCTCGAGCTGGCAGCCGACCCCGCAGTAGGGGCAGGTGGTCTTTACCCTCTTCTCTATGCGGTCGAGCCGGATTTCGCTGCGGTGCGGCTTCTCCACTATGGCCCCGGTGGGGCAGAGCTGCACGCACTCGCCGCAGCCGTCGCACTCGGACTCGTGCCATACTCCGTAGCCGGCGACGATGAAGGAGTCGAGCCCGCGCTCGGAGAAGGAGAGCACGTGTTTGCCCTGCACCTCGCCGCAGGCCTTGATACAGCGAAAACAGCGGATGCACTTCGACCCGTCGTAGGTCAGCACCGGCGAGCTCTCGTCGAGCTCTCCAATCTCCTCGTTGCCGTGGCGGATCTTCGGGATGTGCCTGTTCGCCGGATCTTGGAGTCCGTAGCGCTCGACCAACTCGCGGAACTCGTCCCGGTAGCTGCCGTCGTACTCCTCGTTCTGCTCGGCGAGCAGGTACTCGAGGGTGTGACGCCGTACCTCGTCTATCTCCTCGTCGAAGGCAGAGACCTTCATTCCGTCCTCCACTCCCACGGTGCAGGAGGTAACGAGACCCCTCTGTTCTTCTATCTTTACCACGCAGAGTCTGCAGGCGCCGGTGGATGAAAGCTTGGGGTGGTAGCAGAGGTGCGGAATGTCTATGCCGTTCTCGAGCGCCGTCTGCAGCAGGTTTGCCCCCGCCGGCGCGCTCAGCTCTTTGCCGTCTATGTGAATCGTTGCCATCTCTTTCTCACTCATAACTCTTTATCCGAAAAAAACTGCCGTATGCTGCGGATCGAGAGGATCGGCGACTTGCCGAGCGGACAGAGGGAGCTCTTGTCCATGAAATCCGCCTCTCCGTACATCTTGTCGAATATCTCGGTTCGCCTCGTATCTCCGGGATTCGTCTCGTTCGAGAACCGCTCCATAAGCTCCACCAGATACTCCGTACCGACGCGGCAGGGAATGCACTTGCCGCAGGATTCGTGCCGAAAGAATTCGAGGATGGAGGGGAGCATGTCGAATACCTTACGCTCTTCCGAGAGTACGATTACCGCGCCTGAACCGAGGGTCGCCCCCCGCTCCTTCAGGCTCTGGTAGCCGAGCGGAACGTCGAGGAAGCTCTCGTCGACGAAGGTTCCCGCCGCGCCACCGAGAAGGGCCGCATAGAATCGTGTTCCGTTCCGCATTCCCTCGCATCGATCGATGACCTCCCGCAGGGTAATGCCCATCTCCGACTCGAAATAGAGGGGGTGGTTCACGTCCCCGCTTACCGAGAAGATCTTCGTACCGGGGGATCCTTCGATACCGTAGGACTTGTAGGCCTCCGCCCCGTTCTGTACGACGAAGGGTACCTGCGCGAAGGTCTCCACGTTGTTGATGAGCGTCGGCACTCCGAAGAGTCCGTGCTCCGCAGGATACGGCGGCTTGTAACGCGGATAGCCCCGCTTGCCCTCTATCGATTCGAGGAGGGTCAGCTCCTCTCCGCAGAGGTAGGACCCCGCCCCCAGACGTATCTCCACATCGAGGGAGAAGTCGGAGCCGAGTATTCCCTTTCCGAGAAAGCCCTCACTGTAGCAGTTCTCCACCGCGGTTTCGACCCTGCGGATAGACTCCGTGTACTCGCCGCGTATGTAGATGTATGCCTTCTCTGCACCTATTGCATATGCGGAGATACACATCCCCTCGATCATCAGGTGCGGGTCGTTCTCCATAATCGCCCGATCCTTGAAGGTCCCCGGCTCTCCCTCGTCGGCATTGCAGACGAGATACTTGGGGCCGTAGGCCTCGGAGAGTGCCTCGCCGGTGAGCTTCTCCTTCAGCCCCGTGGGAAAGCCGGCGCCGCCCCTGCCCTGCAGGTTCGAGTCCATGACCTCCTGAAACACCGCCTTCGGCTCCATGCCGAGCGCCTTCCCTAACGCCTCGAAGCCTCCCGTCTGCACGTACTCCTCGATACTCGAGGGGTCTATGCGGTGCGCATTCTTCATCGAGATGAGCGGCTCCGATGCGCCCTTGCCGCGCGTACCCGTGCCGATCATAGGCCGCCTCCTCTGTGGTAGTCGACGATGTACTTCAGCTTATCCGCATCGAGCAGGCCGTAGAACTTGCTTCCCACCATCATCGTCGGCGAGTGGTTGCAGCGTCCGAGGCACTCCGAGTACTCGAGGGTAAACTCCCCGTCCGTCGTCGTATCCCCGAAAGAGATGCCGAGCATCTTCTCGAGCTCCTCTGCAATGTCGAAGGCGCCGAACATGCGGCAGATCGGTGAGCGGCACACACGTATGATGTGTCTCCCCCGCGGCTTCATGCTGAGCATGGAGTAGTAGCCTGCTATCCCATAGACTCTCGCCTTCGTCACGTTCGTGTACCTCGCCGCTTCGGACAGATCTTCTTCAGCAAGATAGTTGTGCGGATTGTGCTCCTGCAGATCTATCAGCAGAGATAGAAGATTGTCTTGAGTTGGCGGGTACTTGGAAAAAATTTCGTCTCGTTCCATATTTTTCATTCCCTACTCTAATCTTAGTGTTACAATAAGACTTAGTCAAAAATTTCATGCAATCGGGAGGAATTTATGAAGGTCTTGTATATTGGAGGAACCGGCGTCATATCGAGCGGCTGCATCGTACCCGCGGTTCGCAAGGGAATCGAGCTCTTTCTCTTCAACAGGGGCAGCAGCACACCGGCATTCAACCGGGCCGAACCGGCTCCCGTCGTCCCGTCTCCGCCGAGCGAAAGAGGGCGAGAATCGCAGCGGTGTTCCACAGGGTATTCTCGAGGGGAACCGGCACCTCGCCGTCCTCGATTATCGCCCGGGAAAAGGCATCGCCCTGCAGTCCGTATTGATCGGCTTTCGCGAGCTCGATCCGCTCGGGCTCAGACGGAAAAGAAACCCCGCGGTCCAAGTAGAGCAGCGACGTTTTCTCCGGCATCTGATTGAAGGGGACGTCCACCGTGATGCTCGCCTGGTCGCCGAAGAAAGTCATATACTGGCTCGGCACCAATCGGGTCGAAGAGCCGAAGGTGAGTGTGCCGGAGGGAAACGAGAGTATTCCCGAGGTCAAAATGTCTACGCCCACCTCCGTTTCCCGTTCTATGACCGCGAGCGCATCGCTGGGCTCCTCTTCGAAGACGTAGCGCGCCGTGTGCACCGGATAGCAGCCGATATCCCAGAGTCCTCCGCCGCCGCTGCGGTATTTGTTGCGAATGTTTTCGGGGTCCGGATTGTTGTAGCTGAAGAAACCTTGTGCCGACTTCAGCGTACCGATCTCGCCGCGGCGGATGCGATCGCGCAGCTCTATCCACTGGGGATGGCAGTCCACCATGAAAGCCTCGCCGACCTTGAGCCCTGTGCGATTTCTCAATTTTATGAGCTCCTCCACCTCCTCCGTCTCGAGGGCCAGCGGCTTCTCGCAGAGCACGTGCTTGCCCGCCTCGAGGGCTTTACGCGTCCACTCCACATGCAGGTGGTTCGGAAGGGGAATGTAGACCGCCTCGATCTCCTTATCCCGCAGCAGCTCTTCGTACGACCCGTAGTAAACGGGTATTCCCGCCTGCTCGGCCGCCTGTTTCGCCCTGGCATCATCTCTCGAAGCTATGGCGCGGATGTCGCAGAGCTCCGCCCGCTGCATCGCGGGAATTACCTTCTTCAATCCGATTTTTGCGGCGCCGAGCACGCCCCACTTCACCTTTCTCATATTCTCACCTCCTGTTAGTAGATGTGTATTTTATCATTCTTCATTTGCCCGTACTCATCCGTCGCGGCTTCGCGGCGCGTAGAAGAGCCCCTCCACGCGCGCCATAAGACGATCGGCGAGCAGTGCGAGAAGCGCCGCAGCAGCCGCACCGGTTAACACGAAGGCGGTGTTGTTCCTCACCAGGCCGGCGATGATGATCACGCCGAGCCCGCCGGCTCCTGCGACGGCTCCTACGGTTGCCGTGCCGATGTTAATGACCACCGAGGTGCGGATCCCCGCGCTTATCAGCCGTGCGGCGAGCGGCAGCTCTGAGAGAAAGAGCACCTGCAGCCGTGTCATGCCTATTCCCCGAGAGGCCTCCGTGAGCTCACGGGGAATCGACTCCATCCCCTCTATGGTGTTGTTGAGCACCGGCAAGACACTGTAGAGGAAGAGCGCCACCACCGTCGGCTGAAAACCGTACCCCATAGACGGCACGGCGAGCGCGAGCACCGCCACCGGAGGAAAAGTCTGCGCCAGCGAGGCCATGTCCCTTACGATGCCGAGGAAGTCCCTGCCCACAGGCCGCGTAACGAGGATTCCGAGCAGCACTCCGATCAGCGCAGCGGAGATACTCGATACCGACACGAGGAGCAGATGGCTGCCTATCATTTCTATAAGCGAAATGCGGCCGTAGATCAGCTCCTCCTCTCCGTGCATGAAGAGCCCGAGCAGCCACTTTCGTGGCCCCGGCCAAAGGAGCGGCACACACAGGAGAAAAATGAGAGTATTCCTCATGCCGCTTTGTAGGCGAACGTCTCTATCCCTTCCGCTCGCGAACTCTCCACCTCTCGATATCTCTCCGCCGCTCACGAACTCGGCTCCTCTGCGGCATAGCGATTGAGCTTCTCGATGTCGGAGAGATGTATCGTGCCGAGCCTGTCCCCCCTCTCGTCCACCACCGGCAGAAAGGTCAAACCGAGACCGAGAATACGCGATAGGGCATCACGTACCGTGCTGTCTTCGAGGAGGGCATGCTCCAATCCGTCACCGTCTCGGTTCGGTCTCATGTGGTCGACCACACGAAAGCAGGCGAGGCGCTTGAGAGCACGGTCGTTGCCGACGAACTCACGCACGAAGTCGTTTGCCGGCTCGGCGAGCAGCTTCTCAGGGCTGTCCTCCTGTACCAGACGTCCCTCCTTCATTAGAATGATGCGGTCTCCCACCCGTATCGCCTCATCGAGGTCGTGGGTTACGAAGATCACCGTCTTGCGCAGCTTGTGCTGCAGGCGATTGAACTCTACCTGGAGGGTTTCTCTGTTGAGAGGATCAACGGCACCGAAGGGTTCGTCCATGAGCAGGAGAGGCGGATCGGCGGCGAGTGCCCTTGCAACCCCTATCCGCTGCGCCTCTCCCCCCGAGAGCTCGTCGGGACGCTTCTTTGCATACGTCGAGGGATCGAGCCCAATCATCTCCAAGAGCTCGTCGGCCCGGCGTCTTCGCCGGTTCGCATCCCACTTGAGCAGCTTCGGCACGATGGCGATATTTTCTCTCACCGTCATGTGGGGAAAGAGACCGACACTCTGGATCACGTAGCCTATTCTTCTTCTGAGCTCCTCGGGCTCGAAACTCCTGACAGCTCTCCCTTCTACGAGGATGCTCCCCTGAGACGGCTCTATCATCCTATTTACCATCCGGAGGCTCGTCGTCTTTCCACAGCCGGAGGGGCCGATGAGGACGACCGTCTCCCCTGCTTCGACGGAGAAGGAGAGATCGTCGACCGCGGTAAAATCACCGTACTCTTTACTCACGTGTTCGAAACGTATCATGCCTATTCATTTCCTCTATTCGAAGGCGAGAGCATGCGTATGAGCAGGGCAAATCCCCTGTCTACCGCTACGGCCAACAGAATTATGGGCAACACGCCCATGACGATGAGATCCGGCGCCGCCTGTCCCAGGCCCTGGAAGACGAAGTTCCCGAGCCCGCCCGCTCCTATGAGGGCGGCCACCGCGGTGTTACCGACCGTCAGCACCGCCGCCACCCGTATGCCGCCGAGCACCACCGGAATAGAGAGCGGCAGCTCCACGTATCTGAGCATGTGCCCCTTCTCCATTCCCAGCCCCTTTCCCGCATCTACCACCGCATCGGGGATCATCGCCAACCCGGCGTAGGTGTTCCGCACGATAGGCAGGAGCGAGTATAGCGTCAGCGCAATGAGGGCGGGCGTGTTGCCGATTCCCCTGATGCCCCATTCACGGAGCATCGGATACCGCTGGGACAGTAAAGCCAACGGTGCGATCATAAGCCCGAAGAGGGCGAGGCTCGGGATCGTCTGCAAACCGTTCACCAGAGAGAAGACCCCCTTCTCTGCCCGTGCTCTCCTCCATGCCAGCAAGCCGAGCGGCACCCCTAAAGCCGTTGCCATCCCTACCGCCCCGAACGAGAGAGCCGCGTGCGCAGAGAGCTCCGCGGCAAACCTCGCGCTGCGGTTAGTGAACTCCTGTACTACTGCGAGATGGTCGTAAGCACCTGCGGCGAACAGGAGGACGATCAGCAGAGGAGGCAGCAGCTTCGAGAGCAGCGCCGGGCGAAGCCGCCCCTTTCCTCGAAAGGCGGAGTCGTAGAGAAAGACCGCCGAGAGCAGCAGCAGCCAAAAACCCGCTATAGGGGAGACCCGACCGTAGTCGTACTCCGCCACACTCCCCTCCGTTGCGACGAGCAGGAACAGCGTCGCGGTAAAAACGAGGGGAGCAATGAGTCCGAGGATAGAGCCCCCGCACACTGCGCTGAGCCCACGAGTGCGGCAGGGTTCCACCTCCCTCCGATACGCCGATGCGGAAATCTTGAAAACGGAGAGGAGCATACCGATCAGCAGGCAAGTAACGAGCAGAATGATCAGATACGGTGCGAGGCTGCCCTGCAGCCCCCATACCCGTATCGCCTCCCCCTCGGCGATGCGGTTCGGCTTGCCCACGGCAAACGGGAGGAGAAGCGAGGCGAGACCGAGAAGGGAGCCGAATAGTGCCACTTTGTCGGTCTTTACACGAAAGATCATTGCTTGCGGCTATTTTTGCAGCGTAGCGAGAAAATTTTCGGCCACCTCTTCGGCGGCGATTCCTTCTACGGCGATTTTGGAGTTGAGTCTCTGCAGCGTCTCTCGGTCGAGCCGTGCGAATACCGGCTCGAGAATTTCCTCGATCTCCGGAGCCCCATCGAGGACCTCTTTCCGCACGAGGGGAGCGGGCCGATAGACCGGCATGACGTTGTTCACGTCATCTAACACCACGAGGCCGAGAGCCGCGAGTTGGCCGTCCGTTCCATACGCCATCGCCGCATTTACCCCGTTTGTCTTATTTGCCGCAGCGAGCTCGGTCTGGGCGGTGTTGCCGCTCGAGAAGGTGAGGAGTTGATCCTCGCTCAACTCGAAGCCGTAGCTCTCCTCGAAGGCGGGCAGTACGTCCTCTCTCGTTACGAACTCCTCCGAGGCTGCCAGCTTGAACTCACCGCCCTCTCGAAGATAGCCCGCTAAATCAGCGAGAGTAGCCAGCTCCTCCTCTTTCGCGAGCTCCTGCCGTATCGCTATTGCCCAGGTGTTGTTCGCGGGCGCCGGCTCGAGCCAGATCAGGCCGTTTCGCTCCCGGTCGAGACGCCTCACCGTCTCGTATCCCTCGGCAGGATCTTTCCAGACATCCTTTGGAGAATCCTGAAAGAAGAAGGCGCCGTTGCCCGTATACTCGGGATAGATATCGATTTCCGCGTTTTTTATCGCCTTTCGCATGACGTCGGTGGGGCCGAATTGAGTCCGGTCGCTTACCCGGTAGCCTTCCTCCTCCAGAAGCATCACCATCATGCTGCCTAGTAAGGCCCCCTCGGTATCTATCTTCGAGGCAACGACGATCTCCATGTCCGTTTTCTCGGCCTGCTCTTGTGCCGCTGCGCTCTCCTTTTCCTTCTCTTCCCCTCCGCCGCACGATGCCAGCGCGAACGCAAGAAGGAGGAACGTGAACAAGTGAATTGATCTCTTCATACTACTCTCCCGTATCTAATACCTACTCTTTATGCTAATGGCTCCCGTTCTCGGAGTCAAAGAGCTCTCTTCGAAGCAGCAGCTTCACTCTCGTACCGCTTCGACCTCCGCCCGTCTCTATCTCGTATGTGCCGCCGATCTGCTTCAACAGAGATTCTATGAGTGAGTAACCGATACCGTCCGTCTTTAGCCCGTCATCCGGAACACCGCGTCCGTTGTCAGAAAGAGTGATCATTAGACCTCTTTCTCTCCAATCGAGCTGCAAATCTATTCGACTCTCTTCCTCCTCCTTGGCATTCTCGTCCCGGCCATCCATCGGAAGTGAGGAGCCGAAGGCGTGCAGCATGCTGTTTTCGACGATCTCGTTTACCACGAGCCCCACCGGCACCGCCGTCTCGAGTGAGACCTCGACGGGGACGAGGCGGCTCCCGAGACGCACTTCGCAACTCTCCTTCTTTAGAGAGCTTATCGAGTTCTGCGCAACCCGCTCGAGGTAGGAGGAGAGGTCGATTACCGAAAGACTCGAGGAGTTGTAGAGGCTGTCCAGACAGGTGGTGATCGTCTGCAATCTGTTGCGCGTCTTCGTGAGCACCCGGAATGCAGCCTCGCTCTCATCTACCTCGAATATCTGCATGTTGAATATGCTCAGTACAACCTGCAGCGAGTTTCTAACTCTATGGTTCAGCTCCCTCATCAGCTGCCCCCGCTCCTCGATCAACGTCTCGAGGCGTCTCTGCACCTCGTAGCGGCGGGTGAGCTCTCTTTGTATGAGGCCGAAGAGGAGGATCGCCGTTACCAGGACGAAGATCCAGCCCTTTGCCGTCTGAAAACGGGAGTATACTTCGGCGCTCGGGGCGATCTCGAACAGGAGCTTGTCCGAAAGAAAGATCCATAGAATTCCCACAACGAGGTAGATGCCTACAATATGCAGCGTCGAGGAGTGGATCCGCTTTTTCATAAGAGGAATAGCCCACCACAGCGCACGAATGTTCATGTATTAATTCTCATACACGGAGAGACAAAACACAAGAGAAGACCGGCATCAGCCTCGCGTATTCGCCTATTCTCCTCTCCGTCGATTTCATCGCTGGTTTGCCTCGCTTTTATCGGCCCGGCCGGGTCCCGGAGGTCCGGCACAGGATTCACGCTTCACCAACTCCGGCAAGAATACCATTCGATGCGGTTCGGTTTCCTCCCCATGTATCACCTTCACCAGCATCTCCGCGGCGCTTCTTCCCATGGCCTCGGTCTTGATGTTGATGGAGGTCAGCCCTACCTTCCCCATTTTCGCCACCAGCGTGTCGTCGTGTCCCACGATAGAGAGGTCCGAAGGGACTGCGAGTCCGGCCTCTTCGGCGGCACGCACCAGTCCCATTGCCATGAGATCGTTGCTCGCCAGCACCGCAGTAGGCCGGGCATTGCTGCGGAGGACGGAGAGAAAGGCCTCTTCGGTCATGGTGATCGCCTCTTCCGTGTTGCCGTAGGGAATGTGGATAATGCTGTGCTCTTGCATCTCTACCCCTCTCCCCGTGCAGTACTCCCTGTACTCCTCCTCGCGCACGTCGTAGGAGAAACCGTGGCGGGCTCTCACGAAGGAGATACGCCGGTGTCCGAGCTCGAAGAGGTAGTCGAGGGCGAGGCGCGTACCGTACTTCTGGTCGGCGATCACATTGTGCACAGGGAGCCCCTCGGTATCGCCGTTTATGATAACCAAAGGCATCTTTTCTGCGAAAGAGCTAAAGAGAGAGTTGCGGCTATTCTCGCTCGATCCGTTTACCACGATGACTCCGTCGACGCTTCTCGCATAGAGGTTGTGCAGGTGCTCCCCCTCCCTCTCAGGATCGTTTTTCGTCGAGCAGAAGAGGACCATCAGATTCTCCCGCCTCAGTCTCTCCTCGAGAGATTCGACGAGATCGGTGAAGTAGTGGTTCGACAGGCTCGGAACGAGCACGCCAACTGTGTAGGTTTTCCTCTCCATGAGCCCCTTCGCCATGTAGTTTGGCCGATAGTTCAGCTTCTCTACCGCCGCCTCCACCCTTCTCTTCATATCCGGATTGACTCGGACATGGTTGAGGACGCGTGAGACGGTTGCGGTGGAGACACCGGCCTCCCGCGCCACATCTTCTATTCTGGTACTCGCTGTACCGCTTCTCGTAGCCATATTACACAGATCTCCCGTAGCCCAATCGTAAGCGCTTACTTACATTCTTTCACTACTCTACGGCGGAGTCAAGCTCATTTCCCCCTCTAAACAGGGCGGTTCGGCCGAATTTTTCCTCCCGATGTGGGGTTCGAAGCTTGTGTACGGGGAACATCCGTGCTACGATCATGCTGTTGGCTGTAAGCGCTTACTACTGAATAATCGAAAAATCAAACTTTAAGCCGCTTGCATGCGTATCATGACTGAGCCTCGATATCGAGAAAGGAGCAGCAGATGAAACTGCAGGACCATCCCCACAGAAGATACAATCCCCTCTCGGGAGAATGGGTGCTCGTCTCCCCACATCGCGCCAAGAGACCGTGGCAGGGTCAGACCGAAGAGACGACCGCCGAACGCGGGACCGCATACGACCCGAACTGCTACCTCTGCCCCGGCAATTCGAGGGCCGGCGGCGTAAAGAATCCCGACTACCGCGAGACCTTCGTATTCGTAAACGACTTCTCCGCTCTGCTCGCCGATGTCCCTCGTGAACAGATGGACGAGGGAGGCCTCTTCAAGGCCGAGACCGAGCGCGGTATCTGCAAGGTAGTCTGCTTCTCGCCGCGCCACGACCTGACCCTCTCTCTGATGAGACCGGAGGAAATACGAAAGGTGGTAGATGTATGGGACATTGAGTACCGCAAAATAGGAGGAGAGCCCTTTATTGACTACGTGCAGATTTTCGAAAACCGCGGCGCCATGATGGGCTGTTCGAACCCCCACCCCCACGGACAGATCTGGGCAAACGAGAGGGTTCCCGAGCTGCCGGCAAAGGAGTCGAGAAGACAAGGGGAGTACCGGGAGACTCACGGCTCCTGCATGCTCTGCGACTATCTGAAGATGGAGGAGGAGAAGGCCGAACGCATCGTGATCTCAAACGACTCCTTCTCCGCCCTGGTCCCCTTCTGGGCAGTCTGGCCCTTCGAGGTCCTGGTTCTCCCGCGGAGACACCTCTCCTCCATCTCCGAGCTGAGCGCGGAGGAGCGGGATGAGCTCGCGAGTTTGATGAAGCGTCTCGGGACTAAGTTCGACAACCTCTTCAGGACCCACTTCCCCTACTCCATGGGTCTCCACCAGCGGCCTACCGACGGAGAGGAGCATCCCGAATGGCATTTCCACATGCACTACTTCCCGCCCCTCCTCCGCTCTGCAACGGTGAGGAAGTTCATGGTCGGTTACGAGCTGCTCGCCACCCCGCAGAGAGACATTACCGCCGAATCCGCCGCCGCCCGTCTTCGAGAGCTCTCCGAGCATCATTTCCTCGACGATATCGATCCGCGCGAAGAGGAAAGGAGTAAGTCTATATGATCAGTGACGAGGTGCTGCTGCAGCTCTATCCCAGGAAGGAGCTCGATGCCCAGCGAAGGCGCTATAATGAGCTCGAAGAGACCTGCGCCGAAGAGTTCGGCAGGAGGCCGGAGCGATTCTTCTCGAGTCCGGGCCGTACGGAGCTCGGGGGTAACCACACCGACCACAACCGAGGCCGGGTCGTCGCAGCCTCCATTCAACTCGACAAGGCGGCGGCCGTGGTGCATGAGAATGGATCGAGGGTGCGGATGGTCACCTCAGGCTTCGACGAGAAGGTCGACATAGACCTCGAACATCTCGAACCGGTCGACGGCGAACGCGGAAGCTCTGCGGGTATCGTACGCGGCATTGCAGCCTATTTGAAACAGAGGGGCTATCGGATCGGCGGTTGGTCCGCCTACGTGCAGAGTAACGTGGCAATGGGCTCGGGACTCAGCTCCTCTGCATCTATTGAAGTATTGATCGCCGAGATATTCAACAGCCTCTACAACGAAGGGAAGATGGGGGCAGTCGAAAAGGCCCTCGCCGGTCAGTGGGCCGAAAACAACTACTTCGGCAAACCCTGCGGACTGATGGATCAGCTCGCCTGTGCCCACGGCGGCATCATCGCCATCGACTTCGAGAATCCCACTTCACCGATGCTGACGCCGGTCGACTCCTTCTTCTCGGACCATGGCTATTCGCTCTGCATCCTCGATACTGGCTCGAGTCATGCCGACTTGACCGATGACTACGCATCCATCCCGATGGAAATGGGCTGCATCGCACATTTCTTCGGTGCCGAGACTTTGAGGGAGATCGAAGCCGAGAAGGTCTACGCACAGGCGAAGGAGCTGCGAGATCGCTGCGGCGACCGAGCGCTCCTGCGTGCTCTCCACTTCTACGGAGAACACGAACGTGCCGGAGAGATGGTGAGAGCCCTCCAAGCCGCGGATGCAGAGAGGTACCTCGAATTGGTGCGTGCCTCCGCCTCCTCTTCATGGCGTCTCCTGCAAAACTGCATTCCCACTGCCGGCGCCGAGCAGGGCCTCGCCCTCTCCCTCGCACTCAGCGAGGAGATCCTCGCCGGCCGGGGGGCGGCACGCGTACACGGCGGAGGCTTCGCCGGAACCGCACAGATCTACGTGCCAAAGGAGGAACTCGCCGGATACCGCGAGCGGATCGAACAGGTATTCGGCGAGGGCACCCTGCGGGAGCTCAAGATACGTCCGAAGGGGGTCGTTGCGCTCTAGGCCCCTGTACATGTCCGAGTGTCCTTCCGGCAGCTCGTGAGGGCTCGCTTACTCGATCAGTTTCTTCATCTCCGCGGTGGTGCGGGCGAGTGTCTTCTCGAGGCTATCTATGAGCGAGTCATGCAAACCCGGCTCTTCGGTAGTTCGGCTCGTCCGGGAATCGGTCTCACTGCCGCCCGACACGAGCGCCGCCGCAGCCTGTTCAATTCTTTCAGCCTCAGCACTCAGCCGATCCGCATGCAGCGTCGAAGAGGCGCCCTTGACCGCGTGTGCAATGCTCCGCACCTCCTCCCACTCTCTACTCTCTGCGCATCTGCGAATCTCCTCGATGTGTGAGGGAATATCGCGCAGGAAGGTGACGACGAGCTCCTGCATGTGCTCTTCGTCACCGTGGGTGTAGGCGCTGAGACGATTCGCATCGAAGAGCTCCTTGTCCCACTCGCCGCTCTTCTTGTCTGAGGATACTCTTGCAGCTTCCGCAGCCT
>CAYFVU010000018.1:11647-23351 GCA_964346645.1 uncultured Spirochaetaceae bacterium | reverse complement strand
AGCCTCCTCTTGCCTCTCCTCGGGGAGCCATCGGCGAAGTACGGAGCTCACCGTCTCCGGCTCCAGGGGTTTGGAGAGATAGTCGTTCATGCCGGCCTCTAAGCAGCGTTCCCGGTCGCCCTTCAACGCATGCGCGGTCATGGCAACTATAGGGATCTCTGCATTACGGGCTCCGGCGCCTTCGTCCCGTATTCTGCGCGTCGCCTCGAATCCGTCGAGGATCGGCATCTGCACGTCCATCAGCACCAGGTCGTAGTCCCCCTCCTTCAAGGCCTGTACGGCCTCCTCACCATTTTCTACCGAGTGATACCGGTAGCCGAGCTTGTCCATGCTCTTCTCTGCGAGGAGTCTGTTTACCGAGTTGTCCTCGGCTATCAGGAGCGTGTACCGGCGGTTCCGCTCTTCGTGAATGTAAGGACGCGACTGCCCGTCGTGCTGTGCAGTGGTTCGCTCCGGCCCGACACTCACAGCCGCACTGTCTCGGCCGTTTGACTCCCCACGCTCCGCGGCGGCCCCGCCCTCTGTCTCGAACCTTTCGAATCCACGTAGAACAGAGAAGAGGCTGCTCTCCTTTACCGGTTTCGTGATGAGCGCATCGAAGCCGAAATCGCGGTATTCGGGTAAGCGCGTCGAAGATGCCGTGTTCAATAAAAGGATGATTTTCGGCACCTCCCCCTCTCTCTCGGAATCCGATAGAGCCGACAGCTCTTCGAGATCGAGTCCTTCGAGCCTCTCGTCGACGAAGATGAAGTCGTATGTCTCCTCGACTCGGCCGTCGGCAAGAGAGGCTCCTCCTGCCGGCATGCCGCTCGACCTGCTGCCGCGAAAGGCGACCCGCAGATCTTCAAGCTCATCGGTCTCGAGACACTCCAGCCCGGCATGAGAGAGCACGCTCTTTAACATCTCCCGCGTGGCGGCGCGTGCAGCGGCGATCAGAGCACGGGGCGCGCTGCCCGAACTCCGGCGCAGTTTTATTCGTCCCGAGTCCCGCGCACGAGGAGAGCTCTTGAGCTCTATGGTCACGCTGAACCTGGTTCCTACCCCTTCGCTGCTCTCCATCTCTATCTCTCCGTTCATCATCTCGGTGAGCCTCTTTACGATGGAGAGTCCCAAGCCGGTACCGCCGTAGCGTCTGTTCGCGGCGGGGTCTGCCTGTGTGAAGGGAGAGAAGAGCTCGTTCAGCTTCTCTTTCGGTATGCCGATGCCGGTATCTTCGATGTCGAACCTCAGTCTGAGACGTTCGGGATCTGCGGCCGGGATCCGCTCCGAAATATAGCCGTGCACCCGGACCTCTCCCTCAGGTGTAAACTTCACGGCGTTTCCGACGAGATTCACTAGAATCTGACGGATCCGTCCGGAATCGCCGATGAGGTATCTCGGAATCTCAGGATCCATGTGGTAGACGATCTCGAGATCCTTCTGCGACGACTGCTGCAGCACGAGGTCTATGACCTCGCTCGAGAGCAAGTCGAGGTGAAAGCCGTCCTCGTTTATATCGAGTTTTCCCGCCTCTATCTTCGAAAAGTCGAGGATGTCGTTTATGAGAGTCAGGAGGTGATTACCGCTGTTTATTACCGTCCGCACGTACTCCTGCTGATCATGCTGTAGCGGCGAGTCAAGCAGCAGGGTGGACGAGCCTATGATGGCATTCATCGGGGTGCGTATCTCGTGGCTCATATTCGCAAGGAAGACCGATTTTGCTCGGTTTGCCTGTTCGGCCTCCACCTTTGCTTCTTGCAGCTCCTTTTGGTGCTCACGAATCTCGGTAATGTCGTGCATGATAGTCAGGAGGCTCCGTTCACCCGCTATCTCCAAGAGTGCGGAGGAGGTGAGCAAATAGCAATATTTCCCGGAAACAGTGATGCGGATCTCACGACCCGTCACCTCTCCGTTCTCTTCTATCTCGCGCACGAACGCTTTCCGTTCCTGTTTCGTGTTCCAGAACTCGAGTTCCGGCGTGGTCCTGCCGATACACTCCTCGCGGCTCTTGCCGACGAAGGAGAGAAACGCCTCGTTGACATCGAGCACCGTTCCGTATTCGAATGAGGTCAGAAGGATGGGATCGGGGCTGATCTGGAATATGCGTGTAAACTTCTGCTCCGAGACCTGCTGCTTCTCCTCCGCTTCCACACGGCGGGAAATGTCATGAAAGATGGCCATGCTGACGTGCTGATCATACCAACGCGTTTCGGTCGTCATCATCTCCACATACCTGGTTCCACTCGACCTGTTGAGGATCTCCACCTCGGTTTTCTCCCCCTCTATAAGGGGGAATCCGAGATCGTTGTCTATGAGTTCTTCTTCGGGCCTGCCGAATATCTCTGCTGCGGCCGGGTTCACGAAGAGAATTGCGCCGGCCTCGTCGACGATCACGATACCGTCCCTGCTCTTCCTCAGGAGAGCCATGAAGGGATTGTCTTCGTCGTTGTAATGAAGCGGTTTTTCAGCCATTTTGGAACATGTCTTTGAGCCTGTCTTCTTCGCCCATCGAGGCATGCTGTGGATTGCCGGAGAGTATTCCCACCACGTTGCTGAAGGGTTTTCCGACGTGCATACCCGTTTTATCTATCTGGAACTCGCGAATCTGTTTGTCGTGCATGGAACCGCGCATCTTCAGTACGGTTATGCCGCGCCGCATTTCACCGAACATCTCCACGTAGCGCAGGAGGATGATCGAGTCGGTGAGCGTGGAGATGTGGGTTTCGGTCACCGAAGTGCCTCCCGTGAGCGTCGGCGTGCTCGAGGTGAACAGTCCGGCAACCTCCTTGTGTTTGATAAAAGAGGTGACGCTTATGATAAACTCGCGAAAACCCTTTGCGGTAGAGATGCGCTCGATCGCGCTCAGGCTGTCTATCGCTACCCGCTCCGGCTGAAACTCCTCTATCGCATCCTTTATTTGGATCAGATGATCCTCGAGGCTCGCCACCTCGGGATACTTGCAGACGACCTTGAGCAGCCCCTCCTTCTCCCATTTGTCGTAGTCGACGCCCCAGCCGGTGGCGTTGCGCACGAGCTGCTCGCGGCTCTCCTCGAAAGCGAAGAGGAGGCACTTCTCGCCGTTCTTCGCACCGCCGGCCATGAATTCGGTGGTGGTAAGGGTTTTTCCGGTACCTGTTGCGCCGGAGACGAGAATGATGCTGTCGCGGTAGAAGCCTCCGCCGCACATATTGTCGATTTCATCGTTTCCAGAGGTGATGCGCACGTTGGAAGAGTTCTGCTTCAGCTCGAGTGCCGAGAGGGGTATGACCACGATACCGCGCCCCGGAACGATCGAAAAGGGGAACTCTCCCTTTTGATGGTTGGTGCCGCGGAATTTGAGCACCTCTATGGTCCTCCGGCGTTTCTCGTCCTCGAGCACATTTCGCAGTATGATGACGTTGTCGGTTACAAACTCCTCCACACCGAAGCGGGCTATGCGTCCGTACTCGGAGTCGCGCTCGGCGGTAATTATGGTGGTTACCTCGAACGACTTGAGGGTAAAAACCGCCCGTAGCAGCTCGCCCCGCACAATGTTAGAGTTACCGAGGGAGGTGAAGATAGCGCCCAGCGCGTCGACGCTCACGCGCTCGGCATTCACCTTGCGTACGGCATGCTCTACCCGCGAAAGCAGCGCGCCCAGGTCGAAATCGCCGGATATGACCGTCTCTTGATCGACCATTGGGGAGGCATCCACGAAGGCCCACTTACCCTCCTCTTCCCACTTCGCTATGTCCCAACCGAGAGAGTTGATGTTCTTGCGGATGTCTTCCGGCCTCTCCTCGAAGGTCACGAAGACACCGTTCTCGCCCCTTCGTATTCCCTCTGCCAGAAACTGGATGGCGAAAATCGTCTTCGCGCTCCCGGACGTGCCGGTCACGAGGGTGGTGCGGTGTTTTGGTATGCCCCCGTAGGTAATGATCTCCAGCCCCTCGATTCCCACCTCCAGCTTACTTATTATAGAACCTCCATGTGCATCGCTCATCACATCCTCCGAGATGTTTATTTCTTTCCCTCTATGTGCAACAGCTTCATGACCTCTTCGGTGTTCGAGAGATCGCCGATGATTCGCCTGCTCCCCTCCGGGCTGTACCGGATGAGGGTCGGTGTCGCGAGAATCCGCTCTTCCTCGGCCTGCTCGGGATTCTCCAGCACATCTACAACCGCCAGATCGTAGTTCGCCGAGAAGTGCTCGTCGTAGATCGCCCTGAGGTTACGCACCGCCTCCTGCGACCTGTTCGTTCTCCCCGTGATAAACAGCTTCAACACGTTCCGCTTCATGACTTCCGCCCGCTTTCGGATGAAATCTGGTTCCGATAGAACGACACGAGATAGCCCATCAGCTCGATAGCCAAGAGACGTCCCTCCTCGGTCAGCGCCTGGGCCCTCTTGTAGGGAACGCCCTGGTTGAGATTCTTGAGTGCCTGCACGTGGATTTCGACCACATCCTTCGGTCCGGCAGTTGCCATGCCGAATCTCTCGGCCAGGCCGTTCAGTCGAGCAGATATGCGGTTGTCGGTCTTGTAGATGCGCTCCTCGAGCCTGTCCGATAGAATATCCTGGTACTCCTGCCGCATCTCCTGGAAATCTTCCGGACTCCTCTCCAAAAAATCCCGCTGCGCGTACATCCGTCCGGTAACGGATGTAGTTCCGGGAGAGGAGAAACTCTCCATACGGGCGATCTCCTCCTGCAGTTTCTCCACCCGGCTCTCCATCTCCCGCTTGCGCTCGGTTATGTCTATGCCGGTCGAAATTATCGACTCGACCCCGCCGTCTTTTCGTTCCACGACCGTGTTCGTCCAGGCGATAAACCGCTTTTCACCGCTCTTGGTTATCCAGTGGTTCTCGAAGGTGTTCGGATAGCTGCCCCTCATCAGCTCCTCGAAGACCTCACTCACCCCTTCCCGTTCTTCCTGAGGAATCAAGCTCCACAGAGAGATGTTTCTCAGCTCCTCTTCGCTGTAACCGGTTATCTTCTCGCAGCTGCTGTTCATTCTCAAAATATTACCCTCCCCGTCTATGATGACAATGAGCGCGCCGGATGACTCCAGCACGGCGTTCACGTAGCGCTGCTCTCGCTGCAGATCCCGCTCCACCCGCATCTTCTCGGTTATATCGCGAATCAGCCCTATGTAGCCGACCACTTCGTCTTTGTCGTCCTTCAGAGTGAAGACCTTCGTCTCCCCGGGAAAGACCTCGCCGTTCTTCTTACGGTAGTGGATGGTAAAAAGAATCTCGTCGTGGTCGAACTTCTCGAGCCTCCGCCCGAGATTCTCGAACTCTTCTTTCTCGGCGTATACGGAGGAGGTCTTCTCTCCCTCTACCTCCTCGAGCGAATAGCCGAATAGGTCGGTAAAGGCCTGGTTGCAATGGGTTATCCTTCTGTCGGTGTCGGCCACGAGTATCGCATCTCGAATGCTGTTGTAGAGGTTCTTGTAGCGCTCCTGGCTCTCCAGCAGCGACTGTTCGGCAATCGAGTACTCGCGCAGGTTGTCTATCCAGAGCTCCAACTCCGACTCCTTCGGCTTCTCGCCTAGGAGCGCCTCCGGAGACAGATAGTAGAAGTTCTCGTACATCTCGGTACCGATGATCGCGTGCGGGTGTGTTCTCAGGACATCCAGGAGAACGGCCGGCGAGAACTCCCGCTTGTCGTACTGGCAGATCGTCATACACGCGTGCTCGGGCATGAAGCGGTTGAGCTTGTTCTCGTATTCGATGAGCCGCTCGGTGCCCGGAAGCCCTGTGAGCGCCCAAGTCATCTCGCCGGTTACACGTAGCGCCGCATAGCCCTTGCCGAGCGACTTCTCGGTTTCGGACTTCAGGAGCCCGATCATTGCATCCGGGTCGAACTCGTCCTCACGCGTGTAGGTCTCGTGCCTGGTGAGAATAACGAACTGACCGCTCTCCCGATAGGCGTCGATGTCAACGCCATCGGCACGCAGGTAGTCCATTACCGTCTCGGCGGTGTGCAGATCTACGATGTATATTACCCGCTGATTCCGCTCGAGCCCGAGCCGGACGAAGAGCGTAACGACCTGCCGGTGCTCTTCCTCTCTCTCATAAATGCAGCAGAGGTGGTCTCCCGGCGAAAGCTTTTCTATGTCCTCAAATGCGGAAGATTTCATGCGTTTGCTGTTGACCCTCTTCTGTAAATAAAACTACTAAACTGTTAAACGTTTCGCAAGTTTACACGGTTTTTTTTCTATTGGAGCGAATCGCTATTGACTCGTCTCGACCATTTGCATATCATTTCTTTCTAAAGGAACGGCCGGTATGAATACCAGAGATCTGCACATACGATTTTCTCCTCGCCTCTCTCACGCAAACGTCGTGCTCGTACTCCTCGTACTCGTACTACTCCCCACTTCCTCGATTCGTCGAGAAAGCGGTTAGGCCGTATATCTGAGCAGATCAGGGCCTGTCGCCGACTCGGCGGCAGGCCTTTTTTTGCGGTTTTGATGTGTGTTTGCGGTTTTTATGTGCGTTTTTATGTGCGTCCGGCAGGGCGCAGCTACTTGGAGGTAAACATGAAGAAGGGAAAATCAACAGGCGCAAAGGCGCTCGTACGCGCGCTCGAGCATGCGGGCACGGAGGTCATCTTCGGTTACCCGGGAGGGGCCAATCTGCCGGCATACGAGGCCCTCGGCAGATCGAGGATTCGTCACATACAGGCCCGGCACGAACAGGGGGCAGCACACATGGCCGACGGCTATGCGCGGGCCACCGGCAGGACCGGAGTCTGTCTGGCTACCAGCGGACCGGGGGCCACGAATCTGGTCACCGGCATCGCCACGGCCTACATGGACTCATCCCCGGTCGTGGCGATAACGGGACAGGTCCCCCGCAGCATGATAGGCAACGACGCATTCCAAGAGGTGGACATTACCGGCATCACCATCCCGATAACCAAGCACAACTACCTCGTGCAAACGGCGGCCGGAGTCGCCCCGTCCATCGAGGAGGCCTTCTATCTCGCCGAGAGCGGTCGCAGGGGGCCGGTGGTGGTCGACATACCGAAGGATGTGATGCAGGAGGAGTACGCCTCAGAGCAGGAACGCCGTCAGGTACTCGAGGGCTACAATCCAACGGTGAAGGGCCATCCCGGGCAGATCAAGAGGGCCGCGGCGATGATCCGCGAAGCAGAAAGGCCGGTGGTAATCGCCGGAGGCGGAGTCTTTCTCTCCGGCGCCTTCGCCTCCTTCGCCGAATTCGTCGAGACCGTGCAAATTCCCGTCGTGCACACCCTGATGGGGAAGTCGGCCTTCGACAACCGCAACCCCCTCAACCTCGGTCTATTCGGCTACCACGGGGGAAGACCGGCGAACGGCTCCGTCTCCGAGGCCGACGTCATCATCGCGGTGGGAACCCGTTTCGGCGACAGATCTACCGGCCCTCTCGCCGGTTTCGCGAAGCTTGCCCAGATCATCCACATCGACGTGGATCCCGCCGAGATAGGCAAGAACGTACCCGCCTATCTCCCGATTGTCGGGGACATCGCCGACGTGCTTCCACGGCTCACCTCCCAACTCCACGATACCGAATACTCATCCCGCCGCCTCTCCTGGACGGCCGAGCGCAGGGAGGCGGCTACGGCGCAGCTGAACGGACTTGCCGCTGCGAAAAAGGAAGGTGCGGAAGACAGCCTCAGGCATGGGGACTCCGAGGCGCCGCTGACGACGCCGCGGATACTGCAGCTCGCCGCCTCGTACTATAGGGATCCCATACTCGTAACTGATGTCGGTCGTCACCAGATCTATGCCGCCCGCTACTTCCCCGTTTCCGCCGGCAGAACCTTCATCTCCTCCGGCGGACTCGGCACCATGGGCTTCGGTCTGCCCGCCGCCATCGGCGCGTCCATCGGCAATCCCGAGGCCGAGGTACTTCTCGTCTCCGGCGACGGCTCCTTCCTCATGAACAACCAAGAGCTCGTCACCGCCTCGGAGACGGGGGTGAGGGTCACCGTACTCGTGGTAAACGACAGCCGCCTCGGCATGATACAGCAACTGCAGGATGCCTTCTACGGAGCACGCTTCGACGTGAGCAGGTTCCCGAAGGAGATCCGCTTCGATCGTCTCGCGGAGACATTCGGCTGTGCCGGATTCCGCGTGCGGAACGATGAAGAACTCGAGACGGCCCTGAGCGAATCGGGCGGCATCTCCGGACCGAAGGTGATCGACTGCAGGATAGAGGAGGAATCGAACGTCTACCCCATGGTCACGGGGGCGAATTTACTCGAAATAGTGGAGGGAGAAGCCTGATGAAACATACCATTTCCATTCTCTGCGACGACACCCCCGGTGTCATGACCAGGATTTCCGGTCTCTTCTCGAGGAGGGGATTCAACATAGAGAGCCTCACGGTCGGCCATACGGAATTACCGGGCAAGAGCCGTTTCACGATCGTGGTCGAGGGAAACGAGGAG
The DNA here is from genome assembly GCA_964346645.1 of uncultured Spirochaetaceae bacterium. Taxonomy (GTDB): domain Bacteria; phylum Spirochaetota; class Spirochaetia; order DSM-16054; family Sediminispirochaetaceae; genus CAYFVU01. The sequence continues at coordinate 14,953 of CAYFVU010000018.1, read as the reverse complement.
ATTCTCGAGCAGGTCCGCAAGCAGCTGCAGAAGCTGGTACACGTAATAAAGGTCTGGGACCTCGACATGGATAAGATCCTCGAGCGGGAGCATGCACTGGTGAAGGTAGAGCTGCATGATCAGGACAGAGCCCTCCTCCTGCAGCTCATTACCGCCCTTCAGGCACGGATCGTCAACTCGAGCGGAGCAGTTTGGGTGCTCGAAATCACCGGCGACACCGCCTCCGTAGACAGTGCGATCAATCTCATGAGCCAGTTTACCATCCTCGAATCTATCCGTACGGGCAAGATCGCTCTCGAGCAGGGGATGCGGAGGTAGCCTTCTGAGGGGTACCGAGAGGCCGCCTGCGTTCGAAGGCCGATCGATCACGGCCGCTACAGGAGATCGAGCTGAGGGTCCGAGGGTTCCTCGACGGTGGGATAGGCGATGTACTGGCGGATCAGGTTGTTGACCACGGTGGGCCTGGTGTCGGCGTAGCGAACGCCGAAAGCCGTCTCACTCTGCGCACGCTGCTTCGCGTTTATCCAGACCACCTGTGCCTGGATGTCGTAGAGGATCTTCCTCTCCTTGTCTTCGAGCTTGAGGGTGATGAACTGCCCCGGCTGCAGTCCTGCCTCGGTCTTTCCCGCGAGTCCGGTGATGGAGATGTCGTTCATCCTCCCGGTGTGGTAGGTCACCTCGTCGGTGGTAAAGGCGAATCCGGCCCCCACCTTGTAGCGAATGGTGTCCCTCCGCTCGCCTTCGTGGATGTTGATGCAGCGCTTCCCGCGTAGCTTCGATAGATAGAGCGCCTTGTCTGCACTCTCGACCAGTTTCTGCGGATCCTCGGCGTGGTAGGGGTAGTTGGAGATTCCTCCGGAGAAGGAGACCGAAAGCTCGTAAGAGAACTCGTGCGCGAGGGTGTGTTCGAGGAGTCTCTCCGAAAAAATGCGAGCCCCGTGGATGTCGGTGTGCGGCAGGAGAATGATGAACTCCTCTCCCCCATAGCGCGCGGCAATGTCCTCCGTTCTGAGGTGGTTCTTGATGATGTAGGAGAGATCTCTCAGGATCTCGTCTCCGACCGGATGGCCGTAGGTGTCGTTGACCTTCTTGAAATCGTCGATGTCGATCAAGAGTAGGGAAAAGGTATGGCCGTAACGATGCGAACGGTGAATTTCCCGGTTGAGCTGGCCGTCGAAGTGGCGTCTGTTGTAGAGGCCCGTGAGGCCGTCGAGCATGGAGAGCTTTAAGATGGAGTCGTAACGGCTCAATTCCATGAACTTGGGGCAGTGCATTTTCGGATTGATATTGAGCAGGTAGTCGAGCATGGCGACGCGAAAACCCACGTGACGTTCGAGGATTCTCTCGAGCTCCTTCGCGTGCTCGAGGATCTTCTCGTAGTGGTACCTCGCCTCTTCCTCGTCCATTTCTATGTCGGAGAGGAGCCGCATGAAGGTGGAAAATAGATTCTCGTTTACTGAATCGAGGCTGGAAAAACACTCTGCGAGCGGATCGTCCGAAGAGGGGCTGCAGTAGAGTCCCCGAATCATTTGAGAGGTAACCTTCTGATCCCCGTTATATGGTTCCATTTCAGTTTATTTTAGTCCAGTACGAGGCAAAAATCAATGAAATAGATTCATGACATAGATCTTTTCTGCTCGCCATTTGTGAACATTCACTTTTTGGAATTACTTCTAAAAAGCGAATTGCTGGATTGTTGTGAGGCTGCAAATCTCCTATACTCTGAGTGTATGCAGTACAAGAACGACAAGGGCGAAAGCTACGAGTTGGAAGAGATGATCCCCGAGTCCCGAGTAGTGGAGACCGTGGAGAGACTCGCACAAGAGATCGAGGCAAACTATGAAGCCGTTCACCTCGTGGGTCTGCTCAAGGGCTCATTCGTATTCGTTGCGGATCTGATCCGCAGCCTCGAGATCCCCGTTACCGTCGACTTCATGGCCGTATCGAGCTACATCGGCACCGAGAGCTCCGGCGAGATCAAGATCCTCAAAGAGCTGAACGAACCGATCTTCGAACGCAACGTGATCATAGTCGAAGACATCGTCGACACCGGACTGACTCTCTACGAAACACTTGAGTTGCTCCACACCCGCGATCCGAAACGGCTCGAGGTCTGCACGCTCCTCGACAAACACGAGCGGCGGGAGAAGGACATAGAGATCGGCTATACCGGGATCACCATACCCGACGAGTTCATCGTCGGGTACGGAATCGACTACGAGCAGCGCCACCGGGAGCTCAGCGGTATCCACAAAGTCAAGTTCATCTGAGCAGCCCCCGCCGATGGACCTTTCCCGTAGAATCCGACACAATGGAGAATAGATGAAAGCCACGGGGATACTGGAGAAGATGAGCGTCGAGGCTGCACGGCCGGTGCGGTACTTCCTTCGGCTCGGGACGCAGATCGTCACCCTCAACGAGCTCATAGGAAGGGAGATCACCCTCTCGTACGACGGGGAGATACACTGCATCCTCTGCGACCGAAGAATCGCGAAGGCCTACGGCCAGGGCTTCTGTTACCCCTGCTTCCGCGATGCACCGGAGAACTCGGAGTGCATCATCCGGCCCGAGCTCTGCCGCGGCCACCTCGGCGATGGTCGCGATCCGCAGTGGGAGGATGAGCATCACAATAAACCTCACGCGGTGTACCTCGCCCTCACCAGCGCCGTCAAGATAGGCGTAACCCGCTGGACAGAGATTCCCACCCGCTGGATAGATCAGGGCGCCTATCGCGCCCTGATCGTTGCAAAGACTCCTCATCGCAGGGCAGCGGGAGAGATCGAGGTCCGCGGCAAGGAGCTCTTCACCGACAGAACGAACTGGCAGAAGATGCTGAAGGACGAGAGGGTGGAGGGAGTCGATCTCGAAGCGGAGCGCGAGAGACTCCGGTCAGCGCTTCCTGCGGAGTATGCGCATTACATCGTCGATGACTACACGCCGCAGGACTTCGAGTATCCGCTCCCCGACCCGCCGAAGAAGGTGAAGAGCATCAACCTCGACAAACAGCCGGTCATCATCGGAAGGCTCTCCGGTATCCGCGGGCAGTACCTCGTCTTCGAAGACAACTCGGTCATCAACATCCGTCGTTTTACCGGCTACGTCGTGCAGATCGCCGCTTAGTTTCGGCCGTGTTACCGTCCGGCGGGACCAGCGCACGTGCTCCTTTTCCTATCAGATCGCTCCTGCCGACCTTTTCGAGGGCTTCCCGGACGAGCTGACGGTTTTCCCTCTTCCGGTAGTGGAGCAGCGCCCTCTGCAGCTTGCGGTCTCTTCCCCGCCATGGGACGTGGACCTGCTTCATGCTGC
>CAYFVU010000018.1:0-11547 GCA_964346645.1 uncultured Spirochaetaceae bacterium | reverse complement strand
CTCTGCAGCTTGCGGTCTCTTCCCCGCCATGGGACGTGGACCTGCTTCATGCTGCGGGGATCTATTCCCGTGTAGTACATACAGGTAGCCACGGTTCCCGGAGTCGGATAGAACTCCTGCGTTTGCTGAGGAGTAAAGCCGCTGTCGCGGCAGAATTCGGCCAGCTCCACTGCATCTTCCAGCGTACTGCCCGGATGAGAGCTAATAAAGTAGGGAACAATGTACTGCTTCTTTCCTATTCGCCTGTTCGTCTCCTCGTACTTTTCTACAAATCTTTTGTAGACCTCGACCTTGGGCTTTCCCATGTGTGCGAGAACCCGGTCGGAGACGTGTTCCGGGGCAACTTTCAGCTGACCGCTTATGTGGTGCCGGCACAGCTCCTCGAGAAACTCATCTCCGCTGCGGCTGTCCGCGAGCAGGTAATCGAAACGCACGCCGGAGCGCACGAATACCTTTTTCACTCCGGGCATACTGCGCAGCTTCCGGAGGAGCTCGAGATAATCGCTGTGGTCCGGCTTCAGACTCGGACATGGTTCGGGATAGAGGCACTGGCGCTGCGGACAGGCTCCGCTCTTCTCCTGTTTTTCACAGGCGGGCAGACGAAAATTCGCGGTCGGCCCGCCGACATCGTGAATGTAGCCCTTGAACTCGTTGTCGCGCATCAGCTCCCGCGCCTCCCTAAGCAGCGACTCGTGTGAGCGCCCCTGAACGATGCGCCCCTGGTGAAAGGTAAGCGCGCAGAAGCTGCAGCCTCCGAAGCAGCCCCTGCTCGAGACGAGGCTGAAGCGCACCTCGTCGAAGGCGGGAATTCGCTCAGAATATGAGGGATGGGGAGCTCGGGCGTAGGGAAGCTCGTATACCGCATCGAGCTCATCCCCACCGAGAGGGAAATCCGGAGGATTCTTTACCACGTACTGCCCCTCGTACTCCTCTACGAGGGCCTTCCCGTAGTGCGGGTCTGCATTCTCCGACTGCAGCGCGAATCCGCGGGCGAAGCTCTCTTTTGAGCTCCCGAGCTCCTCGAAGGAGGGAAGGAAGAGGAGGGGGAACTCATGCTCGCTCCGCCCCTGCGCTTCGTGCCCCTGTTCTTCGGGCCCCTGTTCTTCGGACCTCTGCTCGTCGATTTTCTGCTCGGCCCACTCCTTTCGAGAAACACGGTAGACTATCCCCCGCAGCCCGCGTAGCCGTGAAAGCGGCTCCTCTGCAGCGAGCAGATCTGCTATCTTCACTATCGTCCGCTCGGCCATACCGTAGACTATGAGGTCCGCCTTCGCGTCCGGCAGCAGCGATTTCCGCAGCTTATTGCTCCAGTAGTCGTAGTGGGCAAGGCCTCTGAGCGAGGCTTCGATCCCGCCGAGGATCACCGGCACGCCCTTATATGCGCGTCTGGCGAGTTGGCCGTAGACCAGGGCGGCCCTATCCGGCCTCATTCCGTGACGGCCTCCGGGGCTGTAGGCATCGTCGTGGCGCAACTTCCCCGCCGCGGTGTAGTGGTTGACCATGGAATCCATATTGCCCGCAGTAATGAGAAAGGCGAGACTCGGCCTCCCGAGGGTCTGCAGAGCATCGGGAGACCGCCAATCGGGTTGAGCAATGATGCCGACCCGGTAGCCGGAGGCCTCTAACACACGCCCGATGACCGCAGCGCCGAATGAGGGATGGTCGATATAGACATCTCCCGAAACTATGACGAAATCACACTCCTCCCATCCGAGATCTTTCATCTCATTTCGGCTCATGGGTAGGAAGGGGGCCGCTGCGGCACTCATAGCCATACTATCGTCCGCTACGAGTCCGATCCTCCGGAGCTCTTTCCTCCGGACTTCTTATTGCCGGCACTGGAATCTGTAGAGTCTGCAAAACTGAAGTCCTCGCCGTACTTTCTGCGGTAGTACTCGAGACGAGATTCTCTGTCGGTCTGCTTGGTCGGCTTCTTCTCCGCGTTTGACGGCTTCTTCTCCGCGGATTTAGCGGTCTGTGAGGATTTTTCAGCAGGCTTCCCGGCGGCTTTTTCCGCTGCGGCCTGCGAAAAGTCTTTTCTGCTGCTCCGCTTCTGCCCCTTACCCTGGGAGGAAGAGTCGGCACCGGAATTCCGGCCATCGGTGCTGCGTCCATCTGAGCCGCTCTTATCCGACCGCTTATCCCTCCGGGGGCGCGAATTTCTTGGAGAACGCCGATCGCGCGGGCCTTCCCATCGCGAATCTCTTCCGCTCTTGCCTCCGGTCTTAGCACCGGCGACGTGCATGCCACTGCTCTTGTCCTCGGTCTGCAACAGCTCTTCGTCGGCCCGTAGCACGGGGATCTTCATGTCGATGAACTCCTCCACCGGCTCGAGACCGAAGACGAGCCGTTCGCAGGCGAGGGTTACGGCCTTACCGGTCTTTCCGGCACGGGCGGTACGGCCTATCCGGTGCACGTAGCTCTCGGGATCCTCCGGGATGTCGTAGTTGATCACCATATCCAGATCGTCTATGTGGAGGCCGCGGGCAGCCACGTCGGTTGCCACGAGAATCTCCAATTCCCCCTCCTTTATCTTCTCGATAATGGAGAGCCGTTTCTTCTGCGGGAGGTCGCCCATGATGTACTCGGCGTGGTAGCCGTTTATCTTCAGCCGCTTTGCGGTCTTTACCGCCGCGTGCTTGGTGTTGGTAAAGATCAGCGCGTTCGCAGGCTTCTCGCGCTCGAGGATACCGAGGAGGAGGTTCATCTTCTCGTTGCTCGCCACGTGATAGAGCTCCTGGGTAATCTCGTCAACGGTGAGCTGGTCCCTAGAAATGATGATCTCTTTGGGCTCGTAGAGGAACTCCCATGCGAGCTGCTGCACCTTCATGCCGAGAGTTGCCGAGAAGAGCATGGTCTGGCGATCCTTCGGTCCCGACATGTGGCGCAAAATCTTCTTGAGATCGGGGAGAAAGCCCATGTCGAAGAGGCGGTCGGCCTCGTCTATGACCAGACGGTCCACGTCGCGGAAGTTCAACTTCCTCGACTGCGCAAAATCGAGGAGCCTTCCCGGCGTGCCGATGATGATGTCTACACCGGCTTTAATGTCCCTCTCCTGATGCTTGTAGCCTACGCCGCCGTAGAAGGAGGCGATGTTGATATCCAGGTCGCCGCACAGAAGCTGCGCCTCCTCATCAATCTGTACGGCGAGCTCACGAGTGGGTGCGATGATAAGGGCCTTATGACTCCGTGCTCCGTCTCTTGCAAAGTCGTTGAAGATGCTCAGGAGAAAGGCGGCGGTCTTGCCCGTGCCGGTCTTAGACTGCACGGTCACGTCCCTTCCCCCCTGCATCGCATAGGTAAAGACCTCCTGTTGCACGGAAGTGCACTCTTCGAAACCGGCCGACTCTATACCGGTCATTATCTCTTTGGAGAATTCAAAATCGCTAAATTTCATACCGCACTCTACCACGAATGCGGGGATATTGGATAGGGAGCGTGCCGTGCGGACTAGTCCTGGTAGACCATGTAGTCGAGCATCTCGTCGTCCGCCTCTCTGATGAAGGAGCGAAGCTGATCGTCGCTGCACTCGGCGAAATCGCCGAATGTGGTCGTCTGGTCGCTGTCTATGTCCGCCGAGTGACGGATGTAGGTGGTCTGATAGAAGGAGAGCTTCTTGTCCTCGTGGATGCCGACATCCATCAGAGTGCGGGCACCCTTGCGCATGAGTCGCAGTTTCTTCATCAGATCTTCGTCTGATACGATGCTCCAGACGCCGAAGAAGATCGGCTGATTGTGATTGTTCATGTCCCCGACGAATTCGCCGCGGATGAGGGTCTCCTTGTCCTTACCGAGATAGGGGACGAAATCGAGGTGCTCGGCGAGCTTGCGGTCGGTGGCGAGGAAATGTCCCGTACCCGGGTCTAGGGTAAAGATCATCACATTCTCGATTGCCTGCCCGTAGCTCTTGAACATGGCCCCGCGGTACTCGTCGACATCCACGCTCTCGTGGAGGTGATCGAGCCGCTTGGCGATTTCCGTGCTCATGTCGAGGAACCACTCTTTCAGCTGCTCGTTGTCGCAGCGGAAACCCTCAAGCTCCTCTCGCAGCTTCCTCTCGCCGATCCTGTGCATGAGGAAGGAGAGCACCGTTCTGAAGATAGAGCGGATGTTGTGGTACTTGCCGAACTGAAGTATCAGGTCGAAGAGAAAGATCTCCATCTTCCGGAGCTGCCATATGAAGGCAATCACCTCCGTCCTGCTCGTCTCGGGACCGATGGTGTAGATCTCGTAGAGGCGTCTGAGCTCGTTGTAGCGCCGCTCGAGGCGGGCATACCACTTGTCTTGGCCTTTAATCGGCTTTCTGAAGCGTACGGTCCAGATGGTCCCCTCGCCCACCGTGCTGTCCACGGTTACGTTGTCCGGCCCGAAGGTAGAGTAGATCTGTATCGTGCCGAGCCCCTCTCCCTCTTTACGGTCTTTGGTGGTGTTGCCGACGAAGGCCGGGTAGCCGTGCTCGTCGGTCTTCAGCATATCTTCGGAGATGCCGAGGCCGTTGTCGCCGATGACCATCACCACCTCGTTCTCTCTCTCCGGGTTGTCCTGTATCTCTATGGTAATCAGCCCCTTGTGCCCTGCCTCCGAGATCGCCTCGAGCGAATTGGAGATCATGTTCACCAGGGCCCTGCCGAAATTGACGTAGTAGCCGAGGACCACCGGCGAATCGGTGTCGAGGCTCAGGCGGAAGGTGCAGGGTACCGAGGATGCCTCGATGTAGGGGATGATCCTCTCCACGATGAGATCCTTGATGTTTACCTCGTGGATGCTGCTCATGTTGTCCCGGAATGCGTTCAGGGTGTTGACCAGAGTCGTCGTCTCCCGGTTGATGTCCTCGATGATCTTCCCGCAGTTCTCTACAGAGAGCATGTCCACCATGTGCGAGAGGAGCCGGATGGTCTTTCTCGCATCGTGCCGTGTCTTTCCGATCTCCTCGTTCAGTAGCACACGTCCCCTGCCTTGCGCGGCGGCACCGGTGACGATATCCTTCGCCTTTGCGTAGAGGTGATAGTAGATGAGGTTGCGGTATACCGTCGTATCACCGAGCTCGAAGCCCTTGTTCTGGAAGAACTCGAGGGTGTCGGTCTGCTTCTCCCAGAGGTAGAGGTAGACCGTCGCATCGGCGTTTACCCGGTGCGCCAGGTGCTCGATAAAGAGGGTGCCGATTCCCCTCCCCCTGCCGAATGGACTGGTAACGAGCTTGTAAATGTTGAAGCTCTGTTTTTGTCTATCAGCATAGACGAGGAGGTATCCGAGGATCTCTCCCTCCTCTATCCAGACATAGCTGTGTTCGTAGTCCTTTACCGCTTCACTGTCCTTTACGTAGGGCGAGGGGATGATGAAGGTGTCGATGTGGAGGAGAGGATTCTTCTGTATCCTCTCCTCCAGCTCCGGAGTGAGGGGGTAGATCGCGTTCGTCGATTTGTCTTCCATAGGCCTTACCATGGATACCAGAAGAGGGCATCCACACTGATTCTCGCATAGATCACGGGAATGAGGAAGAGGAGCATTCCCGCAAAGACCGCGTAATCCGACGTCTCGAGCGGTCTGATGTTGTACCAGGTCCTCCGCGTGTGTTTCCCGAAGCCGCGGAGGTTCATGGCGTTGGAGATGACCTCCGCCTTGTCGAGACTCGACAGCAGGAGCGGAATGAGCACCTTCGTGACGTTTTTGACTCGCTCCTTCAGCGGCACGTTCTTGGAAATGTCGACTCCACGGGCCTGCTGTGCGTGCATGATATGGACGAAGTCGTTGGTTATTTCGGGCAAATAACGCAGCGTCAGGCTCACCGAGTAGGAAATCTGGTAGGGAACCCCTATCTTGTTGAGACTCGAAGCGAACTCCGTCGGATGGGTGGTAAAGACGAAGAGGAGGGCTATGGGAAATATCGTGAAATACTTGAGAAGAATAACCACGAGGTAAAAGATAGTCTCCTGTGTCACGGTGTAACGCTCGGTTATGACGAAGAGGACGGTCTTGCTCTCCATGTAATGTACCCCCTGTAGGGGGGCAAAGAGAAACATGAAGAGCGCATTGATGCTCAGGATGTAGATGACGAATAGGAGAAAGGGGCGATAGATCCGGAAGGGGATCTTCGAAACCCAGAGTAGACTGAGTCCGAATGCGGCCATGAATGCGATTATGCGGATGTCGAAGGTGGTCAGCACGACGGTGATCCAGTAAATAAAGAGCACGAACTTGGTCACTCCGCTGAGCCGGTGAATGATCGAGTTCGTCTCGATATAATTTATGCCGAAGCTTATTTTTCTATCGTCCATTCCCTACTCGCCTTCTCTTCGTCGATGAAGAGCCGGATGAACTCGTCCGTCTCCTCTATGCCCACCATGTGAGCCAGTTCGTAGAGGCTGGTGAGCTTCAAATTCGCCTCCTCTATTACATCCTCGTTCGAGAATATCCGTTCCACTTTGTCATCCGAGAGGAGCCTGCCGTCCGAAAGAACGATCGAGCGGTCGGTGTACTCGAGGGCGAGGTGGAGATCGTGCGTCACAATGAGTATGGTGATCTTCAGCTCTTTGTTCAGTCTGCGAATGAACTCCATTATTTCGGTGTAGTGATAGTAGTCCTGTCCCGCCGTAGGCTCGTCGAGGATGAGCAGCTGCGGCTCCATTACCAGAATGGAGGCGACGGTAACCCTCTTCTTCTGTCCGTAACTGAGCACGTTTATCGGCCACTTTCGCATCGTGTAAAGATCGCAGAGGCGAAGCACCTTCGCCACTCTCTCCTCGGTATCGGCCTCGCTCAGGCCCGCCTTACGCGGTCCGAAGGCGACCTCGTCGTAGACGTTGAACTCGCTTATCATGTGGTTCGGATTCTGCATCACGTAGCCTATGCGCCTGCTGCGGCTGCTGATGTTGTCGTTAGTTATATCCTCGCCTCTGAACTGAATTTTGCCCATATCCGGCTTGAGAATGCCCATGACGATGCTCGAAAGAGTCGACTTCCCCGCGCCGTTCTTCCCGAGGACCGAGACCATCTCTCCCTCGGATAGATCGATGGAGATTCTCTCGAGGGCGTTCCGAATTCCGTCGTATGAGTAGCTGAGCTCCTCTATGCGCAGAAGCGACTCTCCCCTCTCTACCGTGCCCGGCCTTGGGCGGGAGATAAACCATTTCCGTACCTTCTCTCTATAAGGTTCCAAATCGATGCTGTGGATATGGGCAATGCGATCCTGTGCCCGTACTTCACAACCGGCGAGCTTGAGGGCGGTAATGTAGAGAGGCTCCCGTATACCCTTTCGGTAGAGCAAATCGGAGGCGAGGAGGGAGTCGGCATCCATGTCTACGAGTATCTCACCCTTGTCTATCATGATAACCCGATCCACCGAACGGTGGAGCACGTCCTCGAGACGGTGCTCGACGATTACCACCGTTTTACCGGTCTCTGAGTGTATGGAATCTATCAGCTCGACGGCCAGTTTGCCCGTTTTCGGATCGAGATTCGCCAAGGGTTCGTCGAAGAGAAGGAGATCGACCTCATCCACCAGAATCCCTGCCAGGGACACACGCTGTTTCTGTCCTCCGCTCATAGCGTGAGGGGAGTGCGACAAAAACTCCTCCATGCCGACCATCTTACTCGTCTTCTCGACGATTCTCTTCATCTCCGGCTGCGGTGTGCACTCATTCTCCAACGCGAAGGCAATGTCCTCGGCAACGCTGAGGCCTACAAACTGTCCGTCTGTGTCCTGCAGCACCGTGCCGACCATCTTCCCCATGTCGGAGACGCCGGCCTCTGCGGGATCGCTTCCTGCAACTCTGAGAGAGCCCTCCCTCTCCCCCTCGTAGGAGTCGGGTATGAGTCCGTTCAGACAGCTCCCGATCGTAGACTTCCCGCTCCCGCTCGGCCCGATTATGAGGATCTTCTCGCCCCGTCTCACGCTGAGGTCGATGTTCTTCAATGTCGGATACTTCTGCGATTTGTATCTGAAGGAGTAGCCGTCGAAGACGACCACTCCTTCCTCGCAGGTTGTATTACTGCTCCTCTGCAAGATCGCGGCTCTGCTGCTTTCTGTTGGCGAATATCTTGAGAATTATGGTGCCGATAATGGCGATGAGCACGGTGTTGGTGCTCCATACGAGCAGGGACTGCACGATCACCTTTCCCGCCGGCTCGGCGTAGAGCACGTAGTCGAGGAATGCGGAAATGCTGTAACCGACCACGTTTCCGGCGAGTGCGAGTAGGATGAATATGACCACATCCTTTACGGGAAACTCGCCCTCTTCGATTCTCCGCTTCGTGAGGGTCGAGAAAAGCCCTATGACCACACCGACGATACCTGAACCGAGCACCCAAGTCATCCAGACTCCCCAACCTGCAAACAAGTCGGTAATCCAGTGACCGAGAAAACCTACGAGAAACCCGACTACCGGCCCGTAGAGCGCGGCAAATATGGCCAGTATCGCCATTGCCGGTTTGAGCGTGGTCTCAGCGAAGATCGGGATGCCGAACATGGGCAAGCCGCCGATTCCATAGAGCGCCGCACCGATGGCGATGATCACCACGGTTTTTGCAGAAAAACCTTTCATAGCTACCTCCTTAAGGCTTCGAGACTTTATCGAATTGCACGGTCCATTCCGGACCGTAGGATACACCGTACGTGTCGGCGAAACTTCCCTGATTCAGAGAGAGTGCTATGTAGAGCAGCTCATTCGCATAGGCGAGCGGTGCCGAACGGGCAACCGCGGAGAATGATCTCGCGAAGGGCAACTTCTCGTCGAAGATAAGCTCTTCGCTTTTACGTATGACCACATGGAGCGTATCGCCGAGGGCGAACCCGGCCTCTTCGAAGAGGGAGAGTGGTATGTTTGTCCATACATTGCCGAAGTGCACGTCGATGATTTCGATCATACCATTGATTCTTCGCCCCTCATCTCGCCGGCGACCTTCTCCGTGTTCTTCGATGCGCGGCTCATGAATTTGGTGGCGAACAATGGAATCCGTATCCAACTCGCTTCCGATCTCTTCGAACCGTACATCGCCCGAGGCGAGCCGGGCTCCGTTGTAGCCGTAGACGTCCCGCCCGTGAAAGGTGTGGGAGTACTCCGACCCCGGCGCACGCTCGATCTGCTCATCGATCTCTCTGAGCGCATCTATGCCGAAACGCTCTGCCACATGGGTCAGCGAGCCGTTGTCGGGAGTGATGATGTAGTGACCGCTCTTCGTGCGCGCCGCCACCGATCTTCTCGTCGACCCCACACCGGGGTCGACCACCGATACGAATACCGTCCCCTCCGGCCAGGACGCGAGTGTCTGGAAGAGGCGGTAGGATGCCTCCCAGGTGTTGAATCGAGGTATCTCGTGGCTTATCTCGTGGATACTCAATTCCTTATCGACTCTGAGCGCAACTCCGTACATCTGAGCTACCGTCCCCTCCTCCCGTCCGAAATCGGTTTGGAACACGAGCAGGCTCCGATCGCGATTTTTCCCGGCTGTGATAGTCTCTTCATGTGCCATAAAGTGGAATTGTAGTCTTTGCATCACCCTGAGTCAAGAAAAAGGTACCGGAACGGCAACGAAACAGGTACGGAACAGAGAGAAACGGCATTTCCCGACGAGCGTCGTTTTACTTCTTCGCGATTTCCAGGGCTCTGCCGGCAATCGCATCGAGGGAGATCACCTCATCGACTGCGCCCCGCTTGATCGCCTCGTTCGGCATGCCGAAGACCACGCTCGACTTCTCGTCCTGCGCGATGGTGTAAGCCCCAGTCTCCTTCATCTCGGCCATCCCGCTCGCCCCGTCGTCGCCCATTCCGGTCATGATGATGCCGATGATGTTTTTGCCTCCGTACCTCGAGGCGGAACGGAAGAGCACGTCCACCGAGGGACGGTGTCTGGAGACGAGTGGCCCCTCCTTTACCTCCACGTAGTATCGGGCGCCGCTGCGCTTCAGGAGGGTGTGCCTGTTCCCAGGAGCGATGAGGGCGCGCCCCCGACGGAGAGTGTCGTTGTTCTCCGCCTCCTTGACCTCTATCTCGCACAGGGTGTTCAGCCTGCTCGCGAATGCGGTGGTAAACTTCTCCGGCATGTGCTGAACAATGACTATCGGGGGACTGTTCATCGGCATCATCTCGAGGAATACCCGCAGTGCCTCCGTTCCGCCGGTAGAGGCGCCGACGACTATTACTCTCTCTGTCGTTTCTATCGATCTCTGCGAACCCGAGCGCGGCAGGATGATGTCCGCCGTGTGCTTCTTCTCCGCCGGAGCCCCCCGTCCTCCGGAAGGAGCGGCAGCGGCACCGGAAGAGGAAGCCGGCTTTGCGCGCCTGTTCAATTTCGCCTGACTCGCGGCGATCACCGCATCGATGATGATAACCTTCGACTCCTCGAAGAACTGCTTCGTTCCTATCTTCGGTTTCTGGATGATCTCGACCGCACCGTACTCCATGGCCTGCAGCGCGTTCTGCGACCCGGACTCCGATTTACTAGAGCAGATGATCACCGGCAGCGGATTCTCGCTCATGATCTTCTGCAAAAAGGTGAGGCCGTCCATCTTCGGCATCTCGATGTCAAGCACTATTACCTCGGGCTTGTCCGTCTCGAGCTTCTTCATCGCGATAATGGGATTAGCAGCAGCAGAGGTCACCCGGGTTCTCTTGTCTTCGCTGAGTATTTTCGTGAGGGTTTCCCGCACGAGTGCGGAGTCGTCTACCACCATTACGCCGATCTCATTCATAGGCCCGCTCCATCATCTTGTTTACATCCAGGATGAAGGCGATGCTTCCGTCTCCGAGGATCGTGGAGCCGGAGATCTCCTCTACCTGCTTGAAGGCCGAGCTCATCGGCTTTATCACCGTCTGATGCTGACCGAGTATCTTGTCGACGATAAGGGCTACCTTCTGCTCGTTCACCCTCACCACCACCAGCTCACGAATCTCACCGTTTGCCGTCTCCATCTTGAAGAGCTCGCGCAGGTCGATGTAGGGAACGATCTCTTCCCTGATGTTGAGGTACCTGTCCTTGCCCACGTTCCTCTTGAGCTCGGCCGTGTATTCGAAGCACTCGTCGACGGCAGACAAATTCACGACGTAGCGCTCCTCTCCGAGCGCGATCAGCAGTCCGTCGATTATCGAGAGGGTCAGGGGAATCGTCAGAGAGATGGTGGATCCCACCCCCTTCTCGGTCTCTATGTCCACCTTTCCTCTGAGTTTCTCGATGTGTTTCTTCACCACATCCATTCCCACACCGCGACCGGAGACACTCGTGGCATTCTCCGTAGTCGAAAAGCCCGGATTGAAGATCAGCGAAACCAGGTCCCGGTCCGAAAGAGACTCTTCGCCCGAAATAAGTCCCTTAGAGACAGCCTGCGCCCTTACCTTCTCGAGATCGATGCCTCCTCCGTCGTCCTCTATGCGAATGACCACCTGCCCGCCAGAGTGCTCGGCGTGGATCTTCAGCCTCCCCCTCCTCGGTTTACCGAGGCGCTCCCTCTCCTCCGGCGACTCGAAGCCGTGGTCGATCGAGTTTCTGATCACATGTACCAACGGGTCGTTCAGCTCGTCGATGATGTTCTTGTCGAGCTCCGTCTCGGCTCCC
>CAYFVU010000017.1:14868-42079 GCA_964346645.1 uncultured Spirochaetaceae bacterium | reverse complement strand
TTATAATGGTAGTTCGGCTTAACCCCCCTGTCAAGCTAGAGTTGAGAAGAAATTGCACGGAAAAGGGAGAAGTCTCCTGATCCTCATTTACCGGCGTCAGCGAGCTTGTCCGACCGGTGATATACTGGTACCATCTCGTATGACCCCGCGCGAGATCCTGGAGAACAACGGCGACTTCTCGACCAGCCCCCTCTACGCCGCAGCCCGAAGGCTGCAGCACAGGCTCGAGGAGGAGGGAGTGCCCTACGCCGTGGTCGGGGGGCTCGCCGTGGTCCGCAACGGTGCGATACGCACAACCGGATCTGGCGGACCTCGCGGCCCTCACTCGAGCAAATCTCGGAAAGATCACGGAGGAGGATATCGAAGCGATGCACCCGGCGGTCCGCGGGCACTACCGGCGCATATTCGAGAAGATACAGAAGAGGGAGAACAAAGAGAAATGAGCGAGAGTAAGCGAGAGACAGCACACCTGAGAGCAGCCATAGAGGTATCGAAGCGGGCGAGAGCGGGGGGCAACCACCCCTTCGGCGCAGTATTAGTCGGCCCCGACGGTCAGGTCCTTTTAGAGGCGGAGAACAGCGTGAACACCGAGCACGACTGCACCGGGCACGCCGAGACCAACCTGGTGCGCAAGGCCTCCAAGGCCTACAATCGCGACTTCCTCGCCCAGTGCGGCCTCTACTCCAGCGCCGAGCCCTGTGCCATGTGCAGCGGGGCAATCTACTGGAGCGGCATAGGGAAGGTCGCCTACGCCCTGAGCGAAGAGGGACTCCTCGAGCTGACCGGCGACGATCCGGAGAATCCCACGTTTTCACTGCCGTGCCGCGAGGTATTCGCCCGCGGTCAGCGCGAGGTAGAGGTCCTCGGTCCCGCGATAGAAGATGAGGCGGCCGAGGCCCACGAGGGCTTCTGGCGGCCGTCGAAAAAATAGCCGCGGCATAGCGGTGCTGTCTCCGCGCCCCGGCGGGTAGCAGACGCGCGGGCAGGGCCGGCCGGCGAGGCAAAAAATTTTCACTTTTTCTACAAAACAACTTGACTAAACCCACGTTACTGTGTAAAGTAACACCATGATGAATCGACGACCACTTACAGTACAGCAAGGATGGTGGTGGTGGACCGACGGAGAGAGGCCGTGGTCCACTACGGGAACCTAGTGTAGGTGTACCGCAGTTCGAGACCGCAGGAGGTCTCTCTCGAAAGAGAGGCGCCGCCTGCGGTTTTTTTGTAACCAGAGCCCGGGCGTGTCCCGGGCTTTTTTTATGTAGTTTTGGGTCTACGCGGCATGTGCTGCTCGCGGCCCGCACAGACAGTACTTTTCAGGAGGAAAGACATGAAAGAACGAATCTATCAACTGCCGAGCCGGGAGCTGCCGAAGAAGTGGATCAACATCATCCCCGACCTGCCCGGCGGACTGCCGCCCCTGCTCAACCCGGCGGACGGGCAGCCGATCCCCCCCGAGGCGATGTCGGCGATCTTCCCCGACTCCCTGATCGAACAGGAGGTCTCTATCACCCCGGAAATCGAAGTTCCGGATGAGATCCTCGAGGCCTACTCGCTCTACCGTCCCACCCCGCTCATCCGTGCACGCTTCATGGAGAAGGCGCTCGGCACTCCGGCGAAGATCTTCTTCAAGAACGAGGGGGTCAGCCCCACAGGATCCCACAAGCCGAATACGGCGATAGCACAGGCCTACTACAACAAGGAGGCCGGCATCACCCGACTGACGACCGAGACAGGCGCCGGCCAGTGGGGAAGCGCCCTCTCCTTTGCCGGGGGCCGCTTCGGCATGAACATCCGCGTCTTCATGGTACGGGTCAGCTACGATCAGAAACCCTACCGGCGCGTGATGATGCAGACCTACGGCGGCAGTGTCGAGGCCAGCCCCTCGGAGTCCACCGAGATCGGCCGTAAGTTCCTGCAGGACGAGGAGAACTACCCCGGCTCCCTCGGCATGGCCATAAGCGAGGCGGTGGAGCTCGCCGCCGCCGACGGCGGAACGAACTACGCCCTCGGGTCGGTGCTCAACCACGTACTCATGCACCAGACGATTATCGGTCAGGAGTCGAAGGCGGTACTCGAGAAGCTCGATCTCTATCCCGACGTGATAATCGGCTGCCACGGCGGCGGTAGCAACTTCGGCGGCATCGCCATCCCCTTCGTAAAGGACAAGATGGAGGGCCGCGACATCGACATCGTCGCCTCCGAGCCGATCGCCTGTCCCACCTTGAGCAAGGGACTCTACGCCTACGACTTCGGGGACTCTGGCCAGTACATCCCACTGACGAAGATGTACACCCTCGGCCACGACTTCGTGCCGCCGACGGTGCATGCCGGCGGGCTGCGCTATCACGGTGCGGCTCCCATCGTCTCCAAGCTCGTGAGCGAGGGAATCGCGCGGGCCGAAGCCCTCAAGCAGAGCGAGACCTTCGAGGCGGCCATGCTCTTCGCGCGGACCGAAGGTATCATTCCCGCACCCGAATCCGCCCACGCCATCGCCTCGGCAATCCGCGCGGCTAAGCGCTGCAGCGAAACGGGAGAGGAGAAGGTGATACTCTTCAACCTCTCGGGACACGGCCACTTCGACATGGCGAGCTACCAGGCCTACCACGACGGAAAGCTCGAAGACTTCGACTACCCCGAAGAAGCGGTAAAACGTGCGGAATCGCGCCTCCCGAAGGTGAACGAGACCGTCAATGCATAACGAGGAGAAAGATATGAACAAGAGAACGAAAAACGAAGGTAAGCAGCAGACGGCGGAAGCCGCCCGCTTCGCCGGGACGTTCGGCGGACCGGGAGCCTTTATGCAGAAGAAGAGCAGGAGGAGCACTGTATCGAGCGGTGTCGGCGCTGCAGGCAGAGACGAGGTCTCTCATACCACCTACCGTCCCTCCGGCACGCTCTGCTGAGCGGCACAATCGACCCGGCCCCGGGTGCACATCTCCGGCGGCCGGGTTTTGAATAGCCGGGCTCGAGCAGGGCGCGTACGATGCCGTCTCCTATCCCCCTGGACGTTCCTGTGACGATGTTGTACTTCATCACGATTACCTCCATTTTTGAAAATACTGAAGAATACCGAAGCGAGGCAAAGTATGATACTATGAGGGTGAGGAAGAGATGGAGGGTGCGGAAATCTCCGACAATGCAGAACCGAGCACGAAGGAGCTCATCCGGCGGTTCGTGGGGGGCAGCGTGCGGGACGAGCGTGAGCTCGATCACCTCTTTCGCGTGCTGAGCAAGCGGCTCCATCCGGACCTCGCCGGGGGCGACGGAAGCCGATTCATCCGCCTGAGGGAGTTGTACGAGCGAGCGAAACGGGATCTCCGCGCGCGCACCATCGCCATGCGCACCGGCGAAAACACTCACGAAAACAACTCGGCCTCGCAGCCTTTCGATCCCTACTTCATTGTCGAGGAGGCCGGCTTCTCCCGCGACCTCGAGGCCCGCGGCTGCCTCTACCTCTCTCTGCGCAGGTTCTACTCCCTCGGCCTGCACAACTACCGCATCCGCTCAATGAAGGGGTTGAAGAGCAGGAATGCGAAGGTCATGCGCAGCATCTTCCACTGGAGCTACGTCTACGATCCGGAGTTCCCCCCCATCTTTGCCGCCTACACCCGGCGCCACCTGCAGTTCCTCTCCACGACCTGGGAGGTGAAGAACTACAACTACGCCCGGCGACTCTATTCCGACGGCATCTCCGGCTTCTTCAACTACCAATACTCGGGAAGAAGGGGAACTGCGGAGGTCGCCGCAGACAAGTTCAGCTTGGCGGAGAAGATCCTCCTGCGCTGTGTGGGAGAGGAGCATCCCCTCGTGTCCCTCAGCAAGTGGTTCGCCGCAGAGCTGCGCAAGAAGCCTGTCTTCCTCGATTCCTGAACTCCTGAGCCGGTCCGCCTTTTTACCGTCGCCATAAAAACACACGCCGGGCCATTTGACACCGCTCTCCGGTGCGCCTACAATGAAAGACTTCCCGCCTCCGCGGCAAAGAGATGCCTCCTCTGCGGCTGCTGCGGGAAACTCTACGTGCGGCGGCCGGAGCACCGGAGCAGCTTCCGGCGCTCGGCCCGGAGGAGAGCCTCTCAAGTGAAACGAAAGATCTATCCCTCGCAACTCTCGGGAAGCCTCGATATTCCCGGGTCCAAGTCCCACACCATACGCGGCCTGCTCCTCGCCACCTGGGCCGAGGGCACGAGCCGCCTCTACGCTCCCCTCGAATCGAGTGACACCGCCTCGTGCAGGAGCGCCGTCCGCGCCCTCGGCGCCGAGGTGCAAGAACACGAAGACTACTGGGAGATCGAGGGCAACGGCGGAGCCATACGAGAGCCCGCCGAGGCGATAGACGTAGGCAACTCCGGCACCACTCTCTACCTCACCGCCGGCATGTGCGCGAGCTCCGAAGTACCCGTCCGCTTCGACGGCGACGAGCAGATACGCCGCCGTTCGGCGGCGAAGCTCTTAGATGCCCTGCGCGACCTCTGTGCGCAAGTGAAGTGTCACGGCAAGGAGGGCTACGTCCCCTTTACCGTCCACGGACCGCTGCGGGGCGGCGGCACCCGCATCGAGTGTCCGACAAGCCAGTACCTCTCCGCCCTCCTGCTCGCCGCACCTCTCGCCTCACCGGACAGAGAGGAGACGGTCATACGCGTTCCACTGCTCTACGAGCGGCCCTACGTCGACATGACCCTCGACTGGCTCGACCGGCAGGGCATCCGCTACAGGCGCAAGGGCTACGAGGAGTTCGTGGTGCCCACCGGCCAGCGCTACCGTCCCTTCGATGCACGGATTCCCGGCGACTTCTCTTCGGCCACCTTCTTTGCCGCCGCGGCGGCGGTCACCGGTTCCCGGTTAGAGCTGCGCGGACTCGATATGAACGACAGCCAGGGCGACAAGGAGGCGTTCGAGATCCTCGCCCACATGGGCTGCACGATCTCCCGGCAGGAAGGTGCCCTCATAGTCGACGGCCCCGAAGGCGGCCGACTCTGCGGCGGAGAGTTCGACCTCAACAACATCCCCGATGCCTTGCCGGCTCTGGCAGTGGCAGCCTGCTTCGCCGACGGAGAGGTTCTGCTCGGCAACGTACCGCAGGCGAGGGGGAAAGAGACCGACCGCATCGCCGTCATGCGGCAGGAGCTGTCGAAGCTCGGAGCGGCGGTAGAGGAGCGCGAAGACGGCCTGCTCATCCGTGGCGGCGGATACCCCCGCGAGACTTTCGGTGCCGGAGAGGTAGAGGTTTCGGGACACGGCGACCACCGGGTCATCATGGCCCTCGCGGTGGCGGGACTGGCCGCAGCGGCGGAGGTGACCATAGACGAGACCGGCCCGGCGGCCGTGACGTTTCCTGAGTTCTTCCGGCTCCTCGCCGGGATCGGCGCACGGATAGAGGATATGGAGGATATGTAGCATCTGAGGGGCGGTCGTGTTACAATGTTCTCGCCGGCCCGGCCGATACTCGGATAAAGAGGAACATGCGGCTTCCGCCGCCGGCGTATACACCGGGCCCACTCACCAGACGGTGTACGATTGGGCCCCAGAAAAAGAGGTTTGGTATGGCACAGGAGTTCGATCTGAGAAGCGACACCGTAACCCTTCCCTCACGGGAGATGCGCAAGGCGATGTCCCGAGCCGACGTCGGCGACGACGTCTACATGGAGGACAAAACCGTAAACAATCTGCAGGAGCTCGCCTGCAAGATCACCGGCAAGAGAGACGCCCTCTTCTTACCGTCCGGCTCGATGGGCAATCTCATCCCCCTCTTCGTGAACGGAGGGCGCGGCAACGAGGTGCTCACCCACGAGCACAGCCACATCATCCACTACGAGCTCGCCTCCGGGGCGGCATTAGCCGGCGTGATGCCGGTGGCGGTCAAGGGTGAGCGGGGCATTCTCCGCCCCGAGGAGCTGGAGAAGCATTTAAGACCCGATGTCTACTACATGGCGAAGCCGACGCTGGTGGAGGTGGAAAACACCCACAACCGCATGGGGGGCAGCTATTACACTCCCGAAGAGCTGAGAGTGGTTTCGGATTTCGCGAAGAAACACGATCTCTACATGCACATGGACGGAGCCCGCATCTTCAATGCGGCGGCGGCGCAGAACATCACGGTCAAACGGATGGCCATGCATGCGGACACGATTACCTTCTGCCTCTCCAAGGGCCTCGGCGCACCGGTGGGAAGCCTCCTCTGCGGTCCGCCCAAGTTCATACAGGAGGCTCGCAGCTTGAGGAAGATGCTCGGCGGAGGCATGAGGCAGGCGGGCATTCTCGCCGCGGCGGGCATCTACGCGCTCGAGAACAACGTAGAGCGGATATCCGAGGACCACGAAAACGCGAAGCGCATCGCCGAGCGGCTCGCCGAAGTCTCCTGGGCCACCGTCGATCCGGCGTCGGTTGAGACGAACATCATCTACTTCGACACCCCGAGCCATCCGGCACAACAGGTTGCCGCGGCGCTGAAGAAGAGGGGAGTACTCTGCTCGCCCTTTGCATCGAACTCCATTAGAATGGTCACCCATATAGGTATCTCGAAGGAGGACACCGACAAGATCACCTCCATCATTCGAGACGTCAAACTCTAGCGGAGAGGCGCAATGGGAGAGGCACAATGAAAGAGGCGAGGGCCGTCTCCGTCATCGGCGGGGCGAATATCGATATCGTGGCGAAGTCTGAGGCCATCTACTTTCCCGGCACCTCCAATCCCGGACGCATTACCAAGACCCCCGGAGGGGTCGGTCGGAACATAGCCCACATGCTCGCCCTGCTCGGCGTCGAGGTGGAGATCTACAGCGTAGTCGGCGATGATCCCTCCGGGAGGCTCATCCTCGAATCGGCGCGTACATCCGGAATACGCACCGATTCGGTACTGGTCACGAACGAAGAGAAGACCGGGGAGTACGTGGCGGTGCAGGATGCCGACGGCACCCTGGCGTCTGCCGTCTCCGACATGCGCGCGATGGAGCTCCTCACCCCGGAGGTGCTCGAACAACACAGAGAAAGGCTCTCGGCGAGCCGCATGATCGTTACGGACTCGAATCTCCCCGATGAGAGTCTCGTCTGGCTCTCCGAGCTCTGCTACTCGACCTCGATACCGCTCTACGTGGAGCCGGTCTCGAAGGAAAAATCAGGTAAGCTCCGCAGCCTCCCCCACCCTGCGGAATGGATAAGCCCCAGCGAGAAGGAGTTCCTCGAGCTCTTTCGCCTGCCGAAGCGGGGTTTCGAGACCCTCATTCTTTCTATGGAGGAGAAGCCGGGGGTGCCTCTGCGGCTGGCGGCCACTGCGAACAGGAACAGCCGCCCGTCGAAGAACATCCTCGTTACCCTCGGCAGACGAGGCGTGGTGCACATGCATCTGGAGGTCGACGATCCGGAGGGCGAAGAGGAGGACGGAGCCGGTATCTGGTGCGGCAGGATGTTCCGGCCCTACTCCGTCGAGGTAATCAACGACAACGGCGCCGGCGACGCTTTCTTCGCAGGCTTCATCGCCGGAAGGTGGCACGAGAGGAGCGAGGAGGAGTCGATCTACTACGGTCTGGCTGCGGCGGCGCGGGTGGTCCGCTGTCCCGAGGCGGTGGACGACGATCTGGATTTCGAAGAGCTCAGCAGCTACATTTCGACTCACGAGACGAGGGATTGAGAGAGATGGAAGAGAAACCGGTATACGAAAATAAAATGAACGAACAGGCCATGAGAGAGCGGTATATGCAGCTCACGGCCGAGGTGGAGACTGCCTTGTGCGAGGGAGCTCCGGTGGTGGCGCTCGAGTCGACCATCATCAGTCATGGAATGCCCTACCCGGAGAACATCGAAAATGCAAAACGGCTCGAGGAGACCGTCCGCGGTGCCGGGGCGGTCCCGGCGACCATTGCGGTCCGCAGCGGACGTATTCACATCGGCCTGACCGACGAGGACCTGGAGTACTTCGGCTCCTCCGACGACATCGGAAAGGCGAGCAGGCGGGACATCCCGGTCGTGGCCGCCAAGCGGCTCTCCGCAGCCACCACGGTGAGCGCGACGATGCTCTGCGCCGAGCTCGCCGGCATCTCCGTTTTCGCCACCGGCGGCATCGGCGGCGTCCACAGAGGCGCCGAGCAGACCTTCGACATCTCCGCCGATCTTCAGGAGCTCGCACGCACGTCGGTCGCGGTGGTCTGTGCGGGCGCAAAGGCCATCTTAGATCTTCCGAAGACGATGGAGTACCTCGAGACGATGGGAGTGCCGGTCCTCGGCTACGGCACCGACGAGCTCCCCGCCTTCTACACCCGCTCGAGCGGTCTCGAGTTAGACTACCGCATCAACTCTCCCGAGGAGGCGGCGGCGGTTCTTCGCGCGAAGTGGGAGATGGGAATCGGCGGCGGTGTGCTCATTGCTAACCCTATTCCGGAGGAGGCCTCCATGGACAGGGGCAAGATCGACTCGGCGATAGACTCCGCTCTCGCAGAGGGGCTGCGCCACGGTATCTCGGGAAAGGAGCTCACCCCCTTCCTCCTCGAGAAGATCACCGAACTTACCGGCGGCGAGAGTCTCGCGGCGAACCGCCGACTCGCCGAGCACAACGCCGAGGTGGCCGCCAGGATCGCTGCGGCCTACGCATCGTCCGAGTAGTCAGCGCCGGCACAGCGAAGCAATGTCGATCTCCGTGTCGACCGCCACGATGCGCATCTCCCGAAGATAGACGAGAGAGCTCGAAGCGGGCAGCCCGTACAGCTCCTCCGCCGCCCGGCGGTAGGCGGCCATCTGCCCTGCGTAGTGCTCCGGCGCCACGACGCGGTCGGTCTTGAAATCCAGCACGAGCACCGAGTCTGTACGAATCAGGCAGAGGTCCATCTGTCCCTTTATGAAGCTCATCCCGTCGCCGGCGCCGGCCTTTGTGCCGTCCGTTGCCCCGGTCTCGGATCCGCCGGCCCCGTCGATGCGCAGGAGAAAGGAGAGCTCGCTCTCGAAATCGCCTCCTCGCGCCTCTTCGCCAAGCGGTGTGGCCAGGAATCGGTCGGAGAGCAGACGAGCCGTCTGCTCGATCCGCCGCAGCTGCTCCGCAGGCCTGACCGCGGGCCATCCGGACATCGGCGAAGGCTCTTGCCCCTCGAGCTTCTCCTCGATGAGACGGTGGCAGAGGGTGCCGAAGGCGGTGATCTCCGTCTCGCTCTGCAGGAAGTCGTCGATCTCGAGCCGCGCGAGTCGTTCTCGACGCTCTGGTGGCTCGGTCTGCCCACGGCCGGCAGCACGGCTCGCATCACTGCGCGCGGCCTCCGGGCTTCGACTCGCACCCTCAGCCTCTGCCCGCATGGCATGCCGCAGGAGTGTGTTCAGCTCGACCGGAGTGAACAGCTTTTGCGGGAGGGGCGGACGAATGAGCTCTGCATCTGCATAGCGGCCGTCCATCGAGGGGAGCTGCCGCGCGTGGACGCCGCCGGTCTGCCGGTCGACCTCCCGCCGGTCCGTCTCGGCTATCTCCTCGGCCTCTATTTGGAGAGAGGCGAGATCGACCTCTTCCGGATTCTCGTCCCAGCCGAGCGCCGAGAGGGCCGTGTTCAACAGCGCCTCCGCTCCCTGCTTCTCCATGTTCCTGTTGGCGCTGTGGTGAATACCCGAGAGAAACAGATGGTCCTGCGCCCGTGTACAGGCCACGTAGAGCAGCCGCTTGAGCTCGGCGCGTCTGCGCTCGGTTTCTGCTTTCTCGTAGCGAGACTCGAAATAGCCCTTGCCGTCCCGGCTGCCGCCGCCGCGGGTCGCACCGCTCCTCTTCCACCTCACCGAGGGACCCAGCTCGGTGTCGTTGACGAAGAGGGGACCGCTGCCGGAGTTAGAGCCGGTGTTACCCATGTCCACCAGCACGACGATGGGAAACTCGAGCCCCTTCGCCTTGTGTATCGTCATGATCTGCACCCCGCTCTCGCCCGAGGGGGGCAGCTCTATCTCCTCGATCTTCTCGTTCTCGCCGAGCTTACGCCGAAGGTAGTCGAGAAAGGCCGGGAGGCTCTCGCCGCGCCTCTCGACGGTGCGTGCGAGCTCGGTCAGCGTCTCGTAGAACTCCAGATAGATGTGGTAGTCGGGCCTGCGCAGCAGGAGGTAGCGATAGCCTCCCTCGTACCAGAGATAGCGGATGAGCTCGGAGGCCGGTGCCCGGCCTTTCATCTCCTCGAGCCGGGTAAAGGTCTCCCGGCCGGTACGGTACTTCCGCCGCTCTTCCTCCGAGCCGAAGAGCTCCTCGTCGCCGCTGTGTGAAAAGGGCCGTCCGTACCGGTCCGGCTCATTCCTCCTGTCGAGGAGGATGGAGAAGGCCGTCTCGTCGCTCAGATGCACAAAGGGAGAACGCAGCACCCCGGCGTAGGCCTCGACATCGTCGGGATAGACGAGCAGCTGCAGCATCAGGTAGATGTCGTTTACCGGCGCCTCCATGAAGAGCGACCGGGTGCTCTGCACGCTGTAGGGAATGCCTAGCCTGCGGAAGTAGCGCTCGTAGCGGAGCTGATTTCCCGTCGAACGCATCAGCACGGCGATGTCATCCCAACGGCAGGGCCGCTCCTCCTCCCTGTCCCAGACCGTCAGCTTCTCCTCCTCTACCATCTCGCGGATGCGCGTGGCCACGTGCCATGCCTCCGCGTCGGAGGGCTCGAGGGCGTTCTCATCCCGCTCCTTTACATAGGGTTTGTAGAAGAGGCGGATCTGCGGCTTCACACCGCCCCTCTTTCGGAATGCAGTCAGCCTGCTGTAGGCAGCCTCGAAGTCCTCACGGTCGTACGGGTCGGCGAGAAAACCGGCGAAGAATCGGTTGAAGAAGTCGATAAGCTCCGGGTGGCTGCGGTAGTTGTACTGCAGGCTGAGGGCCGTGCCGCCGGTCCGCGCAATTTCGGACTGGAGGCCGGTAAAGACCGAAACGTCCGCCCCGCGGAAGCGATAGATGGACTGCTTCTCGTCGCCGACGAAGAAGAGCTTCCCCTCCTCGAGATCCTCCGCCGCCGGGATCTCGCCTACCCTCTCGTAACCACACCGCTCCGACAGGAGGTAGAGGAGCCTGCGCTGCAGATCGTTGTTGTCCTGGAACTCGTCGATCATGATGTGATCGAAGCTCTCCTTGTAGTAGCGGAGCAGCTCGGTGTCCTCGGTCAGGAGGGCGACGGTCATCTCCACCACATCGCGGAAGGTGAGGACCCCCGCAGAACGGCGGCGCGAGAGTATTATCTGCTCATACTCAGCCAGGAGCTCGTACAGCTCTCCGTATTCGCTCCGTGTGAGGAGGTCGAGTGCGGCGAGGGCGTGGTCCCAGGTCTCCTGCATCTCCTGTATGATCCGCTTCGCCTCGAGATTTTCCTCCTTCTTCGAGGTCGCCCCCTTCAAGTCGAGTTTCACGGCCCCCATTATCTCGGCGAGATTCTCCCATCCCTCGTCAGCCGCCGCATCGAGCTCCTCCAGGGACTCTAAAAGCGCGGAGATACGCGTGTACCAGGCTCCGCTGCCGTCGAGGTCGAGAAATCCGCGGCGGCTCACCTCAAGATTCGAGACGAGCACACGGAGCTCCGCCTCGATGTGGCTCCTCTGTCGAGCAAAAAGGCCCGGGAAATCGTGCGTCTCGGCAAGATGGAACTCGTTTTTTGCCAGCGGCAGGAAGAGACTTTCGAGGACTCTGCTGAACCCGTGGTCACGAATGTAGGCACTCAGCGAAGGCCGATCCATGCGGGAGAGGAGGAAGGTGAGGGCGCTCTCTTCGATCAGCTCCGAGACCGCGTGCTCGTCCTGCACGAAGTCACCGGGGATCCCGAACCTCCCGCTGCCGCCCCGGACCACCTGGGCGCAGAAGCTGTCGATGGTTGAGATGCGCGCCGAGGAGAAGTCCGAGAGCGCCCTCGAGAGCCGCTCGACCCTCGCCGAGCTCTCGGTCTGCGGTCGCTGCAGTGCCTGCCGATCCTCTTTCCGCCGACCCTCATCATGCCCCTCTTTCCGCTGCTCCTCCTCGCTTCGCTCTTCCTCGAGCCTCTCGCCGAGCCGCCGGTAGATGCGCTCGTACATCTCCGCCGCCGCCTTGCGGGTAAAGGTGAGGGTCAGTATGGAGTCCACCTCGGCACGCCCCTCGGCTATGAGGTGTACGAAGCGTTCGGCGAGCACCGTCGTCTTGCCCGAGCCTGCGCCCGCGGTAACGACGCTGCTCCTGTCCGTGTCGACCGCCTCCCGCTGGTAGTGATCCAATCCGCTCTTCATCTCCGCTCCGCCTATGTCCGTATCGTCCGAATCGAGTACTTCACCCGGCATACCGCTCTGAAGACGCAGGGCTCGCAGACATCGGGGCCCCTGAAGTCGCCACTCTCAATGTCCGCGCGGATCCTGCCCGCCTCCTCTACCACCCGCTCCGCCGCCTCGTGCAGCGCATCAGAGCCGAGGAGCTCCCGCGCCGCGACCGGCCCGTCGTACATGAGGTGGCTGTAGGCCGCATTTCTCACGCTGTAGTAGCTGACCGCCGCCGCCTCTCGCCGGTTGTTTTCCGCGAGGAGGAGGTAGATAGGCATCTGACTCTGGTCCGGAGGCCCCTCCTTTGCCTCGACGCGCTTCTTCGGGGGAACATCTCCACTCTTGTAGTCGACGACCGCCGCTCGTCCGTTGAGACTCGACATCCGGTCGATCCATCCGTAGAGGGCGACCCCCTTCTCGGGAAACGGTCTCTCGTGTCTCTCCTCCGTCTCCTCCACCGCAAAGTTCGGAAAGGTCTCCACTTCCACATCCACGAAGCGTTCGATCTGCTCATCGAGAAAGCCGGCGAGTCTGCGCCACTCCGGCGGAAAGAGGTCGAGACCCCGGCGCTCGTACTCGTCCATGCTCCTGCGGGCGACCTCTCGCGCGAGCTCGAGGTACTCGTCCCTTCGTGACGGATCGAAGAGGCCTCCGGCGGCCTTGATCTCCTCGAAGAGGAGCTGCAGCGCCCGGTGGATCACCTTCCCCGCGACCAGGCGGTTCTCGTAGGCGGGCTCGAACTCTCCCTCCTCAAGCCCGAGGGCGTACTGCAGGTAGTAGGCGTAGCCGCAGCCCCGGTAGATGTCGATCCCCCGCGGCGAGAAGTGAAAGAGTCCGTCCTCCTTGCGGACTATCCGGAAGAGGGCCTCTCGGAGATGATCGGCGTATATGAGACTCTCGCTGTAGTCGACCCCCTTCGGCGAGAGGCCGGTACCGCGCATGCGCCGGTAGCCCTCGACCTGCAGGGGCAACAACCGGACCGGAGGCTCACTCGATCCGTACCAGCCCTCACGCTCGTTGCGGTACGGATCATCGAGCCCGGAAGCCGAGGTCCGCTCGACTCCGCCGAAAACGGATGAATCGAAAGATGAGACCGGCGACAGGAACTCCGCCGGAGGCAGTTGGGGTCCGCTGAATCCCTCGTCGCTGCAGCTGCAGAAGACCTCTCCGCCAGAGCGGGTATAGGCCTGCAGAAAAGGAGTGGAGAGCTCCTTCGATCCGCCCTCGATGTTGCCCCGCCTGTCCTCGCGCAGGAAGGAGAGGCTGTCGAACACGCAGCGTGTCTCCTCCTGACCCGCACCCAGGACGAAGTGGTAGCGGGGACAGCTGCCGGCGGCCACCCGGTAGCGGTAGACCGAAATCCCGGGCCCCTCGATCGTCGGGACGTAGAGACGCTGGTCGAGTATCGAGAGCCAGGTTCCATAGGGATCGCGGGGAATCCACGAGCCACTGCCACCGCGGCCGCCGATAACACCGCGGCCCCCGGAGCGATCGCCATTATCCCCGCGGCCGCCGGTCGCACCAGGATCGCCGCCGGAGCGAACCTGCTCCAGATACTCCTCCGCCTCGGCGAGATCACGCAGCTGCATAAGGGCGTACTGCAGCACCTTCCTCTCCTCCGCAGCCCACGCCTCGTCGTTGAAGAAGGAGGTAAGAAAGCCGACGATGCGCCCGTTCAGCTCGGAGAGGCTCGAGCTCCCGAGCAGATTTCTCAGCTCCCGGACGAATGTCTCGTAGAGCCCGGCCAGTCGCCCCTCGCCCGCCTTCTTCAGCTTGCTCTTCCACGGGTCGACCTTCCCCTCAGGCCCCATGAAGGTGCGGATACAGGAGTGTTCGACGCCGAAGTCCAGCATCTCGCGCCACTGCTCCCTGCGCCGCCACGGGTAGGTGGGATCGAGGAAGAGATTCTTCATCGAAGAGTGGGAGAAGCCGCTCTCCTCGAGCTCCTTGAGTGCGCGAAAGAGCCTCCCGACCGGATACGAGGTGAGGGTGCTGCCCGAACGGAAGTGGAGCGGAATACCGCGCAGCCGGGCGGCCTCATCGAGGTAGGGCATCCACGCCTCGTAGGCCGGAAGGGTAATGGTGATGTCGGAGGGAGCGGTCCCGGCCTGCAGGAGCCCCGAAATTCGGTCGAGGGCGTATTCGAGCTCCTCCCAGGCACTGTCGAATCGATGCATGACGGGTCCGCCGGATTCCTCCTGATCGTTCCGGTCTTCGACGGCCATCGGATGCACGAGATAGCCGGCCTCTTCGGTCAGGAACTCGCGGTACTCGTCGAAGTCCTCGATCAGCTCGGGAAAGAAGAGATGAACGGTCCCTCCGTGCTCCCTGCGGCCGGGCTCCTGCCACGAGGGCTCGAAGAGACCGTAGTCAGAGAGGAAACGGGAGTACTCCTCGTAGAGGAGCTCGATGTCGCGAATGTAGCCGTCCGACAGCGCGGCCGCCGTGGCCGCATCTCCCGCATCAGCGGCGGACCGGGTCTCCTGCGACAACACGGATTCTGCCCGCTTGATCTGCGGCAGGAGTCCGCTTATCCAGCGCGCGAATCGAGGTGCCTGCTCCGGATACTCCGGACTGAGCAACTCCCGGAACGGAAACTCCTCCCGCCCCCCCACGTCGAGAAGCCTGGAGGTAAAGAGGGTCCGCAGCATGAGATTGGCAGGCCGGCTGCTGAGGTAGGGGGAGAAGTAACGCTCCTTCAGACGGTCCCACGAGAGAAAGCGGTCGCGGCGGAGCGCCCGCACCGCACCCGTCTCGAGGAGTCTCATCTGCCGGGACTCGGCGACGATCTCCGAGGGGAAGACGAAGAACTCTTCGGCGTGCTGTATTCGTTCGGAGAGAATGCTCTCCACCTCTGCGGGATATCCGCGTGTATCGCTCAAAGAAACCTCACTCTGCTGTAGTGCTCCCGTCGTTCTTACCGACGTCCTCCACAAGCGGCGAGGGCCGAGACTCACGGCGCTCGTAGAAGGCGAGGTGCGGCGTAATGCCCTCGGCAGCCAGCCGGTGGACCAGATCGTAACGGGTCCGGGCGCGAAAGATCCAGGCATCGGCGGCGGAGTTGTTCCACGCGGCAACCCAGCACTTTATCGCATCCTTTTCCATCTCCATCACCCAGAAACGTGGCTGTTCGTAGGTCTTGTCCAGCATGTTCTGCCTGGCCACGGAAAGGGCGATGTACTCCACCACCGAGAGATCGGCCTCCCACGAGACCCAGAACTCCACATGGGCCCAGATATACGGGCTCTCGACGGAGTAGTTCACGACCTCCTTCTGCAGCATCTTGCTGTTCGGGATCACATAGCGCCGCCAGTCCCATAGCTTGATGACCGAATGGGTCATGGAGATGTCCTCCACCGTTCCGTACTGCGAGTCGACATCGACGGTGTCGCCGATACGGAAGAGCTTGGAGAAGGATATTATGACGCCGGCTATGCTGTTCTCGACGAAGGGCCTCGCGGCGATACCGACGACCACACCGGTTATCGAGACGAGTATGGAGATGAACGTTCTCGGCACGAGTCCGAGGAAGGGGAAGGTGACGGCGAGGGCCCAGATGAGGAAGACGATCGCGACGGTGACTTTCCTGATTATCGAGAACCGTCCGCCCACGCTCTCGACCGCGGTGCTGCGGGCGGACTCCTGCTGCTTCCTCTCGGGAGATCTGGTGCGGATCGGAGAGAAACGCCTGAGTCTCTCGAGTCGGTCTACCCTGCTGCTCTCGTGTCGGCGGATGAACCAGGGAAGCATCACCCCGAGGAGCAGCGCCACTCCCGAAACGACCGCGAGATAAATCAAATCGGCCTTCGCCAAACCGATTGCTTCAACCATTCTGTGCTCAACTCCTCCTGTAGAGCTACCATAATGCTTTCGATTTTTCTACCTTCTTCAGTGAATTTCAGGGAATTTCAAAAGCCTTGTGATTTCACTTTGCATCATCTACCATATTAAATATACAACGTAGTCAGGAGGTACACATGGAGCTGGGTCTGCGGGACAAGATCTACATGGTCGCCGCTGCGAGCAGGGGGCTGGGCTATGGAATCGCCCACAGTCTCGCAGAGGAGGGGGCACATCTCTCCATCGGGAGCCGCACGAAGGAGCGCATTCTCTCCGCCGCAGAGACGATACACGGGGAGACCGGTGCGGAGGTCCGCGGCTATACCCTCGATATGCAGGACGGCGATTCAATCTCCCGCTGGGTTGAGGATACCCTAGCCGATTTCGGCCGCATCGACGGGGTCGTCGTGAACGCCGGGGGACCTCCTCCCGGAAAGTTCGAAGACTTTACCGACAGTCAGTGGCAGTCGGCCTTCGAGCTCACCCTTCTCTCAGCCGTGCGGCTTATTCGCTGCGCCCTCGAACCGTTGAAGAACAGTGGGGGCTCAGTGCTCACCCTCACCTCTATCTCGGTGCGGGAGCCGGTGGACAACATTCTCCTCTCTAACGTGATGAGATCGGGCGTAGTGAGTCTGGTAAAATCCCTCTCGAAGGAGTTCGCGCCCTATGGGATCCGCGTCAACAACATCATTCCCGGCTTCTTCGACACCGACAGACTCAAAAACCTCGACAAAGGAGAAGCAGAGCGTACGGGCAGCCCCATCGAAGAGGTAATGAAGAAGCGCAAGGCTTCGGTCCCCCTCGGTAGATACGGAGACCCCGCCGAGTTCGGCAAGGCGGCCGCCTTTCTGCTGTCTCCGTCGGCCGGCTACACGACGGGCCACTCTTTCGTGCTCGACGGAGGTTTCATGAAATCGGTCATGTAAAGAGGACGGTCTTGCGAAGAGCTAACAAGCACCCTTGTTCATGGATCTGTCCGAGACCTTCTCCAGTCTCATCATCTTGGATTTCTGGCCTTTCTGCTGCAGCTCATCGTAGAAATTCTTCGCGCTCTTTTTCGGTTTATCGGCAACCCGAATCTGGATTCGCTCGTCTTCGTCCACCGTCTGCTGCACCCTTCCTACCGGGGCCTTCTCGAGATAGACCCAGCAATCGGTGCAGCAGCGTTCATCCAGGTATTTTTGAAGGTTCTGTACGTCGACCCAACCGAAGGTCTCGCCGAACAAAATCACTACTTCGTGTTCCCTCTGCGTTTCATCTCCCGCCATGCGGTAATCCTCCTCGTTTGCAGGATCTTCACGTTTAGTGTAAAACTACAAGTGCGCCTATGCAAGCACAAAGCATTTTTCCCGCACGACGAACACGTTTTATCCTCCTCGCGAGCCTCTTCTACATCGGATTCGGCATCGCGGCCATTCTCTGGCGGCTTATCGCCGGCGCGTCATCCCCGCTCGCGTTCAACCCGCACAGGCCGCATTTCGCCGCGGAAGCAACGCTGCTCTCCGCGGCGCTCGTACTGAACATTCTCTTCGATCTCTATGCACACCGGCTGTTTCCCTCGGCAAGAGCGCTCTTCCGCAGCCTCGGAAGCGCAGTGGGGCGAATAGGCGTAGCGGATGCGGCGCTGCTGGCGGCGGCGAGCGCACTGGGCGAGGAGCTGCTCTTTCGCGGGGCGGTGCAGCCGAGTCTCGGCTTGCCGGCGGCTACCCTCCTCTTTGCCCTGAGCCACTTTCCGCTGCGCCGCGAGCTCATCCTCTGGCCGATCTATGCGCTCGCGATCGGTCTCGTGCTTGGTTACCTGAGGATCCTCGGCGGAGATATCTGGTCTGCGGTGCTCCTCCACTTCTCCGTCAACTTCTTCGGCCTCCTGCACCTCTCGCGTCTCTTCGGCTCTCCCCGGCTATCCGGCAAAGAGCGCTACGGCTCCCCGGACAAAGAAGACGGCAATGGTGCCGCTGACCGCGAGCTTGACTACGGTGGCGGCCATAGTCCCGGTAAAGACACCGAGGGCCGCCGTGAGCGGACGGGAGCCCTCACGGAAGGTCAAGAGCTCCCCGGCGAGAGCGCCGATAAAAGCGCCGATAAAGGTTCCGAAGGGAGGAAATAAGAAGGTCCCGAGGAGCATACCGACCACGCTCCCCCACACTCCCGCCTTTCCCGCCCCCGCCCTCCGAGAGGCGGCTGCAGGCAGGATCGAGTCGAGCACCGCAGCGGCCACCGCGAGCAGCGCCAAGAGTATGAGCAGCCACACGGGATAGAGCGTCCAGCCGCCGGCAAGAGAGAGGATCAACAGTGCGGCAAAGGTAACCGGCGGGCCGGGGAGCACGGGGACGATACATCCCGCGATTCCCCCGAGCACCAGAATCGAACCGACCGCCGTTGCTGCAATATCCCACACCATATCCGAACCTCCCATAAGCTATTTGCCAAAAAGAACGCGTGACACTGCAACGAGCACGCAAACTCTTGTCTCTGCGCGGCAGTAGGAGAGCCTCCTCCCCCTGCCCAAATGGGACGAGCCCGGCTACTTATCGTAGAGCTCTCTGCTGCCGCCTACGTCGTTTCGGTAGTGGAAGTCGAACTCCAGCAACACCATACTCCCCATGAAGCTGTCGTTCTCGCAACCCTGAGGACTCCAGAAGTCCTTCCAGCCCTCCTCGAAGGCGATTCTGGAGAATCTGCAGCTGAGCATGGAGCTGATCTTTGCGTCGGCTTTCTCGATAAAACCGAAGGATATGACCGTATTTCCGCTGGAGAGCTCCTCCTGCCGCAGCTCGTAGTTGCGAGAGATGATCACCGTATCGTCGGGCGCGGGCTCGCCCACGTTCACCCATATGTACTCGAACTCGACGAGGAGCTTCTGTCCCACTTCCGCCTCTCCCCCGGGCAAGAGCCGCACATGGGCGTGGGGCTCTATGGCGCTGCCCTCCGTGTAGGTGTGGGGCAGCTGACAGTGGAAGTAGGCGTTCTGGAAGACACCCCTCCCCTCTCTTGAGTGGTCGAAGAGGTAACCATAGAGTCCCGAGTAGGAGCTGCCCCTGGCGCGATTCTCGGCCAGCCTGATCCGTTTCGGCACTCCAGTGTGCTGCATGTCACCGAGGGTAACCATGTCGGCGGTTACGCGAAGATCTTCCCACATGCGCTTCTCCTTGTTTCGACACGCGCATCTGTATACGTGCGCTCACCTCTTACCATAATCGCAGCTGCTCGGCGCTGCAAGCTCAATGAACCTTCCCTCATTGTTTTTCTTGGAGAAATGAGGCTCGAGTAATTTGCATTCTCCCTTCCCCTCATCTATACTTTTTCTCGAACATCACGACGGAGGCATGCGGTATGAGAACTATCCCCCTCTACTCGAAGAGAATCGTCACCAGTGCTCTCGTGTTGCTCGTTCTTCTCTCGGCATGCTCTCCGTCCGGCGGCCGTACGGGTGATGATGGTGAAGAGGCCGAAGGAGAGCGGGTAGCCGCGGATGCAGTGCCGAGGGAGGCCATCCCCGTCGAGGCGGTCGAGCTCACCGCAGGCAGACTCATCGAACAAATAGAGAGTTCGGGCACCGTCTCGGGCATAGAAGAGGCGAACGTCGTCTCCGAGACGCAGGGGGTCGTCGAAGAGGTGGACTTCGAGCTCGGCGACCTGGTAGAGCCGGGCGAGATGCTCGTGCAGGTCGACGACGAGATCGCGCGGTTGAACATGGAGCAGGCCGAGCAGCAGCTGCAAACGGCCCGGATCGATCTGCAGTCGAAGGAGAATCTGCTCGAACGCGGCGGGGCCT
Organism: uncultured Spirochaetaceae bacterium; assembly: GCA_964346645.1. Lineage (GTDB taxonomy): Bacteria > Spirochaetota > Spirochaetia > DSM-16054 > Sediminispirochaetaceae > CAYFVU01. The sequence continues at coordinate 22,251 of CAYFVU010000017.1, read as the reverse complement.
CCCGAGCAGAGGTACTGAGGGCCCGCAGCAATCTGAGGGGTGCGGAGGCTCGCTACCGGCAGACGAAGAAGGCCTTCGAGGACTGCGCCATCTCCTCGCCCATTAGCGGTTACGTGGCCGACAAGGGACAGGATGTCTCCATCGGGAACTACCTCTCTCCCGGAACACCGGTGGCCCGTATCGTCGACCTCTCCTCTCTCCGACTGGAAGTCGCGATGGGAGAGTCGATCATCGGCCTGATCGAAGAGGGGGCCAAGGCGAGGGTACGTGTCCCCGCAGCCTGCGAGAGTGAAGAGTTCGCAGGGCGGGTGGTCGCAGTCGCGGCGGGAAGCGACCCGGCGACGGGGAGCTACCCGGTGGTCATCGAGTGGAAGAACGAGTGCGGCACACGGATAAAGTCGGGCATGTCGGCGCGGGTGTTAATCGATCCGAGAGAAACGGAGCCGTCGCTTATTCTCCCCTCCTCGTCCATTGCATCCCGGGGCGGCGACTCAGTGGTCTTCGTTACCCGCAGAGCAGACGGAGCACCCACCGCAGAAGACGGGGACGCCGAGTTCGTTGCGGAGATGCACACGGTAGAATTGGGCCGAAGACTGGGAAACAAGACCGTGCTCCTCTCCGGTGTTGAGGCAGGCGAGAGGATCATTTTGACCGGCATCAGCGGCCTCTCCGACGGAGATCCCGTAAAGGTGACCGTCGTCGGCAAGAGCGGGAGCCGCCGATGAGCGTCGGCTCACTCTCGGTCCGCAACCCGGTGCTCATCAACATTCTGATGGTCACCCTGCTCGTGCTCGGCCTCTTCAGTGTCATACGGCTGCCGAAGGAGCAGTTCGCGGAGGTTCCCTTCTATTGGGTGAACATCACCGTTCCATACCCGGGGGTCTCGGCGGAGGATGTGGAGGAGGCGGTAACCGTCGAGATCGAACGGGAGATGGAGAGCCTCGACGAGCTCAAGCGGATACAGTCGGTCACCCGCGAGGGGCTCTCGCTCGTGCGGGTGGAGTTCGACGACGGCATCAGCAACGAGAAATTCGAGCGGCTCTATCAGGAGGTGCAGACCCGTTTCTCCAACGTCTCGCTTCCCGACGGAACCCTCGACGCACGCCTGGACGACTTCTCCGCCGCGGACTTTCTCCCCGTCATAGAGGTCATACTCTCCGGAGAGGTGGACTTCGAGACGCTCAACGAGAAGGCGAAGGAGCTCGAAGAACGGCTCGTCGAAGTCGAGGATGTCTCGAACGTTGAGGCCGTAGGCGCCCTCGACAGGGTCATTCGCGTGGAGACGAACAGCGACAAGCTCGAGGCGCTCGGCATTTCGCTGAACGAAGTAATAGACGCGGTCGGATCGAGAAACGTCACCGTACCCGGCGGTACTCTCACCACTCCGAGCCGGGAGTATCTTCTGCGAACCGTCGGTTCGGTGGAGAGGACCGAGGAGCTCGGGAAGGTCATCGTACGCACCGCCCGCAGCCGGGGCTCTTCCGGAGGCGAAACCGGCGGCGCTTCGTCCGGGAGAAGCGGCGGAAGCGCCGTCCAAGGCGCGAGCGGCGTGGTACAGGTCGAGGACCTCGCACGTGTGCGCGAAGTCTACGAGGAGGAGGGGGCCCGGGCCCGCTTCAACGGCGAACCCTCGGTGAACTTGAAGATATCCAAGGTCTCGCGGGGAGACAGCCTCACCGTCACCGGCGGAGTAAAGGAGGAGGTCGAGAAGTTCCGCAGCGAAATCCCCGACGGCATGAGCCTGACCCTCTTCAACGACTCTACCGTGCAGATCCGCGAGAGCCTCAACACCCTCCTCTCCAACTTCGTAGTCGGCTTTCTCCTGCTGGTGCTGCTCCTCTTCGTCTTCATCGGCTTCCGCAATGCGCTCATCACCGCGGCGGGCATCCCCGTCACCTTTGCCCTCACCTTTCTCCTCCTCGACTACATGGGCGAAAGCCTCAACACCAACACCCTCTTCGGCCTGGTGCTGGTGCTCGGACTCATCGTCGACCACGCCATCGTCATAATAGAGAACAGCTACCGCCTCCACAACGAGGGGCTAAGCCGCATAGACGCGGCAATCGAGGGAACGAATCAGGTGGTCGTTCCGGTCGTCGCCGCCACCGCCACGACCGTCGCCGCCTTCCTGCCGCTGATGATTCTCCCCGGCACCATCGGCAAGTTCCTCAGGGTCATTCCGCTTACCGTCTCGGTGGCGCTCATCGCCTCTACATTCGAGGCCTTCGTCTTCCTGCCGGTCCATTTCGCCGAGTGGTCCGGCAAGAAGAAAAAGAAGAAAAAGGTAAAGAGCAGATCCAAGGATCTTTTCGAGACCTTCAGGCAGCGCTATCGCACCGTACTCGGTGCCGTCTACCGTCGCCGAAGGCTCGCGGTGTTGGGAATGTTCGTCTTCATGTTCGGCACCTGCTCGCTCATTACGACGGTACAGCAGGACCTCTTCAGCGCAGAGGATCTCCCTTACTTCTACGTGGAGATAGAGATGCCGCCCGGCAGCCCCCGAGATGAGACCGACCGTGTGGTCCGCGCCTTCGAGGACCGTCTCGTACCTCTCGTCGGAAACGGCGAGGTGAAGGGCATCAACAGCTCCGTCGGCTATGCGGGCGGCGCCTCGGGAGGTACCACAGAGAACAGCGTAGCCGAGATCATCGTCGATCTGAAGGCGAAGAGCCGCGGACGAACGAGATCGGTGACCGCAATCCTGCAGGATGTGGAGAAGCTCTGCTCCGGTATCCCCGGAGCGGAGACCGTGCGGTATCGCAAGGCGGCCAACGGTCCGCCGACCGACCCTCCGATTTCCTTCAGACTGCGGGGCGACGACTACGGGGCGCTCACCTCCGCGGCCCGGGCCATCAGGGAACGATTGGACAGGTATCCCGAGCTCTACAACATCACCGACACCGCCGAAGGGGGAACACCCGAGCTGCGCATCCGCGTGGACGAGGGGCGTGCTGCCAGATACGGGCTCGACGTACGAACTGTGGGAGCCTACATCCGCAGCTCCTTCGAGGGAGTGACCGCCACCACGATCTTTCGGGAGAACGAGGAGATCGACGTGGTGGTACGCTTTGCCGAGGGTAAGATCGACTCGGTATCCACACTCGGGCAGATCAAGATCCCCACACGCTCCGGAAGCCAGGTCCCATTCGGCTCGGTCGCCTCCATAGAGGAGAGCACGGGAATCGCCGGCATCACCCGCATAGACGGTACGCGGGAGGTCACGATAAACGGCGAGGCTTACTCGGAGGAGCGGATTCGGAGCATAAACTCCGACATAGAGAGCTTTTTCGACGAGGAGCTCTCTTCCCGTTATTCCGGAGTGGAGCTCCTCGTCGGAGGCGAGTTCGCCGAGTTCGGCAACCTGCTCATCCAGATTCTCCGCATCTTCTTGATCGGCGTGTTCCTCATCTACCTCATACTCGGCGCGCAGTTCAAGTCTTACGGGCAGCCATTCCTCATCCTCTTCTCCGTTCCCTTCGCATTTACCGGGATCATCCTCTACCTGGTCTTCTCGGGCACGCCGTTCTCGACCACCGTGCTCTACGCCGGGGTGGCCTTGGCGGGAATCGCCGTCAACGACTCGATCGTCCTGGTGAGTTTCATCAACAAACTGCGGGAGCAGAACCACACGATACAGGAAGCGGTGCTGACCGCCTCGCAGATGCGGCTGCGGCCGATCATCCTCACGACGCTGACCACGATCGCGGGGCTGCTGCCGACTGCTATCGGCATCGGCGGCCGGTCGGTGGTCTGGGGACCGATGGCGAGCACCATCATCTTCGGCCTGCTCTTCTCCACCCTGACCGCCCTGCTCTTCATCCCCTGCCTCTACGGGCTCTTCTCCGATCTGAAGCTCACGAGGCGGCACGGGCACCTGAGAGGCTGAGGCTTTTTTAGTGGGTCAAATCTTGCATCGGCAGTAGAATCCCTCGCCCATCGAGGAGAAAAACAGAATATGTGTGGCTCTATCAGTAGGAAGATTCACACATAAAATGTAGTAATGAGAGCTGCCTCAGAGGCAAATGCAAGATTTGACCCACTAAATGAGGATTTACCTCGTCGTACATGCGTGGAGAGAGAAAAACCGGCGCAAAAAAATCCGGATACATCTGTACGCCGCTTGACAACATATTCCATTTATCTTATATTGATAACCGTTACGATTTAGAAATAACGGATATCGACGAATGCACATGAGGCGGGTGAGAAAGAGCAAACAGCGGGATCGCATACTCGAATACCTAAGAGGTACCGGGGTCCATCCGACGGCGCAAAAGATCTACGAGGATATACTACCGGAGTTCCCCTCACTCAGCCTCGGCACGGTCTACCGAAACCTCGCCATTCTCGAGGAGCAGGGGCAAGTGCGAAAGCTGCAGTACGGCAGCACCTTCGACCGTTACGACGCGGAGACCGACTCTCACTACCACTTCATCTGCAAAAGATGCGGCGGTATTTACGATCTGCCGGTCGACGAAAAGCTCGACATCGAGCGTATCGTCGCCCGGTCCGTGGAGCACAGGATAGAGGACCACGAGGTGGACTTCTACGGGATCTGCAGCAGATGCCTCGCACGAGAAACGGATAAAGCGGAGAGCCGGGAGAACGAGGAGAGCCCGGCCGACGAAGCCTCGTGGGAGGTCTCGTGATGAGGTTGCGCCCCTCGCGGGCGCAGGCGGAATAAACTTTATTATTTTTGTCATTAAATAATAATCGTTACGATTATTATAATATTTTACGAAAGGAGCAAAATTATGGAAAACAACATGCCGCTATTAGGAGACAGGTTTCCCGAACTGACCGTAAAAACCACCCACGGAGAGAAGAACCTGCCGGACGATTACAAGGGTAAGTGGTTCGTCCTCTTCTCTCACCCCGGTGATTTCACCCCCGTCTGTACCACCGAGTTCTACTCCTTCGCCCAAAGGGCGGAAGAGTTCAAGAAGAACGACACCGAGCTCATCGGCCTCTCCATCGACCAGGTCTTCAGCCACATCAAATGGACCGAATGGATCGAGGAGAAACTCGGACAGAAGATCCCCTTCCCCGTCATCGCCGACGACATGGGTAAGGTGGCACAGGCACTTGGTATGCTGCATCCCGGTAAGGGAACCAACACCGTGCGTGCCGTCTTCATCGTAGACCCGAAGGGCATCCTCAGGCTCATGCTCTACTATCCCCAGGAGATAGGACGCAACATGTCGGAGGTTCTTCGCTCGGTACAGGCACTGCAGGTCTCCGACAAGAACGGCGTGGCCCTTCCCGCCAACTGGCCGAATAACGAGCTGATCGGCGATCACGCAATCATACCTCCTGCAGCCGACGAAGAGACCGCCGCCAAGCGACGCGGCCAGGACGGCTGCTATGACTGGTGGTTCTGCCACAAGAAGCTCTAGCTCGAATACCACGACGTCATCACATATGGGGCTCTCTGCTCGGGCAGCAGGGCCCCATTTTCGTGTTTACATCATTGTTGCTGTATTGACAGAGCCACAACTTCCCGTTATGTTGAAAACACTTTGCTGGGGGGTGTAGCTCAGTTGGTTAGAGCGCGTGAATGGCATTCACGAGGTCAGGGGTTCGACTCCCCTCACCTCCACAACTCTCTTTACAAAAGGTTCTTATGGCACAAAACGGTTCCAACTCCGAAGGCCTCGATCCCGAAGTAGCGGATCTCATGGGTATAGAGGAAGACGAGGCCGGAGAAGACTCTCCCGACTTCGCCGATCTCTTCGGAGAATCCGAAACCACCGCAACGGAGAAACAGGAAGACCAGCCGGATCTCACTAAAGAGAGCTTTCCCGAGATAAGCAACCTTTACGCCGAAAAACCGAATCCCGTCTTCTCCTCGAAGGAGTACTACAAACAGGCGCTCTCAGGCGAAGGAGAGGAGGCACAGCGCCTCCACGGCCTCCTGGCGAAATTTCTCAACACCGAAGACAACAAAGAGAAATCCGGCTATCGCCAGAAAATCGTTCCGGCCTTCTGGAACCTCGCCGCGAAGATCGCGCAGAAGATCCACACGAAGCTGCCCGAACCGAAACGCTACCTCCTGCGATTCGGATATCTCCTGCCGACGGTTCTTACCAAAGAGCAGAGGGAGCTCGTTTCAAAGGTTATCGAGGAAAACAATACGGGCGAACCGATACACTACGTCGACGAGTGGCTCTACAAGATCGCAACCGGCCAAATAGGACAGTCCGCACAGGACGAAGTCAAGATGAGCCAGAAGAATCAGTCCGAAAAGGTGTTGATTCAGGTCGAGAAGGCCAAAGGCAATCGCAACACCCAGGTAGGAATGATACAGAGCAAGATGAACGACCTCGAAGCCCTCGAAGATTCGCTCATCGACAAAGCGAAGAGCCTGAAGGACCACAAACCCCTGCCGGAATACGAGGGCCTCAAGGCTCCCTACACCCCCGAGCAGAAGGGTACGATGGGCGACATCGGGCAGCTGATCAAACAGATGCTCACGATCGACAAGGAGATAGGCTCTCTCTTCAGCGAGCTAAAGGCCACCGACGAGCAGCTCGAGAAGCTGGAGTCCCAGGCGGAGGAGATGGGAGAGTCCTTTCAGGTCGACGTAAAGACCATCAGCGCGGAGTTCAATACCGTCCGCCAGATGGCCAAGATGTGCGCAGGCAGACAGGGAAACCACTTCCCCATCCTGATGAAGCAGTACTTCCGCCCCATGCCCGACAGCATGGGAACCCGTGAAAACGTCATCCGCGAGATGGACCGCATCGAGAAGATCGATCCTGAGGCCTTCGTCCGTGTCTTCCGCCAGCAAGCCAACCGGATCGTTCCCCACACCATCCTCGTTCCGAGCTACGGCGACAGGGGCATCTGCTGGGAACCCTTCGAAAAGTACAACCGCGCCACCAGCCGCGGGAGAATCGCCATCCCCATGTATCCGAAGGACCTCCGCACGGCGGTCCTCATCGGCGTGGCGGATCTGCGCTGGCAGACCGCGAAGGAGAAGGCGCAGCACTACTGGATGGAGGAGGGACTCACCGGCCGCTACTACCAGTGGTTTACCGACCGCAAGATGCGGGGAGACGTGAAGGAGTACTTTGTACAGGATTACGTGCTCTGGATAAACAAGGAGAGCGAGGGGACCCAAAAACTCGACCGCGAAGTCCGAAAGATCTTCTGGCGCTACATCCCCTTTCCTCAGGAGATCAAGGAGAAGCTGCGCACCCACGGCTACGTCTACGAAGATCTCTACAAGAAGGACATCAACCGCTCGATGTCCGACGGCTATTAGAACCTCCGAAAGCTACTAGACCCTCCGACGGCTATTAGAACCTCCGAAAGCTACTAGACCCTCCGACGGCTATTAGAACCTATTTCCGGCGGCCGAAGATCGGGTGGAAGTATTGG
>CAYFVU010000017.1:0-14768 GCA_964346645.1 uncultured Spirochaetaceae bacterium | reverse complement strand
TCCGACGGCTATTAGAACCTATTTCCGGCGGCCGAAGATCGGGTGGAAGTATTGGTCCATATCGATCTTCTTGGAAATGAGCCGCACGATGCGGTGGTAGACGAAGAACGCGCCGGCAATAGAGCCGACGAAGACCACCAGAAAGGCGATGCTTGCCCCCGTCTCGTTTATCGAGTTGCCGAAAAGGAACGAGACGAGGAAGAGACCGACACCCATCAGTATGAGCATCAGCACGATATTAAGGATCGTAGCGCCGACGATAAAGAGCGCGGTATTTACCTTCCTATTCATCTCTCCCCCCTTTGCTCGAGCTGCTTCGCGAATTACTCGAGCCACTGCCGCTGCCAGAATCGACGAACAGGGAGACGAGCAGCAGCAGTCCGGCCACGACCACACTCGAGTCGGCGACATTGAAGGTCGGCCACCTCTCCATTCCCAGCAGACCGAATATCTTTATGTCGATGAAATCGACCACCCCCTCCGGCCGGAGGATCCTGTCGATCAGGTTCCCTACGCCCCCGCCGATTATGCCGGCTACTGCCCAGCGCTGGAACATCGTAAAGTCGTTACTCTTTACGTAGTAGAGCAGCAGGAGGACCAGCAGCAGAAGGGGGATGAAGGTAAAGAGGCCGAGGCGGACCTCGTCGGGAAGACTGCGGCCAATGCTGAAGGCGATGGCCGTGTTGCGGGTGTGAATTATCCGCAGAATCCCGTCGAAAAACGAGGCTCCCACCGAATACGGCTCTATCAGGTGGATTATTATTGCCTTGCTAAATTGATCCGCCACTACCAGTACCGGCACCAGGAGGAGCGGAACCAGCCGCCTTCTATTCGTTCCCACCTGCCGCTCCGCGCGTGTAATACTGCTCATTCGTCTCTTCTCTCCTCCTAAGGTCCTGTCCGCTACAAGCCGGTCGGCACATCGATAAACTCTGTCACTATTCCCGAATCCGCAGCGCATCTCTCGGCGAGCAGCCGGGGTCCGTAGGTTTCGGTGTGATAGTGTCCTCCGGCGATGAGGTTTATGCCGCCTTCCTGGCAGGTGTGGTAGGTCTGATGGGAGAGCTCGCCGGTGATGTAGAGGTCCATCCCCTCGCTGAGGGCCTGACCGACCTCCTTGTCGGCACCCCCGGAAATGACCGCAACGTTCCGCACGGTCCCGGGTCCGAAGGGAAGCACACCCAGGGCGGAGCTCCGGTCCAGCCCGATTCGGTCGAGCACGGCGTCGAGGCTCAGCGCCTTCGGCAGTCTCCCCTTCAGACCGATGGAGATCCCGTGGTAGTTGCCGAACGGCTCCACTCTCTCGAGCCCGAGCTCCTTTGCGATTCCCGCATTGTTGCCGAACTCCGGCTGCATGTCCAGCGGCAGATGAGAGGCATAGAGGGCGATGCCGTGTTCGATGAGGAACCGCAGCCGCCGGTAGTGCTCGCCGGTAACCGCGATCGGTTTGCCCCAGAAGAGGCCGTGGTGCACGAAGAGGAGCTGCGCCCCCCGCTCTGCGCTCCGGCGAAAGGTCTCCATACAGGCATCGACGGCAAAGGCGGCCTTGCTCACCTCCGCATCGGCCTCTCCCACCTGCAATCCGTTGAGAGAGGCGTCGGCACTGCCTATATCGTCTATCGCCATTACTCGTCTGAAATAGCCGTCCAGTTCCGTTACTGTCATAGCTCCATTATATCTATCCGTCTGCGGCTTGACAACGCTCGCCGTGCGTCTCTATAGTTCTATGTTATGACAAGACCTACTCCCCTCCCCCCAGAAGAGCTCCACTTCGAGATAAGCTCCGAGGAAATAGAAGAGCTCGAGGCCGAGATCCCGGAAAAGGAGATTATCGGGCAACCTCGTGCGCTCAGAGCCCTCGAGATGGGAATAGACCTCCGAAGCAAGGGCTACAACATCTTCGTCAGCGGTATCTCCGGGACGGGACGCACCACTTCCGTACGCCGGATACTCTCCGAATACACACCTAAGAGCGGTACGCTCAAGGACATCCTCTACGTCTACAACTTCCTCGACAGCGATTACCCGGAAGTGCTCTACACGGAAAAGGGCGAGGGCCGCAGGTTCAAGGAGCGGATCCACGACCTCATCGAGAACATGAAGGGTCTGGTGAGCAAGACCCTCGAGAGCGACAGCTACAAGAAGGAGCGGGACCGGATCGTCTCCATCGTCGAGCAGGAGGAGAACCACTTTATTACCGAATTCGAGGCAAAGCTCGCCGAGGAGGGGTTCCAGATCATCTACGTGAAGGAGGGCGAGGAGGAGGCGAGCGACATCGCCCCGGTCTTAGACGGTGAGGCCACCGACTTCGAGACCCTGTACGACTACGTGAATGAGGGAAGACTCTCGGAGCAGCAGTGGAATGCATGGCGCGAACGCTACTACGAGCTCATGGACGAGATGAGCCGCCTCTTCCAGGAGCTCCGGGAGGCGAGGGGGGCCTTAGAGAGCGAGCTCGACCAGCTCAAGGAGGAGAAAGTCCGGCCGGGGGTGGAGGATGCGGTGGACGCCATCGCCGCCGACTACGAAGACGAGAAGCTGCGGTCCTACCTCGAGCGCTTGAAGGAGGACATCGTCGCCCACCTCTTCCTCTTCATAAAGGAACAGCCCAAGGACCAGCAGGGCAATCCCGCCCTCGTCCGCTACGGAGTAAACGTGCTGGTGGACAACGGCCACACCGAAACCGTCCCCATCATCTTCGAGAACCACCCCAACTACAGCAACCTCTTCGGCACCATCGAGTCCCGCCTCGACCTCAACGGGCAGAGCAGGACCAACTTCATGATGATCAAGGCGGGCTCTCTCATCCGCGCGGCGGGCGGCTTTCTCGTGCTCAACGCGCAGGACCTGCTCAAGGAAGAGGGGCTCTGGGAGTTGCTGAAGCGGGCCCTGCAGAACGGAGAGGTGGAGATCCAGCCCTCCGAGCACGTAGTGAGCCTGCAGAACACCCATATCAAGCCGAGTCCCGTCCACGTGGACACCAAGGTCATAGTAATCGGCACCGAAAACCTCTACGACTATCTCTACGAGCAGGACTACGACTTCCACAAACACTTCAAGATCTCCGCCGAGTTCGACTCGGTCATGCCGCGGAACCGCCTGAATACCGCCCGCTACCTCGGCTTTATCAAGATGATCCGGGAAGACGAAGGGCTCCGCCCCTTCGACTCCGGGGGGACCGCCGGCATCATACGTCACGGGGTCTTTCTTGCCGAGCAGAAGGACAAGCTCTCGACCCGCTTCTCCTTCATCGCCGACCTGCTGCGCGAGTCGGATTACTGGGCAGGCAGGATGGGCAAGGACCGGGTAGACGGTGAGGCGGTCGAGCAGGCACTCGAGGAGAGGAAGTTTCTCGCCGGCTTGCCCGAGGAGAAGGTGATAGAGATGGTCTCCGGCGACGAGATCGTCATCGACGTGACCGGATCACGGGTCGGTATCGTAAACGGACTGGCCGTCCACGAGCGGGGTTACTACAGCTTCGGATCACCGGTGGTCGTCTCAGCCCGTTCAGCTCCGGGTACCGACGGCATCATCAACATAGAGCGAGAGGTCGGACTCTCGGGCGAGATACACGACAAATGGATGTACATTCTCGAGGGCTACCTCAGGAATAAGTACGCCCACACCTTTCCCCTCTCGGTCTACGCGAGCATCTGCTTCGAGCAGTCCTACGGAGAGATCGACGGCGATTCGGCCTCCGCCGCCGAGGTATACGCGCTCCTCTCCTCGGTGGGAAAGTTCGAGGTGGCGCAGAACATGGCCGTCACCGGCTCGGTAAACCAGAACGGCGACATCCTCCCCATCGGAGGCATCTCCGAGAAGATAGAGGGCTTCTTCAACATATGCGAGAACCTCGGGCTCAACGGAGAGCAGGGGGTCATCGTGCCGCGGCGCAACACCAACAACATCATGCTCTCGAGAAGAGTCATAGAGACGATACGGGAGAAGAAGTTTCACATATACCCCATCGCCACGGTAGACGAGGGTCTCGAGCTGCTCACCGACTCCACTGCGGGAGAGCGCTCGGCACGGGGAGAGTTCCCGAAACACAGCATGAACGCCCTCATCGAGCACCGGCTCAAGGAGATGGCGAATCAGGTAAAGAACTACTCCTCATAGCAGAGGCAGAATGAGGAAAGCCGCCGGCTCGCACATGCCGTGAGCCGCCGACTTGTTCGATAAAGTCTTGACTTTCATGCCGGTGCCGTTATGATAGGGGAAAACGACTCTTACTTCGACAGGTGGTAGATATGGCCCAGAAAGTTAACAGCGAGAAGGTAAAGAAAGCGGTCCGTGAATCCGTACCCCTCGCGATCAAGTCCTATACCCTCCCCCACGAGACCGAGCAGAATCTCGAGGACATTCTCGGCATCTTTTTGCACGAGTTCGGCCAGGACAGCCTCAAAGATCGCCTCGCCTACTGCATGAAGGAGCTCACCGTAAACGCCAAGAAAGCCAACACGAAGAGGGTCTATTTCAAAGAGAAAGGACTGGACATCAGTAATCCCGCCGACTATGCCGAGGGGATGAAGAACTTCAAGGAGGAGACCCTCTCCAATATAAACCACTACCTCGAAAAGCAGAAGGAGGCCGGTCTCTACATCAAGGTTGTCTTTCACGCTAAGAAAAACACCTTCACGCTGAGCATCCGGAACAACACCGAAATTTCTCGCAAAGAACAGATGCGCGTCTACGACCGCATCGCCCGTTCTCGCGCATTCGAAACCATGGAGGAGGCGCTTTCGACCGTGCTCGACGACACCGAGGGAGCGGGACTCGGCATCGTCATCCTCGTGCTCATGCTCAAAAAGATGGGTCTCGACGAGGATTCTTTCGACATCGACGTGGAAAACGGCGAGACGGTGGCCCGCATCTCCCTTCCATTCTCCGAGATACACATGGAGAACCTGAACCTGTTGAGCGACGAGATCGTGCGGGAGATAAACGAGCTGCCGCAGTTTCCCGAGAACATCATTCACCTGCAGGAGCTCATAAACGATCCTGAATCGGAGATAAACGAAATTGCACGTGATATCAGCACCGACCCCTCCCTCACCGCCGACCTGCTGAAGGTAGTAAACTCCGCGCAGTTCATGCTGCCGAAGCGGGTGGACAACATTGTCGAGGCGGTAAAGCTCGTTGGTCTGCGGGGCCTCAAGAACCTCCTCTACAGCTACGGAACGCAGAAGATCCTCAAACAACAGATGAGGTGGCTCTGGGATCACAGCTACAAGGTTGCCTTCTTCGCCTATCAGCTGGCGAAGAACTTCAAGCGGAAAAAGGAGCTCACCGACGACGCATATGTAGGAGGGATCCTCCACGACATGGGCAAGATCATCTTCTCAGAGGTGCATCCGCACCTCTTGGACAAAATAAGCACCTTCTGCGACGAGCGCGGGATAGACCGGGAGCTCTTCGAGGATCTCTCTGCGGGGCTGAACCACGCCGAGATCGGCGGCCGTGTCGCGGAGAAGTGGAACTTCCCCACTAGCTTGATCCAGATCATCCGCTACCACCACGACCCTATGGAGGCCGACAAAGAGCACAACGATGTGGTCAATACGGTCTACTTGGCTAACGCCATGGTCAACATGGAGGACGGAGAGGTCACCTTCGAACAGCTCAACCCCAAGATCCTTGCCGATTTCGGCATCAAAGGAAGAGAACAGGTGAACCTCATTCGGGAACGCCTCTCGGGCGCCTTCGAGAAAGAGACGGAGAAGAAGGAGTCCATGTAGAAGGCCTCCGAGATAATAAAAAAGCACAAACCATATTGACTTTCAAATATTTCTATATTATATTTCTTCTACATAAAGAAGTTAATATTTGGAGGTGGCTATGGCTGTTGTTCTGTATACGACTCCCACATGCGCATATTGCAGAAAAACGAAGGATTACCTGAGACAGAGGAAGGTCCGTTTCACCGAGCACAACGTTGCGAGCAACCAATCCAAGGCCGACGAGATGGTACGCAAATCGGGTCAAATGGGTGTACCCGTCCTGGACGTGAATGGAAAGGTAATCGTCGGCTTCAACCAACCGGAGATCGAGCGAGCCCTGCATCGCTGATTTCATACATACCCCCTTATCCCTTTTAGCGCCCGGCCCCCCGGGCGCTTTTTTTATAAAAGGAGAAAGCAGCAGGAGGCATGAACCGCTAGTAGGGGGCATGAAGATCACCTCCATTCACACGACGGTCGAGGAGGAGAAGCTCAAGGTCATCGCCGGTCTCGAGGACGAGGACGGCGTACGCACCGAGGCCTATCTCCCCTCACGCGAAACTGCGGCCCTACTACCGAGGGAAATACTGGTAGGCGAGGGAGAGGGAGGATCCGCATCGCTCTTCTCTCTGATGGACGAGCTCCTCTCGAAGCTCGTTCTCGGAAGGAAGGTGCGGGTCTGGGAGTACGGAGATCGGCTCTACTGCTCGTTTCCCCGCTGGCGCAAGAGCGACATCTCAGATGCGGCCGCGCCGTAGCGAGGTGTGCCAGTGCTGCATGAGAATACCGAAGGCCACGGCCACATTGAGTGATGCCTTCGCTCCTGACAGAGGTATCGATACGATGCCTCCCTCCCGGGTCGCCATGCTCCGCAACTCCGGGCTCACCCCGAGCTCCTCCGAGCCGATGACCACCATTCCCGAAGAGGGAAAGTAGAACTCATCTATCGGCGTTCCGCCGAGCTCCAGAGCAAAGAGCACGCCCCGCTCGGCCGGGTCGATCTCCGACAGCTCCGCTACCCTCCACGGCAGCACCTCGGTGCAGCCCATGGAGGTCCGCAGGGCCCGTTTGTGCTCCGGTCGGGCCGTGTACTCGGAGACGTACACATTCTCGGCCCCGAAAGCCTCCGCGGTTCTGAATATGGACCCCACGTTGAAGGGGGAGCGGATATCGTCGAGATAGATCCGTATGGGATGTATGGTTGCTCCGTTCCTCGAGAGGCTGCTCGTCTCCGGATCGTAGAAGTCCCAGTCTGCGGGGCTCAGCCCGAGACTCTCCATGAGGGCGAATCTGAGATGCTCGAGCCGCCGGCGCAACTCTTCGTACGCTTCGGCCTCCGCAGTCGCACCGCTCGAGAAAGCGCCGTGACTCCGAGGCCACGAATGCCGGATCTCATCTGCCAAACAGCGGACGGGCTCATCCACCCGCTTCTCCTCGCACAGCAGCACGAGGACCTCGGAAACGTAGGAATATAGGGGAGGTTTGCCCTGCTCGAGGAGTCTGCCCCACTCTTCGAGCAGCGTGACGATCTTGCGCAAACGGGTCTTTCTCGGGAGGGTGGAGAGCTTCTTCGCAGATATCATAGGCTGGATTTACTCGACGCTACAGGGCATCCTGCAGGAAGGAGGCGATCTCCTCCTGGCCGAGTGACTTGGGGAGACTGCGCAGGAGGGGCCAGCCCGCCGCCTTTGCCGCGGTCTCGTCTATGTCGTTCCGGTCTACGGCGAGCTCGCTGAGCCTCGAGGGCAGCTGTTCTATACCCAAGTAGTTCCTTATCGACTCGACGACCCTGTCCGCCGCAGCCACCACCGAAAGTCCCTTGAGGTTCTCCCCGAGCATGGGCCCCATTCTGGAGACCTTGTCGGGACAGGCCTTTACTCCGTACTCGAGCACATAGGGAAGAAGGATGGTGGCGATCACCGGCTGGGGGACACGTTTTTCCACCGCGAGAATGTGGCTCGTCGCCGTACCGATCCCCTCGCTGCTCATAGTGAGGCCGTATGCGGCGAAGAAGCCGGCCTGTTGGAGACGGGTCCTAATTCCCTCCTCCTGGCTGTTGTCTATCAGCTTCTGCAGATTGGAGAGCAGGAGACCTATTGCCCTCAGCAGCAGTGTGTCGGAGAAGAAGGTGGCCTCATTGGAGAAGTAACCCTCTATAGCCGAGAGCAGGAGGTCCATAACTACGGAGAGTGAGTACTTCTGGCTGTACGAGCCCAGCAGGGCGGGATCGAGCACCGCGGTGTGGGCCTTGAACGTGGGCAGCAGCGGATGGGCTGCCTCGCCGTTTCTCGCATCTATGAGGTAGAGTCCTCGAGAAAAGAGAAAGGGACTGCGCACCGTGCTCGGTATTTCGAAGTAGGGATACGGTGCAACCTTGTCGTCGAGCTCCCCTGAGAAAATGAGCGCGGAGGGGCGGCTGCTCTTGCCTATGGCTGCCGCCGCCTTTGCGATCGACAGGGAGTAGATATCCCCGAAACCGATTATGCCGTCCACCTTGCTCACTGCGGCGAGCTCGACGGCCTCGCTTATCGCCTTAGAAGAGGTAAATGGGCCGATGTCGCTGTAGACGATCGTCTCTACGCCCTGGTTCTCGCAGCTCCGTTTGACCGTCTCGAGGGCTTGGGTTCCGATTAGTTGATTTTCAGTGACAAGAAGAAAGTGAGTGCCGAGGCGACGGGCCGTACGGCCGATATGTGCGGCCGAATCGAGACCGCAGAACGATGTCGTAGGTATATGGAGCGAGAAATTCTTCATCATGCGATTGCTAGCGGGAAGGCTACTCTATGTCGAAGAGATCCATGATCGAGTCGGCCACGCTCTCGACGACCTTGTTGTCTATGTAATTCGGATCCTCGAGCTTCTTTTTTACTGCCTCGACCCGGTCCCAGCGAATGTCCGAACTCGCCTTCACCTGCTCAGCGGCCTTGTACACCTCTCCCATCGTCTTCGCATCTGAAGAGATGTTCACGGAGTCTTTCTCGACCGCCTTGTCAGGCTTATGGGTTTTACTGTTTTTGTTGAGTTTCGATATGTGCTCAACAGGACCAAGTCTCTCTATGTTCATTACAAAACCCTACCTTATAATATATTTATCGTCACCTTCCCACTAGATTTTAACGCTTTTTCTTGCCGGAAACAAGTAGCGAAAACTCTCCTTTCAGGCTTTTTCTATCCGCCAGAAGGGAATAGACCTCAAAAGCCGTCCCTTCGACGAACTCCTCGTAGATCTTTGTCATCTCCCTCCCTATCAGTACCGGCCGCTCAGGTTCTTTTTCGGCCACATCCTTCAAAATCTTCAGTACCCTGTGTGGAGATTCATAAAAAACGAATGATTCCTCGCGAGAGAGGAGCTCGTCTATCCGTTTCGACCTCTTTCCGGACTTCGGGCTGATGAATCCGTCGAATGTAACCGCCCTGCCGGGGAAGGTGGAGACACACAGCAGGGTTGTGAGGGCCGATGGTCCGGGGATCGGGACGACCCGGTACCCCTCGCTGCGGACCACTTCCACGAGTCTGCGGCCCGGATCGCTGACGCCCGGGGTTCCCGCATCGCTGACATAGGCGGCGTCCCCACCTTCCTCGAGGTAGCGCAGGAGCCTCTCGGCTCCCTCACGCTCGTTCTCCGAACGGATGCTCAGCAGCGGAGAGGAGATCTCGTAGTGCGAGAGGAGCTTACGGGTGTGTCTCGTGTCTTCGCAGGCGATGACCACTGCCTGTCTGAGTGTTTCGAGGGCTCTGAGGGTGATGTCGGAGAGGTTGCCGATGGGTGTTGCCACGATGAAGAGACTTGCCATTGGCCCATTGTACCCGCTACACTACTGTGAAACAAGGAGGCGGAAAGATCGAATACCTGGTAGCTACGGCCGTGGCCGTTGTCGTTGCCGCCCTCCTTCTGACCCTCCTCGGCAAGGGCGGAGGGCCGAGGGTGCCGGCGAGCAAGGGGCCCGCACGGGAGACACCGTTGCGCCACTGTCCCATCTGCAACAGCGAGCTCGCCAAGGGCGAGAGGGTTAAATCCGTCCTCTACCCGGGAGAGACCGACCGGATGATGGAGATCTACGGTTGCCCCCACTGTTATCCGGTAAACAACAAGTCCCGCCGCATCTGCCCCGTCTGCTCACGGCAGGTTCCGGCTGACGGACTCATCTACGCCCGCTATTTCGAGAGCAGGGACCGAAAGCACGTCCACGTGCTCGGCTGCAGCTCCTGCTACACGCGGAAGCACTGAACGGCCCGGCGACGCAGCAGCACGGCTCCCGTTTCCGCAGGCGACTCGCGTCACAGCAACGCAGTAATTCCTGAGCGGTCCTGTAACTGTCTTGAATCCGCGGTACGTTAATGGTAGAGTCACGCCATGGAAACGATGAAGAGAACCGCAACCTGCGGAGAATTGACGAAGGCCCGGGAGGGAGAGAACGTAACCCTCAACGGCTGGGTACACAGGACGAGAGACCACGGAGGCATCCACTTTATCAGCCTCCGTGACAGATACGGCGTAACGCAGATCGTGGTCGACGAAGACGCGGCCGAGACTCTGAAGAATACGGCCAAGGATCTGCGAAGGGAGTACTGCATCGCCGTACAGGGAAGGGTGCGGGCAAGACCCGAGAGCATGGTCAACACTGAAATGGCCACCGGCGACATAGAGGTGGCGGCGGACACGCTGCAGATCCTCACTACCTGCGAACCCCTTCCCTTTGCCGTCGACGAGCGCTCCGAAGCCAAGGAGGAACTGCGGCTGACCTACCGCTATCTCGACCTCCGCTCCTTCTCCATGCAGCGAAAGATAAAGCTCAGGGCGGATGCAACCTTTGCGGTGCGGGAATACCTCACCGGCCGCGGCTTCATGGAGATCGAAACCCCCTCGATGATCAAGTCGACCCCCGAGGGTGCACGGGACTTCCTCGTGCCTAGCAGGATACATCCGGGGCGCTTCTACGCCCTCCCCCAGAGCCCCCAGCTCTTCAAACAGATCCTCATGGTCTCCGGCTTCGACCGCTATTTTCAGATAGCCCACTGTTTCCGTGACGAGGACGCCCGCGGTGACCGCCAGCCCGAACACACCCAGATCGATATGGAGATGAGCTTCGTCTCCAAAGAAGAGGTCTTCGAGGTGGTCGAGGGAATGATGGCCCACGTCTTCAAAGAGGCTCTCGACATAGACCTGGAGATCCCCTTCAAGCGCCTCTCCTACAAAGATGCGATGAACCTCTACGGAAGCGACAAGCCCGACCTCCGCTACGACATGGAGATGCAGGACTTCTCGGACTTTGCGGAGAAGAGCGGCTTCAACGCCTTCAAGAACGTGGTAAAGGACGGCGGCAGCGCGAAGCTCCTCGTGGCGCCGGACTGCGGCGGCTATTCTCGAAAGGAGATCGACGAGCTCGAGAGTGCCGCAAAGGTATACGGGGCAAAGGGACTCGCCTGGATGAAGGTGACCGATGAGGGACTCGACGGCGGCGTGGCCAAGTTCTTCGCCGATCAGAGCGCCGAGATCCTGAAGTCCTTCGGCGCGAAGTCCGGCGACCTCCTGCTCATGGTGGCCGACGAGTGGGACACCGCCTGCACGAGTCTCGGGGCGGTCCGCAGCGCCCTCGGCAGAAAGCTCGATCTGAACGATCCTTCCCTCTTCAAGTTCGCCTGGGTCGTCGACTTTCCCCTCTTCGAGTGGAACGAAGAGGGAAACCGCTGGGAGGCGGCCCACCACATGTTCACCATGCCCCAGGAGCAGTTCCTCGACGAGACCCTCGAAAAGAATCCCGGGGAGGTCATGGGCGATCTCTACGACCTGGTCTGCAACGGCTACGAGCTCGCCTCCGGCTCCATCAGGATCCACGATCCGGAGATCCAGAGGCGGATCTTCAACATCGTCGGTTTCTCCGAGGAGGAGGCCGAGCGCCGCTTCGGTTTTCTGCTTAAGGCCTTCCAGTATGGTCCTCCTCCCCACGGCGGCATCGCACCGGGTCTCGACCGCCTGGTCATGCTGATGGCCGGCGAAGAGTCGATAAAGGAGGTCATCGCCTTCCCGAAGAACAACGTAGGCGTCTCGCCTATGGACGACTCCCCCTCCGAGGTCGACGAGGATCAGCTGAAGGACCTCCACATCGAGCTCGACCTTCCGGACGAGGACGAGCAGGACTCGAAGGAGTAGGCGCGTGGTCACCGGGGAGATGATACGGCGCATCCCGAAGGTAGAGCTGCACGACCACCTCGACGGAGGCCTGAGGCCCGAGACCGCAGTCGAGCTCGCCGAGGGCAGCGGCGCCGTAGAGCTCCCTACGAAGGAGCCGAAGGCTCTTGCCGACTGGTTCCGGCGTGGAGCCGACCGCAAGAGCCTCGCCCTCTACCTCGAGGGTTTCGGCATCACCGTCGGCCTCCTGCAGAGGGCCGAGGCGCTCGAGCGGGTGGCCTACGAAACAGTACAGGATCTGTCGGCCGACCAGGTGGTCTATGCCGAGATACGGTTCGCACCGACCCAGCACACGCAGAATGGGCTCAATCTCGAAGAGGTGGTGGAGGCGGCGCTGAAGGGCCTAGATCGGGGCCGTAGAGAGACGGGGATGGAATACGGCCTCATCCTCTGTGCAATGCGCCATCAGGAGCCCTCCGTTTCGCTGGAGGTGGCCGAGTTGGCGGTTGCCTTCCGAGACCGCGGCGTAGTGGGCTTCGACCTCGCCGGCGACGAGAAGGGCCACCCCCCAAAGAAACACCTCGACGCCTTCCAGTTCATCCGCAACCGCAACTTCAACATCACCATCCACGCGGGAGAGGCCTTCGGCATCGAGTCGATCTGGCAGGCGGTGCAGATCTGCGGCGCCCACCGCATCGGCCACGCCACGAGGCTCATAGAAGACATGGTCGTTCACGGTACGCGCATCGAGAAGATGGGCAGCCTCGCCCACTTCTTCCGCGACAAACGTATTCCGATGGAGGCCTGCCTCTCCTCGAATATCCACACCGGCGCAGCCTCGAGCCTCGACGAGCACCCCTTCCCCGTCTACTACCGCAACAACTTCAGAATTTTTTTAGGAACCGACAACCGTCTGATGAGCGGCACCAGCCTCAGCTACGAGATGGAGCTGGCGGTGCAGCACTTCAACCTCACGCTACGTGACCTGGAGAAGATGACGGTGAACGCGATGAAGTCGGCCTTCGTCCACCACGACCAGCGGATCCGCATCATCTACGACGTGCTCAAGCCGCAATACGCCAAGATCCGCCAGGAGACCGAAGGGGAGTACTGAGGCGGCCGCTCGCGCGGCGTGCCGCCCCTCTTATCACCGCCCCGGCCGCTCGCTGCGTGCAGGACCTATCAGTAGGCCCCGTAGGGTACCACCTCTTGTATGCGCAGCTTCATGTGGACCTTTGAGTAGTAGCCGCCGGCATTGATTCTCGTGTAGGGGGGCTCCCGGAAGAGGACCTGCGCGATGATCTCCCGCGGCTTGTTGAACTCCCTCGGGCGCAGGTAGCTCCGCAGCCCCTGCTTAATCGCATCCTCGTATGAGGTAAACTTGCCCCGGTACCCCTCGGTAAGAGCTCCGTTGCCGCGCGCGATGACCGATGGGATCGTGTTGCTCTGCCACCCGCTCCTGCGGAGGATCTGGTGCTCGGCGAGGTCGTAGCGGAAGCGCGCGTAGAACCGGCTCTCGTCCGTCCGGGTCTCGATGGTCTCGAGCCTGGGGTCTCCCCTCTCTATACGGGCGATCGGCTCTATCTCCAGCCGCTCATCGACCTTCCGCGCCCGGTCGAGGGGCGTGTACTCGACCCTGTAGCCGTAGAGCATCGCCGAGACCACGATTCGCGCCTGCTCGAGCACCCGGTCTATCGCCTCCCGCTGGCTGAGGGGCCCTCCGCCGCGCCGCTCCTCGTCGAGCGGGTCGGGAATGACCGGCTCGAGCTCGGTCCAGAGTTCGAAGACGAGCACGTCCTCGGTAAACGAGTAGGCGCCGGCCGGGGCAGGCACCAGGAGGCCGATGAGGAGAATCAGGGCAAGAGCCGGAGCAATGAGTGCGGGGCGGGCCGGACCACCTGAGTGGGAGAGACGGCCGCCGACGGCACGATCAGCCGCGGCAACGGGAGTGCGCGCCGCGGGTGTGAGACCATTGCGTGAGGGAAGAAAGTGCAGAGTCATTCTGCTTACAGTATCGAACGTAAACGTTCGAAGGGAAAGGGTTATCTTTACCCACGAGACCGGGCGAGGCAGCCGTGAAACGATATCGTGCCGGCCGCGTTCTCAAAACTCCACTTTCATATCCAGGAGAGCCTTGTATCCGCTATGGCTCTACCTGCGAAAGCTCTCGATCGGGTTGATGCCGAGACGGAGGACGAGGTAGAGATAGGCAAAGCCGAAACCGGCGAGGTGGGTCATGTTGGCCACTCCGGACTGCATGCCGAAGACCTGGTTGAAGAGCTCGATCGCCGTGAAGCCGATGACCAGCACCGGGGCGCGAATGGGGAATATGCCCATTAGGTAGATATTCGCATGGGGAAAGAAGACGGCAAAAGCCAGGAGCACGCCGAACACCGCGCCGGAGGCCCCGAGCAGGATAACACCGAACATACCGGTCAGAAGGTAGACCACGAAGGAGAATACGCCGGCCAACACTCCCGTCGTCAGATAGAAGAGGAGGAACTCCTTGCTGCCGATGCGACGCTCAACCTGCACGCCGAAGAAGAAGAGGCCGAGCATGTTGAAGAGAATGTGGCTCAGTCCCGAGTGGGTAAACATGTAGGTGAGGAACTGCCACACGAAGCCCTTCTGCAGCACGAGCCCGGGGATCATCGCGGTGTAGAAGGTACTGTTGGGGCTGAGCGAGTTGAGCATAAACACCAGGATGTTTATGACAATGAGTATGAATGCGTAGTTGTTGTAGGTGTACGGAAAGGGCCTTCCGAGTAGACGTCGTCTCATACAAAGAAAGTAGTAACTTTTTTCACAGGGGTCAAGATGCTTCCAGCGATTCTCATTTTGGAAGACTGTAGTCTTCCAAAATGAGAATCGCATCAAAAACTCTAACCATTTTTGTTTTTTCTAAGGGTTTGTGAGCA
>CAYFVU010000016.1:31425-44807 GCA_964346645.1 uncultured Spirochaetaceae bacterium | reverse complement strand
CTGTAGAAGTGGACCCGCACACGGTCGCAGATCTTCGCATGAATCTGTGCCTGCCGCATGGGCCTCTCTCAGGCTGTCGGCAAAGACTTCGGTGATCTCCTTGTCGCGGTTCATTGCCAAGTTCAACAAGAAGGTATTCTCTACCATGTCGACCGCCTCATGCACATCCCGCCAAATGGGATTGCCTGTGGTGATGCCCCACCGTGCTTGGTCATTGTCGATGTGAGCAGCCCCGTGGTTTCGCTGGATCGTCTCCAGCTGCGCCAGGCCCGGCATTACCGCCTTCCCCCCCTCTCCCACACGCTCTGCAAGCGGCCGGCTGCCGATCGGACAGCCCAGCGCCTCGACGACCGCAGCCGTCTGATCGGCCAGACCCTGATCGTATTTCGGCTCGACTACGTCAATATGTAGATCGTCGGGAAGTTTGAAGCTAAGTCCTTCCTTTCCATAGGCTAAATGTACTCGCATAGCTCGCTTTTCGCTCCCGGCACTACATGTTCTTGATCTTCGAGATTTCGCCGTCCTTGGCCGCTTCGAGTATCGGTCCCATGTACTCATCGATCTATGAGGGGGCGAAGAACACGGTGTAGTAGGAGTTCATCATCATGCAGCCCGTTCGTGACTCAAGACATCCACTAAAGAGAAACTGGTGAGATGGCCGCCGTTTGTTCCTCCCAGCATAATCGCATAGCCTTCCATATCGCTGGCGAGGCAGAGGGCATCCCGTGCGTCCTTGTTCGAGGGATCGTCGATTACCTTGGGAAGGTCTTCCACTACTAAGCTTATTCCGCTTCATGCGATACTCTTGGGCTTCTCGTAGTGGGATTTTCCCACCGCACCTAAGAGCGACTCCAAGCAGTGGGCGATTCCGTCCAGGGCCCCGTCCATTTAAGATCCTATAACGGACAGTTGGGAGCCGCACCGTCAACCTCCTTGGCTATGGTGACCCACGCAGACTTCAGGGGGTCGCGGATTTTTTGTGCAAACATGTCGCTCCCCGGAAAGGGGTCCCACACGAAGACCGCCTTTCTACCGGAAGAAGCGGCTATTTCTCCCACCTTTTTCAGCATATCCATTAATCATATTTCAAACGATCATACCGAACTGGGCCTTAGAAACCAGTAAGCTTCTACACCAGAGCGCAGTGTTCTGTTGCCCCCAATTTAATTAGGGTTGATTATATTTCCCCATTACTCTACAATAGCTCTATATGTTCCAGAAAATCGAAACCGAGAGAGAAAAGGAGGCCCAGTGAAAATACAAACACGGCTCATTATCATCAATATTCTCTTTATCATGGTTATCGGCGCGCTTTTCGGCATCTTTTACATCTACAACGGCATTACCGAGCAGCTTGAAACCCTCATCATACGCGCAGATTCGGTCAAGACCGACCTCTACAAGACCCATGTACGCCTTCATCAGACGCTCAACGGCAAGGGCCTGAAGAAATCGTACGATGGCTTCAAGAAGTCTTACGGAGAGCTGGAATCCGAGATCCAGTCTATCCTCACCTCTCCCCTATTCTCCGAGGCAATTGCTTCAGTCCCGTACACGGAAGATTACGTTTCAACTCTAAAGGATTCTCTTCAGATGAACAACAAAAAGATCGAAGATATCGACGCGCAGGTCGCTGCGCTGCTCGAACAGGACCCTGATCTCCCAGGGCTCCTTACCATCTCCTCGAGCCGGACGACACGAAAAGAGATCGAAGATGCCGAAGAGATGATCCGCTTCTTCTCCGCCTCGTTCGGCGAATCCTTCACATTTACCATTAACCAGATAACCGGAAGCATAGAGAAGGGGGCTGCACAGCGGCAACAGAAGCTCCTGCTCTACTCCGGTATCCTGTCGCTGATACTCGTCGCGGCGGTACTCGCCTTCTCGCTCGCCATAAACATCCGCCTTCGCAACCACATGCAGCGGATGCATCGACGGATGGGTGTAATTGCCGAGGGAGATTTCTCCCTCCGGCTCGAGGAGAGGGGGAACAACGAGCTTACCGATCTCTCCAAGGCAATTAACGTGTTCGTGGGCGAATTCGTTGAGGTAATAGAGGAGGTGAAGCGTCTGGCCACGCGCAACGCAGAGCTCAAAAACGAAGTCTCCGGCGCCACCAGCGAATCCGCCTCGGCCATCGAGGAGATGAACGAGAACATCTCGGACATCAGCAGCCTCGTCAACAACCTGGTGGAGCACCTCGAGAGATCAGGCGCCGCCATCGAAAAGATCACCTCCCACATCACCGACCTCTCCGACAGGATCGAGGGACAGTCCTCGGCGATTACCCAATCCTCCTCCTCCATAGAGGAGATGACCGCCAGCATAGAGAACGTGACCAAGATCTCCGAGCAGCGGAGGGACGCGGCGGAATCCCTTGCAGAAGTAACGCAGACAACGGCGTCGAATATGGACGAGACGAATGCGCTGATCAACGAAAACGCGGAGGACGTCAATCAGATCCTCGAGATAATCGGCATTATCAACAACGTGGCCGCACAGACCAACCTCCTCTCGATGAATGCGGCCATCGAGGCTGCCCATGCCGGAGATGCCGGCCACGGCTTCGCCGTGGTTGCGGAGGAGATCCGCGGGCTCGCCGAGAGCACCAACGAGAACTCCAAGAAGATCCGCAGCACCATCAACACCATCGCCGAGCGGATACAGAAGATCTACAGCGCCAGCGCAGAGAACCGGAAGGCTTTCGAGCAGATAGAGAGCGAGACGAGCAACTCGAGCAACGCCATGGAGGAGATCTCCTCGAGCATGCGCGAGCTCTCGCAGGGAAGCCGCGAGATCATGGACGCGATGACCAACCTCACCCAGACGACGCAGACCATTCAGGAGAGCGCCGAGGAGATGAAGCAGAGCACCGTGCAGGCCAATGAGGGGCTGCAGGAGATCCAAACGATCGGCGAACGCGTGAACGGAGAGATCGGTGAGATAAACGAGGAGATCTCAGATATCAACGACTCGATGGGCCGCATCAACAAGCTGAACGAGGAGAACAAGAGCGCCGTCGAGAAGCTCTACGGCACGATCGACAGGTTCAAGATCGAGGAGGAGCCGCCTCAGTCGTCCACGTAGCTCAGAGAAACCTCCGCTATGCTCCCCCCCGATGGGAATCTACTTACCCGTCAGCATCACCGGAAAGAGCGCGTAGAACTTAGCCGCATCCACCAGCTCATCGACCGGCACAGAGTCCTGCGTGGAGTGGGCCAGGCTTCCGTCGCCCGGGCCGAAGCCGATGCTCGGGATGCCGGTACGGCCGCAGAGGTGCGTGGCATTGGAGCAGAAGTCCCAGGCGCCGACGACCGGATCTCTACCGTAGAGACTCTTGAAGGTCTCCACTCCGTTTTGAATCAACTTGTGGTCCTCCGGTATAACCCAGCTGGGAAAGTAGTCTTCCTGCTCGATCTCGTAGCCGGTGTAGGTGGTGACCTCCTCTACGTCTATCGTTGCCTTGCCCTTGACCTCGTCAACCCATGGCTGTATTTCGCCTAAGAGATCCTTTTTGCTCTCGCCCCGGGAGATCCGTCGATCGATGAAGATGGTGGTCTTGCCGGGAATGGTGTTGAGTGAGAGGGAGTTGGTCTTGATGTTCGTCACCTCTATAGAGCCGCTTCCGAGAAAGGGATCCTCCTCGAAGTCATTGTAGTCGTCGATGTTCTGCATGAGGGGGATCGATTTTATGAGGGAGTTCTCTCCTCGCCAGGCGGCGCTTCCGTGGGCGGCTTTTCCGAATACGTCTACCTTCATCAGCGCTCGCCCCTTGTGACCGCGGATAATCCGCATCTCGCTCGCCTCTCCCACGACGATGTAATCGGGCTCGATATCGGTGTTCTCCTCCAACATCGCCCGCACGCAGGAGCCCTCCACATCCTCCTCGGAGATCGAGGCGGAGAGCCAAAAGCTGTAGTCGCCGTCGAGTCCGAGCTCCTTGAGGGCGCGCCCGGCGAAGGCGAAGTCTGTCAGGCAGGCCTTGTCGTCGCCGGCACCACGACCTATCACATGGCCCTTCTCCACCTTTGCCTGAAGAGGATCGAAGCCCCAATCCTCCTCATCCCCGGGCTCGACCGTGTCGATGTGGGCATCGTAGAGAAGGACCGTCTCGCCCGAGCCGATGCGGCCGAGGCAGTTGCCCACAGGATCGATCCTGACCTCGTCGTAGTCGAACTCCTTGAGCTTCTGCCAGAACCATTGTACCGCATCCCCCTCCTCGTAGGTGACGCTCTTTATTGCGATAAACTCCTTCAGAAAATCGACCATCTCGTCCCGATGAGACTCCATGTACTCGTTTATCTTCTTAGAAACATCCTGTACATCCATATGCGGCTCCTTTCAATATTATTTGTATATACCTCTATACAGCAAAGTAGCTGAATCGCGGCGCCTGTTCAAGCGCCGAGACGACTCCTTTACTACGCACCGCAACTATAAGGTTAATCGTTTAATCGGTCAATGAGCAAGACTTCCGGCGTAGCCCTCTTCTCCCTCAACTCGAGATAAAACGAGGCCGTCTACTCTATGCGGCTCGTGTAGACCCGCGCCTCATACGGTCTCAAGGAGATCCCCGCCTCTTTCCCATCTGCTCCAAGCTGTATCCTCTCTTCGACATCTTCATAGTTGGCGATCAGCAGCTCTCCCTCTCGCAGCCCGGGGAGTAACTCCTGCGGCGCCTCCTGCCGCTCGCCGGTGAAGTTCAGCAGCACGTAAAGCTGCTCCTCCTCTCCCGTCCGGAGGAAGAGGTAGAGCGACTCATCCTCGGGAAGCAGGTCCTCATACCCCCCGTAGACGATTACCGGGCGTTCGCGCCGTAGAGCAATGAGCCGCCGGTAGTAGTTGAATATTGAGTCGGGGTCGGCCTTCTCGCGCTCCGCATTGATCTCGCTGTAGTTGCGATTGACCGCGATCCAAGGGACGCCTGAGGTGAAGCCGGCCTGTCTCTCGCCGCTCCACTGCATCGGGCTGCGCCCATTGTCCCTGCTGCGGTAACGAACCACCTGCATCGCCTCTTCGGGGCTCTTCCCCTCCTCCTCCGTTGCGCGGCGGTAGTAATTCAGGGTGGCCACATCACGATACTCGGAGATCTCTTCGAAGGCGGCATTGGTCATGCCGATCTCCTCGCCTTGATAGATGTACGGCGTACCCTGCAGCATGTGGAGCATCGTGGCGAGCATCTTCGCAGACTCCCTCCGATACTTCGTGTCGTCGCCGAAACGGGAGACCATACGCGGCTGGTCGTGGTTGTTCAGGAAGAGGCTGTTCCACCCCCTTCCGTGGAGCTCTCGCTGCCAGTTGCCGATTATCCGCTTCAACTCGGCGAGACTCCACTCACCGATACTCCAGAATCCCTCTTCGGAGGTGTCTACGTCCATGTGCTCGAACTGAAAAAGCATGTCCAAAGGACCATCGGTCTCGTTGACGTAGTCGAGCCCCTCCTCGGGGCTCACGTCGGGCGCTTCTCCTACCGTCATGATGTCGTAGCGCTCCAGCACCTTCTCGCGCATCTCGCGCAGATAGCGCAGCACATTCGGCCCGTTGATGAAGTGCTCGCCGCCGAATATCCGTGACGCTCCTTCCCCTTCGGAGTCGGGAAAGCTCGGGTCTTTGGAGATGAGGTTTATGACATCCATCCGGAACCCATCGATTCCCCGGTCCAGCCACCAGCGCATCATCTCGAAGATCTCGCTCCTCAGCTCCGGATTTTCCCAGTTCAGATCCGGCTGCTGAGCTGAAAAGAGGTGGAGGTAGAACTCGCCTGTACCCTCGTTGAACTCCCAGACGGAGCCCTCGAAGAAAGAGAGCCAGTTGTTCGGCGGGACCGGTTGTTCAGACGAGGTCTGCGGAGAGAGTTGCCCGCTCGCCGGTCGCTCACGGCGGCCGGGCCGCCAGATATAGTAGTCACGATAAGGATTATCCTTGGACTTCTTCGACTCGATGAACCAGGGGTGACGATCCGAGGTGTGGTTTACCACCAGATCCATGATCAGCTTCATTCCACGCCGGTGCAGTCCCTCGAGGAGCTCGTCGAACTGCTCGAGACTGCCGAACTTCCGGTATATGGCGTAGTAGTCGCTTATGTCGTAGCCGTTGTCGACCTGGGGACTCTCGTAGATCGGGCAGAGCCAGATCACATCCACGCCGAGCTCCCGGAGGTAGTCGAGCTTCTCTATGATGCCGCCGAGATCGCCGATCCCATCCCCGTCACTATCCTTGAAGCTCTTCGGGTAGAGCTGATAGACCACCGACTCTTTCCACCATCGGCGTTCGCCTCCGACTCTCATTGTCGAAGGTTGATCTCCTTTCCGTTTACCTCTGTCTTCTTCTCGCGCCATTCTATGCACCTGCTCCCGGCCCCGTCGAGGAGATCTCGGAAAACCCCTGCGCGTCGACCCGTTCTTCAGGCAACGCATGGATGCGCAGATCGGCCGGATAGCCGCCCCCTTTCAGGCTCAGCTTCGCGCGTACTGCGCCATCGGAAGCGAGCACTTCGGCGATGTTCACCACTCCGCGACCGTAGATGGCCGTGGCCGACGGAACTTCCCCGGCCGACGAAGCTGCAGTGCCCGACGGAACTTCCCCGGCCGACGAAGCTGCCCGACCTGTGGAGGCACCCGGCTTCTTCTCCGAACCGGAAAGGGCCGGATAGTAGTGCAGGGCGAGCCTCTCGATCTGCCTCTCCCCGGTGTACTTCATTTCCGGCCCGACCTCGATAAGCGAGCCCCCCCGGATGTACAGCGGCAATGTGTCGAGCGGCGTCTCCCGTTCTATCCAACAGCCTCCCGGATATGCCTCGTCCGTCCAATAATCGTACCACGCCTCACCGGCGGGCAGATAGACCCTGCGCCGGCCGCGCCTGTCGAAAACGGGCGCCACGAGGATCGAATCGCCGAAGAGGTACTGATCGTCGATCCCCCACGTAGTAGGATCTTCGGGAAACTCCAAAAGCAGCGCCCTTACCATCGGCAGACTCTTCTCGACGCAATCGGCAGCCTGACGCCATATGTACGGCAGCAGCCGATAACGCAGACGGGCGTAGAGGAGAAATATGCGCTCCGCCTCTTCGCCGAAGCGCCACGGCTCACGGCTCGAGGTGCCGTGCATCCTCATGTGGGATGAGAACATACCCATCTGCGCCCAGCGGACGTAGACATCAGTCTCCGTGTCGCCGTAGTAGCCGCCCACGTCGTGGGACCAGAAGGGAAAACCGGAGAGGCCGAAGCTCAGGCCGCCGCGCAGGCTGTGGTACATACCGTAGAAATCGCTTCCGGAATCTCCTCCCCAGTGGATGGGATAACGCTGACTCCCGGCCCAAGCCGAACGGGCCCAGATTATTCCCTCACCGGTCTCCCGCTCGGTGACCTCGAAGGCGGCCCGGTTGTAGAGCAGCGGATAGAGGTTGTGCATGTGCGATCCCGTGTAGCCGTTTGCGTAGACCGCCTCTTCTTCCGTGCTCTCGCCGAAGTCGACCTTAATCACCGACACCCCCCGGTCGAGGAGCCTCTTCAACTTGCCCTTGTACCACTTCACCGCCTTCGGATTGCTGAGGTCGAGCACGCCGTCGGCCTCCGGGGACGACACCCGTCCATCGGGACGCGTAGCAAATAGTCCTTGCTCCTTCGCCTCGGGGTAGAGTTTGTTCTCCTTCTTGAAGTAGGGCAGTTGCCAGACCGACAGCCTGTATCCCATCTCGTGCAGCTCGTCGGTCATCGCCTTCGGATCGGGAAAACGCGAGCGTGAGAACTCGTAGTCGCACATCCACTCGTGTTCGAACCAGCCTACATCGAGGTGTATGACATCACAGGGGATCCCCTTCTCGCGCATGGTCCTCGCCACCGATAGGAGCTCCTCCTGGGTGCGGTAGGTGTTCTTGCTCATCCAGGTACCGAAGCTCCACTCCGGCAGCATCGGCGTCTTGCCGGTAATCTCGGTGTAGCGCGGCAGCACCTCCTTCATCGATGGACCGTAGAAGAAGAATAAGTCGGCCTCCTTTTCGTGGCATACCATCTGGTACGCCTTGTAGTGGTAGGAGCCGAGGAGGAAGCGGCACTTCGCCGAGCTGTTGAGGAAAATGCCGTAGCCCCGGTTCGACATAAAAAAGGGTATGTTCTTGTAGGATTTCGCCGTGGAGACCGAAAGGGAGTCGGTGTGCCACAGCAGCACCTCCTGCCCCAACTTGTCGAGGGGGCCGAACTTCTCGCCGAAGCCGTAGAGGTGCTCATCGTAGGAGAGCTCGACGGCGTCGGTCCAGAACTCCTTCCCGCTCTCCGGCTCGTATCCGAGGGCGAAGGGGAAGGACTCGAATCCGTCGTAGGCCTCCGCGTGACTCGGGTCCTGTCGACCGATCAGATGGCTGATCGCGTGCGGATCCCGAGTGTACTGACAATAGACCGGCTCGGGTCGGGAATGTCCTTCCGTTCCTGCCCCCTCTCCGGAGGCCGGCCCCATCGCGAGATTCCAATCGACCGTGTCCACCCTCACCTCGACCGTGCCGGTCGAGAGCACGAGGCAGCGGCCCTCACCGTTTTCACCGGACTTGTCGTTCTCGCCGGTGTTTCCCGCTCTGCCTCCGATCTCCCCCGCATAATTCTCCCGGCGAAGGCTCAAGAGTCCCCGCTCGGGCTCGCGTTTGACCTGCATCTCCATGACGCGCGGGGTAAACGTCCCGTCGGCTCCCCCGGAGTCCTCGAGACGTTTCATCCTCACCCGCAGAGTTGCCGGACCGAAAGCTTCGATTCTTACCGCCAGCCGCTCCGTCTCACCTGTGGGGACGAGGGCCAGGTCGTCCTGTATGAAGAGCGGGGGCATCTTCTCCTTCTCGTATTTCATCCCCTCGCAGAGGAGGGTGCAGCCGTACTCATCCTCGAGGACTTCGCGCACCCTTCGGGGAAGGGTGAGCTCGAGGCGAGGCCTGCGCAGGAGATTCTCCCGCATATCGTCATATTCAACAGATTGAAACACAGTAATCCCGTCCTTTCTCTCTTCGATTCGAGAAATCATGCGGCCCTACGGGCCGAGGAGTTATCGTCTTTTGGCTAAAACTTTACCGACCCTCTCATTACTCCGCTGATGATGTGGCGCTGCAGCAGGAGATAGAGTATCAGCATCGGCAGCGAAGCCATGAGCATTGCCGTTATTCCGAGATTCCACTTGAAGGCGTACTGCCCGAAGAACTTCCCCGCGATCCCCAAGGGAATCGTCTTGAGGTTCTCACTCGTAATGGTAATGAGGGGAAGGAGAAAATCGTTCCAGATGTAGAGCGATTGCAGAATCACGATGGTGCTGGTCATCGGCTTGAGCAGAGGAAAGATGATGCGGAAGAAGATCGTAACCGGTCCCGCCCCGTCGATTATCGCCGACTCCTCCAGCGTGTAGGGAATGGTCTTCACATATCCCTGGTAGAGAAAGATGGCGATGGGTGTTCCCAGGGCGACGTACACGAGGATGAGGCCCCAGCGGGAGTCTATCATCGAGAAGTCGCGCATCGTCTTCACCAGCGGTATCATGATCGCCTGAAAGGGAATGATCAGCGTGAGAATGAAATAGCTGAGCAGAATACCTGCGAACTTGTTGCTCGTTCGGCTGAGCCGGTAGCCGGCCATTGCCGCGAACAGCACGATCCCGGCAATCGACACCGAGGTAATGATGAACGAGTTCGAGAAGAGCAGGAAGTACTGCACTCCCTGCCAGACTTCCACGATGTTCTCTATAAAGAACTGCTTCGGAAAGGCCGCAGTGGTAAAGATCACCCCCTTCAGCGGTTTGAAGGAGTTGATGATCATGAAGTAGACCGGCATAAACCACACGAGGGAGACGATTCCCATAACCACGCTTACCGCTATGATTCCCTGATTCTTCTTGTTCATGCCTCGTTGTTCCCCCTCGAACTCGTGGTTTTCATCTGTATGACCGTGATGATGATGATGATGATCGTGAGTACCATCGCCTTCGCCGTACCGTAGCCGTAGCGGTTGTGAACGAAGGCGTCCCTGTAGAGGTTGAGCATGACCACCTCGGAGGCCTTACCGGGCCCGCCCCCGGTGAGCGAATAGATGGTGTCGAATATCTTCAGTGAATAGCTTATGCTGAGGAAGACCCCGACCGTTACCACCGGCATCATGAGGGGCAGTTTTATCTTGAAGTAGGACTGCCAGGCGCTGCAGCCGTCTATGTCGCCGGCCTCGATGAGACTCTGGTCGATACTGAGCACTCCTGCAATATAGATGGTCATAACGTATCCGGTGAGCCACCAGACGTTCACGATGACGATGGAGTAGATGACCAAGTTCGGATCGCCGAGCCAACTCTGATCTATGAAGGTCAGCCCCGTGGTCTCGGCCAGACTCTGCGCGATGTTGCTGTACATGAACCGCCATATAAATCCCGAAACGACCATGCTGATCATGTAGGGCATGAAGACCATCGCCCGCCAGAGGTTGTTGAGTTTCGTCCCCGTGGTGAGGGCAAGGGCGAACAGCATGGCCAACACGTTGATGAAGAGCACGCTGAAGCCCGCGATGACGAATGTCCGCCGGAGGGCGGGCATGAAGTATTCGTCATCGGTAAACATCTCCACATAGTTGCTCAAACCGATGAAGTTTGTCTCGGGATCTATGCCGTTCCAATTGGTAAATGAGTAGTAGAGCCCCTCGAAGAAAGGGAGCATGAACAGCAGGGTGTAGATAATAAAAATGGGGCCGATGAACAGTAGATCCAGTTTGAATTTCGATCTCTCCATACTCACCTCGTAATAGACCGGACCGCCGCCCCGGTCCCGTTACCTATGGCCGGTTCCGGGGTACGGTCTCGGTTAGCTATTCTCTCATGTCACTGCTGTTCTGCAGCCTTGAGCCACTGTTCGTCGAGCTTCTGCATCATCTCCGATTTGGAGATTTGTCCTCCGACGTATTCCTGCATGACCGTCGACTGATTCTGCCACCAGCCGTCCGGCGCATTCACATAGAGGGTGTCGCTGAGCGTCTCGCCGTTCTTTACCTGCTGCTGTATGGACTTGACCACCGCGTTCGCCTCGAAGTCTATTCCGTAAGGATTGATCGCCTTCACCTGCTCTTTGAAGATCGTGCGACCCTTCTCGCTGTTGACTATGAAATCGAAGTAGTCATCTACGACATCCTTGTGCTCTTCGGTGCCCACACAGAAGTAGAGGTCGTAGTCGAAGTAGAGCTTGTTCCTCTCCGGATCTTCTGTGTAGGGGATGCCCTCCATTTTCGACTTCGCCACGACCTCGGGGGCGAGATCGGAGATAGCGCGGGCGGCCCAGGGGCCCTGTACGATCATTGCCGCTTTCTCCTGCGCATAGAGGGAGACTGCACCCATGTAGTCGGTGTTCATCGGCCTCTTCTGTGAGTTGTTCTTGAAGAGATCGATGAAGTTGAAGATTTCCATCATCTCGTCGTGAGAAGCCTCGCCGTTCCACATTCGCTCGGGGAAGTTGTTCTTCGCGAATACCTCGGCGCCGCACTGGTATACGAGACTACCGAGAGTCCAGCCGTCCTTGCCCGAGACGGCGAAGGGGGTAATGCCCTCTTCCTTCAGCTTCTCGACCGCGCTTTTCATACCGCTAAAAGTCTCCGGAAACTCATCTATACCGGCCTGCTCTAAGAGCTCGGTGTTGTAGATGATTCCCCGGGCGGTGTTGAGCAGCGGGACGGTGTAGATGTGGCCGTCGGAGAAGGTAAGTGAGTTGACCACATCTTCGGTAAGCTCATCGATGACCTCGAAGTCGTCAACGGGATAGATCTTGCCCGAATCGATATATGGCTTGAGGGCACGTTCTCCGGGGCTGCTCGCCGCCCAGATCTCCGGGATGTTGCCGGAGCTGTCCCGGGACTTGAGCACGGTGTTGTACTCGGTGGCGATCATCTCGTTGCTGATGGTCACGTTGGGGTTCTCGCTCATGTACGCCTCCGCCATGGCGTTCATCCCGTCCGCGATCTCGGATTTATAGTAGTAGAACTCGAGGATTACCTTTTCGCCCGAGGCCGCTTCGGCTTCACCGGCCTGCTCCTTTGCCTTCTCCTGCTCACCGCCGGCCCACACAAAAGAGGCGGCTACGAGCAGAACTGCAATACTTGACATCAAACGCTTCATGTTACACTCCTTTTAACACGTGTTAATTTTGAAGATTTTACCACGTGTTAAATTGGCTGTCAAACATTTCTGATGCTCATCTACGAAAATTGTTTACACGTGTGTAAACTTCCGGCATAATGAACGGTATGGCGAAGAAACGGGTCACCCTCGAAGAAATCTCAGAAAAGATCGACATATCCAGGACGACTCTGTACAAGGTGATCAACAACAAGGGAAGGGTGAGCGAAAAGACGCGCCGAAAGGTTCTCGAAGCAGTGGAAAAATACGGCTACAAGCCGAACCGTGCCGCGCAGAATCTCGCCCTCAACCGAGAGTTCATCCTCAAGTTCATCGGCTTCGACTCACCGCGTTCCCCCCACTTCCTCAAGAACATTCGTGCGGGGATAGAAGCCGCTGAGCGTGAGCTCCACGACTACGGACTCAATATAGAGACGGGCATCTATCCAATCGACGAGCCGGAGCGGCAGATAGAAGAACTCAGAGCGTTGAACGGCGAGTTAGCCGATGCGGTCGCGCTCATCCCCAACGACATCGGCGCGCGCCGCGACATCGCCGCACTGACACAGGAGGTAGACAGACTCGTCGATGAGGGGGTATTGGTCATCACCGTAAACCGGGACCTGCCCGACAGCAAGAGGGCATGGTACGTGGGCTGCGATTACGAGAAGAGCGGCGCCCTCGCCGGCGAAATGCTCGGGAAGATGTGCCCACGGGGTGACCTCCTCGTGCCCCTCGGAGGAAACGAGGAGGCCTATTACGACCTCTTTCATCGGCTCAGGGGATTCAAGGAGAAGATCGCCCTTTTCGAGCACCTCCGTATCCTACCGAGCTACCACTACGAAGACCGGCCCGAGGAGCTGCACCGCTACCTCGACACGCAGTTGACGGAGAATCCCTACATCACCGGCATCTTCGACCTCTCCTACGAGCTCGATGTAGTCTCGGCGGTGGTGGCGAAACACGCGCACCGGGCCAAGGTAATAGGCTTCGATCTCTGTGAATCTATAAAACAGCGGATGCTCGAGCACTCGATAGATGCGGTGGTCTTCCAGGACATGTTCTCCCAGGGCTACCTCGCCGTTAAATCACTCTATTCGGCCCTCAGTAGCGGCTCTTACCCCGAAGAGGGAACGATCCTCACCAAACTCGAGGTCGTATTCGAGGAGAATCTCGACTTCTATATCTGAGCTATATCCGAGCTATATCCGAACGAACGCTACGATGCGTTCTTGAAGACATCGATGGCCGCATCAGCCGCGCTGGCG
>CAYFVU010000016.1:29329-31325 GCA_964346645.1 uncultured Spirochaetaceae bacterium | reverse complement strand
CGAACGCTACGATGCGTTCTTGAAGACATCGATGGCCGCATCAGCCGCGCTGGCGGCATCGGCGGAGTAGATGTCGGCTCCTATGTTCGTCTTGAAGGATTCGGTAACCGGTGCACCGCCGATCATGATGGTGATCTTGTCGCGGATTCCCGCCTGCTCTGCCGCCTGGATGACCTCTTCCATTCCCCGCATCGTAGTAGTTAGGAGCGCGGAGCAGCAGATGATGCCGGCACCCTGTTTCTGAGCCTCGTCTATGAAGGTCTGCGCGGAGACATCGGTGCCGAGGTCGACCATCTCGATCCCCTTTCCCTCCATCATCATCTTTACCAGATTCTTGCCTATGTCGTGGAGATCACCCTTTACGGTGCCGATTACCGCTTTGCCTACCGCCTCGACCCCGTCTCGAACGAAGTGAGGACGTAGCAGTGTGGTTCCTGCGCTCATCGCCCGCGCTGCGATAAGAACTTCGGGAACGAATATCTCGTTCTTCTTGAACCTCTCGCCCACTATCGCCATTCCGGGCATGAGACCTTCGTCGAGAATAGTGCGGGCAGAGACCCCCTCGTCCAGCGCCTCCTGTACGAGTTGCTCCACTTCCTTTGCCTTTCCTTTTTGAATGTTCTCGGACATCGCTTCATAATCGGCCATTGCTGTCTCCTCTCGGTATCGTAATACGCGTGCTCTCCGCACGTCTCATTGTACTATAGGCTACTATAGACCTCCACTATAATCAGCTTTTTCCCGCACAGTATTGAACGTTTTAATTAATTTTTGTCCGTTTTTGTTTTTTGACCTCTTCTATATGGATTTCATGCGAATCGGAGGGGTATCTTCCCCGCTGTTCCCGGTACTTGCCCGGCGGGATTCCGGTAAATCTCTTGAATATCCTGGTAAAGTAGCTCTGATCCTCGTAGCCTACCATTCCGCCGGCCTCGACGAGCTCGATCTCCCTGTTCTGCAGCAGTACCTTGCTCTTCTCCACTCTCACCTTGTTGAGATAGGAGATAAAGCCTATACCCATCTCCCGCCTGAAGATCTTGCTGAGATATGAGGGGCTCAGATTGACCTGCGCCGCCGCCTCCTCCAGAGAGATCTTCTGCGCATAGTTGCGCTGTATGTAGTTCTTTACCCTGCTTATTACATCGACATGCTCGACCGTGCTCATCGCCTGGACCAGACGAGCGTACTTGCGCACCGCCCGTGTGAGCTGGAGGAGGAACATCTCAGCCTCCTGCGCAGCGTGTATCGATGCGATGTACTCCTCATTGAGTGCGAGGATGGTGTCCCCGTCGGCTCCTCCGTCGACTGCGGCCCGGGATACGAGGGAGAGCAGCTCGAGACTCCTGCCTCGCATCTTCTTTATATCCTTCTCGGAGTAGAGCACGAGGGCGGTAAAGAGCTCCTGAAGGGCCCTCTCTGCGGAGTTGCTGTCGCCCTCGGCGACTCTTCCGCGAAGTATCCGTTCCGTTTCGAATGGGTAGTTGCTCGTCGCCCTCTCGTCGATGAACTCGTAGAGCCGGGACTGCAGCTCCATCGCCTCGTCTCGGTCGTGAAGTAGAGCCACGGTCGCATCCGAGAGGTCCGTGCAGATGTGCTTGAGAAGCTCTCCGAGGCTGTGCACCCTCTCCATATCCATCCGCGGGACATTTTGTACGAGGGTCTCGTAGTCCCGTTTCGGGAATTCCCTCTGCTCCTCCACCTTCTTCCGGAGCTCATATTCCACTTCCTCGTTTTCGAAGGGGAGAACCGGTCCGGCTATGCAGGCGGCGCTCATGCTCCCCTCGAACATGACGGGCGAGGCCCAGTGGAGCAGCGATGCGGCGCAGAAGTAGAAGTAGATGCCGCCGAAACGTTCCGACTGCAGGGCGCCGTGAAGCCTGTGGCGCCTGCAGAGCTCTGTAGATTTCTCTTCGGAATACACGAGGCCGCAGAGTCCGCACAATCCCCGCTCTGCACTTCGTCTGTCTTCCGGACTCCGTCTGTCTTCCGGACTCCG
>CAYFVU010000016.1:0-29229 GCA_964346645.1 uncultured Spirochaetaceae bacterium | reverse complement strand
ATCCCCGCTCTGCACTTCGTCTGTCTTCCGGACTCCGTCTGTCTTCCGGACTCCGCGGGCCCACATCTTCAGCCCCGAGTATTCGTCCTCCTCGATCGATGACCCTGCATTTTACCCCGGTAGAGCGGGCGTAGTGCGTCGCCGCCTCGACTGCGGCGCTGAAATCGTAGCCTTCCTCGCGGGGGATGTCCGAGGTCACGTAGTCTCTCCTCGAGTTTCTGGAAAAAACATCTCATCGACGTAGAGCTCCATGAATCGCTTGTCCGCAGATAGCTCGATGTAGTGGACGTTGCGGGAAATATCATCGATCCGTCGAAGTCTCTCCCGTGAGAGCAGCGCCATGACCGCTCCCTTTCCGGCGGTGTTTCCCATCTGTTCTATGCGCTGCTCCATCTCCGAGGGTATCATACCGATGCGCACAGCGCTCTTCGGCCTGAGGAAGGAGCCGAAGCCGCCGGCGAGGTAGACCTTCTCCACCTCCTCGGGCTCGACACCCGTCTCCATTAGGAGGGTACGAATGCCCGCCGCCACCGCCGCCTTGGCGTTCTGCACCTGCCGCATGTCCGTTTGGGAGAAGTAGACCTCCCCCCGCCCGTTCGACGAGAAGAGCAGCCGCGGCTCCCCCGCCTTCTCGGTAATAAGTGCCGCACCACCGGACTCGAGACCCTCTTCGCGGACCTCCGCCTCGCTCAGCATGCGTCCGGTAGACTCCGCCCAACCTGCATCGAGAAGCGCAGCGGCGGAGTCGAGAATTCCTGAGCCGCAGAGCCCCCTCGGCTCACCGCCTCCTACCGCCGCGTAGTGTATCCCCTCCTCGCCGTAACCGACCGCCTCGACGGCGCCGTGGTCATACCCCATGCCGCAGGCTATGCCCGCCCCCTCGAAGGCGGGTCCGGCGGCGGCGGAGCAGGCGAAGTACTCCCCTTTCCTCTTGAGGACGATCTCGCCGTTCGTGCCGATGTCTATGAGCAGAGCCGTCTGTTCGACCTCATGCATACCCGATGCGACCACTCCGGCGGTAATGTCGGAACCGATGTAGCCGGAGACGGAGGGAAGTGCCAGCAGAGGACAGCGGAGCGAGGAGAATTCGGCCTCCTCTGCGGAGAGCTCCCGGTAGGCGGTGCTCACCGGGATAAACGGGGCCTCTCCTATGTAGGTCGGATCGAGGCCGGTCAAGAGGTGGAGCATGACGGTGTTCCCCACTGCGCAGACCGCCGCCACACGATCGAAGGCGCCGGTGCCGGAGTTCGGCTCGCCGGTCATCTCTCCGGTAGGCAGGCCGTTCAGCTCGCCCAACAGCTCGCCGGCCATCTCCTCTATTTGTTCGACCAAACTGCGGCGCATCCTCTCGCCGTTCTCTCGAAAGGCGGAGATTCTCGAGATCACGTCACCGCCGAAACTCGACTGCCGGTTGCGTCTCGAGAGCGAGCCGAGTATCTCCCCCGATTCGAGGTCGAGGAGGTAGACGGCCAGAGAGGTAGTGCCGATGTCAACCGCGATTCCGAGATGCGGCGCACGCGCTGCGGGGAGAATGCGATAGATCCTCCGGTCAGAGCAGAGCACGGAGATTCGGAAGTTACCACGACGCAACACCGAGGGGAGATTTCTCAACAGGGACGGGGCTATCTGCGGCTCCGGATTCCCGCGGTCTTCGGCGAGAGCCGCGAGCAGCCGCTCCTCGTCGCTGCGCTGATCCTCGAGAGATGGAGGAGAAAGTCTTACCTGCTCCACGCGTACCGGTGGATCCGGCGCGTAGATAAGCGGTCTCGTGCGGGATGTTTCGAACTCGGGCAGGTCTTCGATTTCCGCGGTATCGAGATAGATGGTACAGGAGTCCGTAACATGGGCGCGGCACCCGAGGCGTACCCCCCGTTCGAGCTCGGCCCGAGAGAGAAAGCCCTTCTCGATCTCGTCGGGAGGAGATACGCCTCGGCCCTCGAGCACTACTCGGCACTTGCCGCATGTGCCGTTGCCTCCGCAGGCGGCGTTGATCGAAAAATCCGGAGTCGATGTGACCACCTCGACCACGGTGCTGCCGATAAGCACGTGGAGGGTCCGCGTGCGCCTCGTATCACGTAGAGTTACTTCCGCCGTTCCACTCATATGCATGAATCCTATCCGTGTATCGCCGGCGTGGCAAGTGCAGTATAAAAGGCTGCCGGCGTAATACGGCCAAAAAAGAGAGGAAGAAAGGGTGACCTCCTCTATACTTTTTGTATACTTCCTGCAGTTTTAGTTTGACAAACCTCGAGTTGCCCCTTTACAATACTCACAACTTGTAACCGATTACAAAATCGATTTCAGCAGGAGGTGAGGGATGTACGTTATCGGAGCCGTAATAAACACCAGTGTCGACGGCATCGACGAGATGATAGAGCAACGGGACAGCGAAGAGCTGCTGCGCCTCGCCCGCATGCAGATAGACTACGGTGCGGACATGCTGGCGATCAACTGCGGCTCGAGAATCGACAGCGAGCCCGACGACATCGAGTGGATGTTCCGCACGATCCAGGACGAGATCGAGATCCCCCTCTGCATCGACTCTCCGAATCCCGAGGCCCACCGGATCGGCCTCGAGGTACATCGCCACGGCAGGGCGATGGTCGACTCCATCACCGCCGAACGGCACCGCATCGAGGATAGCCTCCCCCTGATAAGAGAGCATAACGCGATGGTAACGGCCATCATGCACGACGAGAGCGGCATGCCCTCCGATGTCGACGACCGGATGAGGGTCATGCCGAAGCTCGACGATGCCATACGGGAGTACGGCATTCCCTCCGAGGACGTATACCTCGACTGCATGGTCTTTCCGCTCTCGGTCAATGCCGACAACGGAAGGATCTATTTGGAGACCCTGCGCAGGGTAAAGGCCGAATATCCGCAGTACAAGACGATCTGCGGTCTCAATAACGTCTCCTACGGACTACCGCAGGAGGACATACTCAACACCTCTTTTCTGGCCATGTGCGCCGCCCTCGGCCAAGATGCGACCTTTATCGAGATCACGAAGGAGTCCGGCGCCTTCATCAGAGGGATTTCGGCCCTCGCCGGTGAGGACGAATTCTGCATGAACTACATTTCCTCGTTCCGGGAATCCAAACTGGATATTTTCGGAGCCGAGAAGGATACGTGAAGAGGCCCGCATAGCGGGTTAACATTTTATTAGGGGGTTTGTTGTATGTCTGATCAACACACCGGACAAGAGCCTACTGGACAGGAGAGAGAGGTAAAATCTCTCGGCGGAGCGGCAATCGATGGAGCGCCGGTAGCCTATATCGTGGTTCTGGCGGCGGTTACCGCGGCACTCGCCTTCATTCCGATGTCGGTCGTGATGGCGTCGGGGGGAAGCTTCCCGATGAGCCAGGGTATTCTCGCACTTACCGGATGGGTACTCGGACCGATCGCAGGCGTCATCTCGAGCACCATTGGAACGCTCATCGGCATCTTTATCGCGCCGCACACGGCCGGAGTTCCCGCAGTGACGATACTCGCGGCGGTAGTAGCCGCTCTGTCGGCCGGCTCCATGGTGCAGTCGGGCGGCCGCAACTGGTGGTGGATTCCCATTACCATTGTGTCGATCATCGCGCTGCTCATCTACGCCGGCCGCGCGATCGTGGTCAACGGCGTAAGTCTCTCGGTCGTCATCATGGGAACCTTTATGGACTGGTCCGCCATCCTGCTCTGGATCCTGCCTACCCGCAAGATCTTCGCGAGGTGGCTGCGCAGTGAGAAGATTCCCTACCTCGCAGTGGCACTCTTTCTCGGTACATGGATGACCTTCGGTCTCGCCCACGTCTGCCAGAGCGCCATTACCTACACCATGTTCAACTGGCCCGAAGAGGTCTGGGTCATGCTCATCCCGATGATGCCCTTCGAAAACGCCATGCGCTCGATCGTCGGAGCCGTCGTCGGTACCGGTGTAATCGTGGGCCTTCGTGCCATCGGCGTGGTAAAACCGCAGAAGGCACTCTTCTGAGGAGATCCCACACGGGGTTTTCCGAACTTTCACTTTCCGAATTTTTAAACGACACGGGCCGGCCGGCCCTTCCGCGCTGCGGGAGCCTCCGGCCGGCCCACATTCAGGAGTATCGACAATGCAGGAGATCATAGCTCAGTGCTCAGACATCTCGTACAAGTATCCGAACTCGGAAGACTATGTGCTGAGGGATGTCAATCTCGAGCTCTACAAGGGCGAGTTCCTCGGTCTGATCGGCCCGACGGGAGCGGGTAAATCCACCCTCTCCATGGGCTTTACCGGGATCGTCCCGCAGTTCTACGGCGGAAAATTCTTCGGATCTCTGAAGGTGGCCGGACTTGACACCCTCGAGCACCCCATAAGCGTGCTGAGTCAACACGTCGGCACGGTCTTCGAAGATCCGGAGAGCCAGATAACCAGTACGAGCGTGGAGAATGAGATCGCTTTCGCCCTCGAGAACCTCAAGGTGCCGCGGGAGGAGATTCGCCGGCGTATTCCCGGTGTGCTCGAGGCGGTTCGGTTGGAAGGAACCGAGGAGAAACATCCCCACGAGCTCTCGGGAGGACAGAAGCAGCGGCTGGCGATCGCCGCCGCCCTGGCCCTCCAGCCAGACCTTATGGTACTCGACGAGCCGACGAGCCAACTCGATCCCGTCGGTGCCAAGGAGGTCTTTCGCACCGTACGGGAGCTCAACAAGGAGATGGGGGTGACCATCATCATGGTCAGTCACGCCGCAGAGGAGATGGCCGAGTTCTCCGACCGCGTCATCCTCCTCTCCGGAGGCCGGATTGTACAGACGGGCACGCCGGAAGAGATCTACGGAAACACCGAACTTCTGATGTCTCACGACCTCAGGCCGCCGCAGGTGGCGCAGACCTTCTCCTACATGCGCGGACGGGGCGTAGAGGTCCCGAAGATACCGGTCAAGTTAAAACCGGGTCTCGAGCTCATGTCGAAACTCGCAGGCAGTTGCGAGCTCGAGATCCCCCACCCTTCGCAGCACACCGAGCATCAGGCGGTGGAACCGGATCAGAAATGGGAGGAGAAGCAGCTGCTCATCCGCCTCCGCGAGATGAAGCACGTCTACGGCGACGGGACGGAAGCACTGCACGGGGTAAACCTCGACATATACCGCGGGGAGTATCTGCTGATCATCGGTCAAAACGGGGCCGGCAAGTCCACGATGGTCAAACACTTCCTGAAGCTGCTCGAGCCCACCTCCGGCACCGTCGAGGTCGGAGGAAAGGATTCCTCACAGCTCTCCATGAGCGAGCTCGCCAGACACATAGGCTACGTTGCGCAGAATCCGGACAACCAGATCTTCAACTCCTCGGTCGAGGCGGAGGTTGCCTTCGCCCTCAAGAACCTCGGCTTTCCCAAGGAGACGGTGGAGAAACGGACGACCGAGAGCCTCGAGTCGATGGGCCTCCTCGATGTGCGCTACAAGCACCCCCTCTCGCTCCCGAAGGGAGACAGGGCGCGGGTGGTCATCGCCGCCATACTCGCGATGTACCCGGACACCATCATCTTCGACGAACCGACGACCGGACAGGACTACAAGGGGGCGAAGTACATCCTCGACATCAGCAGGCAGCTCCACGAAATGGGCAAAACGGTGATCGTTATCACCCACCACCTCTATCTGATGCCGGACTACGCGAAGAGGGTCGTGGTCATGGGCAAGGGGACCATCCTCCTCGACGACCACATCCGCGAGGCCTATCATGACACCGAAACCCTCGAGAAGACCTATCTCACCTCGCCCCAGGCGGTTTCGCTCGCACGCTCCCTTCTCGGTGAGGGAATAGAGAAGGGAACTTTCAAGAAGCTGCTTACTCCCGCCGAATTGGCGGAGTGCTTCGTCTGTGCACAAGAGACCGTTTCAGCGAAAGGAGGTGCCGAATGAGTACCGTCACTTTTCAGACCGTAAAGCGGGACAGCGTCTTTACCCGCCTCGATTTTCGCCCAAAGCTCTTCATGGTAGTCGTCATCACCGCGGTGGCTTTCATGTGGGAGAGTCCGGTGACCGGCGGGGCGATGACCCTGTTGCTCACCATAGGAGCACTCGCCGTCGGCGTGCGGTGGAAATACATACGAACGATCTACCTGGTCATGACCTTCTTCGGACTTCTTCTCATCCTGACCCACGGCTTCTTCAACAAAGAGCAGGTCCTCTCGCTGACCGGACACGATAGCCTCACCCCGATCTTTACGTTACCGCAGAACTGGTTCCTGATCGGCGGCGGCATGCTGAGCCTCGAGGGCACCCTGTACGGC
This sequence comes from uncultured Spirochaetaceae bacterium, assembly GCA_964346645.1. Classification (GTDB taxonomy): domain Bacteria; phylum Spirochaetota; class Spirochaetia; order DSM-16054; family Sediminispirochaetaceae; genus CAYFVU01. Next base: position 22,973 of record CAYFVU010000016.1, on the reverse strand, counting down.
TTCAACGCCCTCTTCAAGACCCTCACGATGGTGCTCGTTATCCCTATCGCCATCTTCACCACCGACGTGAACCGGATGATTATCGGCATGGTGAAGGCGAAGATCCCCTACAAGATCACCTTCATCTTCTCCTCCACGCTGCGATTCTTTCCCCTCCTCTTCGACGAGATCCACACGATAATCGAGGCGCAGAGGCTTCGGGGCCTGCCCATGGAGAAGATGGGCCCGATCAAACGGGTGAAGGTATACGCAAAGGTGGCGATACCCCTCATCCTCACCTCCATGGTGGAGAGTCAGATGATAGAGGTGGTCCTGCAGTCGAAGGCATTCACCGGCAGCCCGGACCGGACCTACCTCCACGAGTCGCTGATATCGAAGGAGGACGTGGCGATGTTCACACTCTTCGGACTCTTCTTCGTCGGCGCGGTTGTCACCTACTTCTGGATCGGCGTCGGGAAGTTTTCCTGGCTTTTATTCTAGAACTGCAAGTGACCTGACTGTACGAACGGACCCCGCTCTGAGCTCAGGGCGGGGTCATTTTTAGTTTACACGTGTTCATTTTTCGATTACAATGGAACTATAAATCCTTACAAGGAGCGCGTACCATGAAAGAGCAGTTTCCCGATATACCGAAAATAGCCTACGAGGGGTCGAAATCGGACAATCCGATGGCCTACAAGTACTACAATCCCGACGAAAAGGTCGGCGGAAAGACGATGAAGGAGCACCTACGCTTCTCGGTGGCCTTCTGGCAGGCGATAAACAGCGGCGGCGGCGACCCCTTCGGCGCCGACACCGCCATCCGTCCCTGGGACGAGATCGCAGATTCGATGGGCAAGGCAAAGGTCAAGGCCCATGCCATCTTCGAGATGGCCGACAAGCTCGGCGTTCCCTTCTACTGCTTCCACGACCGGGACGTTGCTCCCGAGGGTTCGAGCCTCGCGGAGACAGAGGCGAATCTGGACGAGATCGTCTCCATTTTCAAGGAGCAGCAGAAGGAGTACGGCATCAACCTGCTCTGGGGCACCGCCAATCTCTTCGGGCATCCCCGCTTTCTACACGGGGCGGCGACTTCCAGCAATGCAGACGTCTACGCATATGCGGCGGCACAGGTAAAGAAGGCGTTGGAGGTGACCCACGAGCTCGGCGGCCGGAACTACGTATTCTGGGGCGGCCGTGAGGGCTACTACAGCCTTCTCAACACAGACATGAAGCTCGAGCTCGACAACCTCGCCCGCTTTCTCCACATGGCCGTCGATCATGCGAAAAAGATAGGCTTCAAAGGGCAGCTGCTGATAGAGCCCAAGCCGAAGGAGCCGACCAAGCACCAGTACGACTTCGATGCCGGCAATATCCACGCATTTCTCCGGGCCAACGACCTCATCGACGACATCAAGATCAACATAGAAACCAATCATGCCACCCTCGCGATGCACGAGATGGCCCACGAGCTGCGCTACGCCCGCATAAACGGCCTCCTCGGCAGCGTCGACGCCAACCAGGGAGACCTCCTGCTCGGCTGGGATACCGACCAGTTCCCCACCGACCTCTACATGACTACCGCGGCAATGTACGAGATCCTGCAGAACGGCGGACTCGAACCCGGCGGACTCAACTTCGACGCAAAGTACCGCCGGTCTTCCATCGATGTGAAGGACATGTTCTACAGCCACATCGCCGGTATGGACGCCTTCGCCCGCGGGCTGAAGGTTGCGCACAAGATGCTCGAAGACCGTGTCTTCGAGGACTTCATCGCCGAGCGCTACAAGAGCTACGACGAGGGCATCGGAAGGAAGATCGTAGAGGGAAAGACCGACTTCGAGGAGCTCTCCGCCTATGCCCACGAGCACGACCGGATAGAAAACGTCTCCGGCAGGCAGGAGATGCTCGAGAGCATCGTAAACCGCTATCTCATGACCACGGAGTAGACCATGTCGCCTGAGCCGGACAAGAGCCTGCACTCGACCTCGCCCCTCTCCCTCGGTCTCGATCTGAGCACCCAGAGCCTCACCGGGGTGCTCATCGAGCCGGAGAGCGGTTCCGTGATAGACAGCAGATCCCTCTCCTACATACATGACCCGCGGCTCAACGGATATGGAATAGACCACCGGAGCTTCCTCATACCGCCACGGCGCGTGGGAGAGGCGGATCAACCGCCTGCCCTCTTCTTGGCCGCGATCGATGCCCTCTTCTCCGACATGAGGAGGGAGGGCATCGACATGGGCCGCATCGGAGTCATCAACATATCCGCTCAGCAGCACGGACACGTCTACGTGGACGAACGGTTTGCAGAGAACCTGGAGAAGATAGGTTCAGTCGGAACGGCGGCCGGCGACCGGGCACAAGATCTGGTCGGCATACTGCAGGAGAGTTTCTCCTACCGTACCGCTCCCATCTGGATGACCAGTGATACGGAGGAGGAGGCCGCACATATTCGCGGGAAGGTGGGGGGTAGAAAACGCATGATCGAGCTCTCCGGTTCCGACAGCCCGCTGCGTTTTACCGGCGCGGTGGTGCGCCGAGTGGCGCGCCGCTATCCGGACGAGTATGCGAACACGGCGAAGGTGCTCCTGCTCAACACCTTTGCCGCGGCGGTCTTGAGCGGCCGCCCAGAGGCAGCTTCGGACTACGGCAACGGCTGCGGCACGAGTCTCATGAACTACCGTAACAGGGAGTGGGATCCGAAGCTTCTCGAGGCGGTCGGCGGCGACCTTCCGGACGGAACCGAGGGCCTCATGGCGAAGCTGCCTGACCTTACCGACCCGTATGCCCCGATAGGCGAAATCGCCGCCTATTTTGCCGAGCGGTACGGCTTTTCCTCCGACTGCCTGGTCGCGGCGGGTTCGGGCGACAATCCGCAGACGAAGGTCCTCGTCCCCGGAGACCTCCTGAGCCTCGGCACCAGCTTCGTCCACATGGTCTCGACCGACGGAGACTTCGTGGATGAGAACGGCTACGCCAATGCGATGTACGACGGGCTCGGCAGACCCTTCGTATTCGGCTGCAGGACCAACGGCGCCCTGGTATGGGATCACGTGAGGTCGCTCTACGGACTCTCGAGGGAGGAGTACGGACCGGCCGACGAGGCCCTCGCCTCCGCCGCACCGGGTTCGGCGATGGCTCTGTGGCAGCCGCAGCGGGAGTCCTTTCCCGACTCTCCGGCCTTCCCCCTTTTCAGACCGGACGGCGGGAAAGCCGGCCTCGCGCATGATTACTCCGGTATCGTTGACAGCAGCCTCGGCCTGCTCTACCACTACAGCCTCGGCTTTTCCGGCGGCCAATCCTATACCTCTTCACGTAAGAAGAGCCCAGCGAAAGGACAGGAGCCCCTCTACGTAACCGGAGGACCGACCGAGAGCAATGAGATCCTCAAGCGGATCGCAGGGATATGGAACAAGGAGGTCGTCACGATCGGCAAAGTGGGAGCGGCCCTCGGCGCCGCGGCCGCCGGAATCGAAACACTCCGCCGAGCCGGTTTCGATCTCTCCACGGAGGAGACTGTCCGCAGGCTCCTCCCTATAGAAACACGTGTACGCCCCGACCCTGCCTACGTCGAGGCGTACCATGGTGAAAACGGCTTTATCCGCAGGCTCTCCGACGCCTTCAGTCTGCAGATTCGCTCTCACGAAAAGAGGCGCACAAAAGAATAATGCAGATGGACCGCAAAGCCTTCATCCTCGCATCGACATTCTTCCGTCTCATGACGATGATGGCCTTTGCGATGGTGCTGCAATACCGCCTCAGAGAGATCGGCGCCTCGCTCTTCGTCATTAGCCTCATAGCCGCGGTCACCGGTGGAGTACAATCGCTCACCTCCCCTGTCTGGGGCAAAATCGCCGACTCAACCGGACTGCGGGGTCGCCTGCTGCTCATTATCGGGGTAACCGCTGCCCTGCTCTACCCCCTCTACGGATTCCTCAGCATACCCGTGCTTTTTCTCATTGTCGCAGGGCTCATCGCCTTCTTCGAGGCCGGCTTCAATCCTGTCGCCATGTCGCTGATGAGCGAATATTCCGGCGAGAACAGGGAGCTTCGCTCGAAGAACCTCGGACTGTTGAACGCCGCAAGCGCCGCCGGTATCCTCGCCGGACGCCTGGGGCTCTCTGGGGCGCTGTCACTCTGGTCGGTAGGGAGTACGGTGTCGGTTCTCGCCCTCGGAGCGGTGCTCGCGGCGATACCCACAATCTTCATACCGTCATCCGTTGCATCCTTCCACGCCGAATCAGCCCAAAATCCAAACACGAAACAACGCACATCGAAGTTCCGCCTCCTGCCCCGCAGAGAAGATCTCCGCATCCGCGGCATGTGGGCAGTCTACCTGGGAACATTCATCCGCAACATCGGCGTAGCCGGCTTCATTTCGATCTCCGCGCTTTATATGAAGGAGGGAATCGGCCTCTCCGAATCACGCTCCATGCTCGTGGCCGGCATAGACCCGCTCTTCATGTTCGTCGCCCACCTCTACTTCGGGCGCCGTATGATCCTCTTCGGAATAAAGCGGACGATGATCTTGGGAACCCTCGTCACCATTCTTTCCTTCACCTCGTTTCTAATGGCGAACACCTGGATCCTCACCATACTCGGCTGGATCTGCATCGGCCTCGCCTACGGCGCCTTCCACAACGCCTCGGTCACCTTTGTTTCCCTCTACTTTCCTCCTGCCCGCCGGGGAGAGGGAATAGGCTACGTCTGGACGGCAAACACCCTCGGCATCATGCTCGGTCCGGTCATTGCGGGGGCCACTGCGGAGATCTCCTACTCCCTCATGCTCCTGTCGATGATCGCATTCAGCGTAGCCGGACTGTTCGTACTGTGGGTTTTCGTGGCGGAGGATGAGGAATCCGTTACAGAAGAAGACGGCCTGAGGCCTCACTAACTGTCGAGCCGGCTACTCTCCGGTACCGGAGCTAAGTAGATACCCGCCGAGGCTCTCGATGAGCGCTGCATAGCCTTCCACGGCCTGCTCGAGCTCGGAGACCTCGATGTACTCGTCCCGGACATGGGCGAGCTCTTCGCGTGAAGGGCCGAAGCCGAGAGTGGGTATCTTTTCGATGCCGGCCGACCTGCTGCCGTTGCTGCAGAAGGCGTAGGTACCGAGCTCCGCCCGGATGCCGGCACTCTCCAGTCCCCGCAGGGCCGCCTCTATGGCCGGATGGTTCTTCTCGAGCTTCCAGGCAGGGTGAAACTGCAGCACCGACTCCTCCGTCCCGTCGGCAGCTCTTAGAGGTCTGCTCACTATCTCCGCATGAGCGATGAGCTCGGGATAGGTCTCTGAGATCCGTGTAATGAGGTCGCTGTAGGGGGAGAGAACTCCCGTCTCGGTTTCACCGCTGACGGTCCTCCGATCTATGGTGACGGAGCATCTGTGGGGAATGACCGATGCTCCGGGATACGGGGTAGAGATAATGTCGGTCACTGCGGCTATTGCGAGTCCAAGATCGGTATCCTCCGGTGTATCTATCTCCTCGAAACGGGAGAGTAGACGTCCCATGTTTTCGACCGCGTTCACCCCAGCCTCGGGGTGGGCCGAGTGAGCCGGGCTGCCGTGAGCAGTCACCCGGATTTCGGCACGCCCCCTCTGGCCGTACATCAGGTTGAGAGAGGATGCCTCCCCTACTACGACCGCTGCGGGCTCATAGCCCCACTCCCGCAGCTGCTCGAGGGCCTTGCCCAAACAGTAGCCCTCGTAAGTCTCCTCGGAGGCGGTGGCAGTCAGCGCTACGGTAAAAGGAAGCTCAGATCGTTCCCCGCGGCGGCCCTTTTCACGACCCAGCCCATCTTCACCTACCGGCTCGAGGCGGCGGAGCAGTGCGGTAATCATCGCCGCGAGGGCGCCCTTCATGTCGCTCGCACCGCGGCCGTAGAGCCTGCGGCTTCCGTCTTCGGCCTCCTCCACCACTCCGTCGAAGGGAGCGTACCGCCACTCCTCCTCTCCGCTCGCCGCCACCGTGTCCAGGTGCCCGTCGAGCACGAGGGTGCTCCTGCTGCGGCCGGGCAGTACGGCTATGACGCTGTTGTAGCGGTCGCGGAACAGCTCCGGAACCCCCGCACTGCGCAGGTAGTCCTCGACAAAACGGGAGAGGTCTTCCTCCTCTCCCGTAGAACTCGGTATTCGAATCAACCGTGCTGCAAGATCAACCACACTGTCATGCACGCAAGCTACTCCTCCGCTATGTAGGGTGTCCCCCAAGCCTTCGGCGCCACTCCGGAGCCGGCGATAAGGAAGGCGATAAGGGTCAGGAAGTATGGTAACATGAGGGGAAACTGATAGGGAATAGGCACACCGGAGGCCTGCAGGTTGAGCTGGAAGGCATCGACCATGCCGAAGAAGACCACCGTAATGAGGGTGCCTATCGGATGGAAGCGTCCGAGGATGACCGCCGCGAAGGCGATGAATCCGCGGCCCGCAGTGATGTTCTCGGTAAAATAGCCGATGTCGCCTATGGTAGTCGCCGCTCCGCCTATGGCCACGAAGGTGGCAGCCCAGAGGATGGAGATGTAGCGGATTCTCGAGACATTTACTCCCATGGACTCCGCAGCCCTCGGATGCTCGCCCACCGCGCGGATCTTCAGTCCCCAGTTTGTCCTGAAGAAGATGATGAATACGACGGGCACCATGATGATGCCGATGTAGGTGAGCAGGGTCTGGTTGAAGATCACACCTATTATCGGCAGCTGAGAGAGGACCGGGATCTCGATGGGAAGAAAACGCGGGGACTGAAGCTGACTCGTGGTGGTGCCGAAAATGGTCCTGAGCAATGCTCCCGTCAGGCCGAGACCGAGGATGTTGATCGACACGCAGACTACAACCTGGTTGACCGCCAGGGTCACCGTTATAAAGGCGTAGATGAGACCGATGACCAGGTTCACTCCTATGGCGAAGAGAATTCCCACCCAGGGTCCGTAGGTCATGCCGCCGACGAAACCGAAGAATGCCCCGATGAGGAGAAACCCCTCTAATCCGAGGAACAACACGCCGCTACGTTCGGAGAAGATGCTTCCCATGGTGGCAATCAGGAGGGGAGTCGCCAACCTCAGGCTGCTCGACAAAAAGTCTTGTGAAAATATGATCGACACTAGTTCACTAAACATTGGAGAATCTCCTCTTGATGTTCTTGATAAAGCGAGGCATACCCTGCGAACCGATTACGATCATTATCGCGAGGGCCTGTATCACATAGATGAAGGCTACCGGAATACCCATTTCTATCTGCAGATTGTTTGCCGCATTCCTCAGGGCCCCGAAAAAGAGGGCCGAGAAGATGACGCCTATGGGGTTGAGATTCGCCAGGAGGGCGACGGCGATGGCATCGTAACCGTAGCCCGGGCTAAAGCCCTCGAGAAGCCGATGGTGGACACCGAGGATCTCCACACTTCCGGCAACACCGGCGAGTCCGCCGCTTATGAGCATGGCATAGACGAGCCTTCGCTCCACCTTTATTCCCGCATACCTCGAGGCATCCTGGTTGAGCCCTACCGCCCGCATTCGGAATCCGAAGGAGGTCTTGAAGAGGACGAAGTATACCACCACCACGAGGAAGAAGAAAATATAGACTCCCGAGTGGAGATGTATGCCCTCTACCACCTGATTGAGCGTCGCCGTCTCGGCAATCTTCTTCGTCTGGGGAAAGTACTGGCTCTGGTCCTTGACCGGTCCCTGTACCAGGTAACTCACGAAGAGGATGGCGATGTAGTTCATCAGCATCGTCACCACGATCTCGTTAAAGCCCTTGTAGGCCTTGAGGACCGCAGGCAGAAAGGCCCATAACGCTCCTACGGCGGCTCCTGCTATAATTGCGGTGAATATATGAACAAAAGGAGAGGAGAAACCGGTGTTTATCGCCACCAGGGTGGCCGCTACCGCCGCCAGCTGGAGCTGGCCTTCTGCACCAATATTCAGTATACCCGTCCTAAAGGCCATGACGATGGCCAATCCGGTAAAGCCGAGGGGTATGGCGAACACGAGGCTTCCGGCAAAGTTGCTCGTCGTCCCGAAGGCCCCCCAGAAGAGGTTTCCGATAATGGTAAAGAGCGGCCTGTCGGGGGATACCACCACTAGAGAGCCGATGAAGATGCCTACGAGTACACCGATAACCGGCACCGCAACGTTCTTCAACCGATCCCAGGTAAAAAAGTTGATCAAAGTCTGTTTTAGTTCCATACCAAATCCTTTTCCGCCTTACTCGCTTTTTCGCTTCTGCCCGGCCATCTGCAGCCCGATATCCATCGGGTCCACATCGTGCCCTTTAATAGAACCGGTAAACGCTCCCTCATAGATGACCTCGATGCGATCCGAAAGGGCGAGGATCTCCTCGAGCTCCGTCGATATGAGGAGTATCGCCGCTCCTCGGTCCCTCTGCCGTATGAGCTCCTCGCGCACGAATTCGATCGCCGATATATCCAAACCCCGTGTTGGCTGCACGGCCACGATAAGCTTAGGCTGCCTGGAAAATTCCCGGGCGAGGATGATCTTCTGCTGATTTCCCCCCGATACCTGACGGGCAAAGGTCGCAGGTCCGCAGCCGCGAATGTTGAAAGAGCCTATGAGCTTATTCGCATGCTCCCTTATGTTGGCCCTGCGCAGCACGCCGTATTTCGAGTATTCCGACTCGGCGATCTCTTTTGAGACCAGATTGTCCTCTACGCTGTACTCGAGGATGAGTCCGGTCCTATGGCGGTCCGGCGGTATGTGAGAAAGTCCGTAGCTCATCAGCTTGTCGGGGGTAAGGTTGGTTACATCCTGTTCGCTTATACGGACATGCCCCTCTTCTACCTTCTTCAGGCCGCATATGCCGTCACCTAGTTCGAGCTGCCCGTTGCCGTCCACACCGGCGATGCCGAGGATCTCCCCGGACCTTACCTGAAGAGATATCCCCTTTACCGCCTCGAGACCCTGGGGCCCGAGCACGTGAAGATCTTCCACATCGAGGACCACGTCGCCGGTGCTCTTCGCCTCTTCCGCCTCGGCCAATTCGATTTCTCTGCCCACCATCATCTTCGCGAGTTCCCTTTCGGAAGTTTCCGAGACCGCTACATTGCCCACATCCTTGGCGTCTCTCATGACCGTCACGTTGTCGCAGATGGACATGACCTCGTTCAGCTTGTGGCTGATAAAAATGATGGTCCGTCCCTCGTTCTTGAACTTCTTTATGATCTCGAAGAACTCCTCCACCTCGTTGGGAGTGAGTACCGCCGTGGGCTCATCGAATATCATGAGGTCGGATTCACGGTAGAGGAGCTTGAGGATCTCGACCCTCTGCTGCATGCCGACCGCAAGATCTTGTATTCTCGCCTCGGGATCGATGTTGAACGAATAGTGGTCGGAGAGCTCCTTTACGTTTTTCGCCGCCTGCTTGAAATCAACCCACGGTTCGTTGGGAGACTTGAGTCCGAGGATTACGTTCTCCGTAACCGTCAGCTTCGGAACCAGCATAAAGTGCTGACTCACCATGCCGATGCCGTTCTTTATGGCATCGTGGGCACTGTTTATCTGCACCTTAGCACCATTAATCCGAATCTCGCCGGAGTCCATGCCGTAAAGTCCGTATAAACAGTTCATGAGAGTGGTTTTTCCCGCACCGTTCTCTCCGAGGAGGGCCCGCACCTCCCCCTTTTCCACCGTGAGGTTGACGCTATCGTTCGCGACTACCCGGGAGAATTTCTTCGTAAGATTCTCTATCTCTAGTATCGGCGCCACAGCCGCCCCCTTATCTCTCTCTATTCCATGTATTGATTTGTATAGAAATTGCGGGTGCGGTTTTACCCGCACCCGCACATTAGATGCTCTCTGCTCTACTGTACCGACTTGGTTACGTTCAGCTCGCCGTCGGCAATCTGCTGCTCCAGATCGAGGACCTTCTGCTTCAGATCTTCGGGTACCAGAGGAGACCACTTGCCGAGGTGTTCTATACCGCTGGCGATACCGTAGACCGCCGCTCTCTCGTTCTCCCATGTGCCGTTCTTGAACTTATCGCCCTGCAGCTCTATGAGCTTTGCCACGTCCTGAATACAGGAGGTAAGCACCGTCTCGGGAGCGAGGTGGTTGAAGTCGCCCACAAAGGCGATCACATAGGCGTCCCTGTCCTTTGCCGCCTGAATGGCGCCGACGTCGCAGGCATCGCCGATTGCGAGGATCACATCGACCCCCTGGGAGATCTGTGCCAGGGCCGCTTCCTTACCCTTGTTTACGTCGGTCCAGCTGCCGGTGTAGGCAACGGTGACGGAGGTGTCGGGGTTGTACTCCTTGGCCACCTCTTTGAAGGTCTCAACCTCCAACTTGATGGTGGGAATCTCCATGGCGCCGACAAAACCGAGTTTGTTGGTCTTGGTAAACTCCGCCGCCAGCACACCGGCGAGGTAGGAGAGCTCACCCTGGGCGAACTGTCCGGAACCTGCATTCTCGGCATGAGCGTTGCCGCCGATGTTGTAGAAGGTGACCTCGGGAAACTCCGGGGCTACCTCGTTTATCGCATCGCCGTATTCGAAACCGTGACCGAAGATGAGATCGAATCCCTTCTGCGCGTAGTTGCGCAGGATAGACTTCTGCTCTGCCTTCTTTACGTTTTCGGTATAGGCGATCTCATAACCGAGGTTGTCCCTCAGTCGGAGCATGCCTTCGTAGGCCTGCTGATTCCATCCGCCGTCGTTGATCGGTCCCGACATCAGACACGCGGCTTTGAGCGTATCCTCTTCTGCTTCTTTTTCCGCCGGAGCAGCCTTGTCCTGCTGTCCGCCCGCGAAGGCGAATCCGACTGCCACTGCGAAAACCAGTAGGATGATAAGTGTAGTTCTTACCAGTTTCATCCTTTTCCTCCTTTGTTTTTTTGAGAAGTATAATTTTCTGCGTTTCGGTTGCCGCGAAGCGGCATGCGAAACGAAATAGACAACTCTATACAACTACTCCCAAATACATATAGATGTATAGATAAGATGTTTATGGTATTATCCCATCCCTTCTTAGCATTGTCAATGTTTTTTTTGAGAACGGTTACAAACCCGTCTACTCTCCCTTATTCAACTTCAGGGCGACTTCCGCAACCCTTCGGCCGATATATTTGACGTTTTTCATCCCTATCTCGTCCTCGGCCGCGCCTTCGGCCATTCGGTCCTTGCTCCAGACCATGCCGCCGCTGTAGGCGCCCATGCCCCCGTTCACGATGGTCACTCCCTGGGTATGATAGAAGCCGTGGATGACGTTTATCGTAGTCTCCTGCCCTCCGTTCCTCGTGCCTCCGACGGTTAGGGCCGCGCCGACCTTCCTATTAAAAGTCTCCGGCTCCTTCTGCAGGAGTATCCAGTTCGCCCGGAAACGGTCGAAGAAAGTGGCGAGCTGCCCGGAAATACCCATGCTGTGTACCGGCGAGGCAATGATCAGCCCGTCGGCATCGAAGACCTTCCGGTAGACCTTCGTCCAGTCGTCGTCCCACAGGGTGCAGTGGTCGGCCCCCTCACGAATACACTTGTCGTCGTGCAGACAGAAGTTGATCGTCTTTCCCCGCAGGGTGAGCATCTCCGTCTCGATGCCACCGACCGCTTCGGCCGCCTCGAGCGACTTCTCCAATGCGTACTCCGTGCTCGACTTTCTCGGACTCCCGCAAATTCCCAATATCTTTAGCATAATCTCCTCCTGCCTCCCTATTCGAAGAAGCTCTTTCTCAGAATGTCGTTCCTCACGCCGCCGGCGGAGAATCCCCGTCCCGTCTTCATGTTGAAGAACTGAACCTTCGCCGGGGAGTGGATCTCGTGGTCCATCGCATAGTACTTCTCTCCCGCCTCTCGAAAGAGGTCGAGAAAGAGCCGTCCGTAATCCTTCGCCGATGCGGTGACCACCTGAGGGGCGAGGGTCTCTAACTCCTCGTCATCGGCCCGCATCCAGAAGTCCGCCTCTCCTCCGTAGAGGAGGCTGTCGTTTATTCTTCCCATCGAGACGGTTTCGTCATCCGTAACCGGTGCAACAACACACCAGCCCCTCGCCCGGACGAGTCGGGAGACATCGAAGCCCTTCTGAATCATCTGGTGTATCGTCTGCTCGACGATTCGCGCCGATACCTGCACCGATGCGACGAGGCTCCTGCTCGGATGGGCGAGCAGATAGAGGTTCTTCTCGCTCACTCCGCATGCATCGGCAGCCTCCCGCGCCAACTCCACGGTCGGCAGAGCGGTAGTCTGCAGGCCGAGCACCGCCTCGTGGTGGATGTCCCGGTACTCGGTGTAGTTCAGATAGAAGTCCATGTCCACCGCCGCGAGGGCGCGGGCGGGCCCAGAGCCGATCGCCTCTTCCGAGCCGTTCTTCAGCTTCCACCCCGCGATCTGCGAGGCGATGCAGGAGAGCTCCAGGTTGTCTGCAAAGATCTCGACGGCAGGCACGCTGAACTCCTCGTCTATCCGGTAATCCCGATAGCTGCAGGTTGCCAGGTCCGCCATGTCGATCTCGGAGAAGAGCTTCGCCGCCTCCCAGCTTCCCGGCACCTCTATTCCCATATCCACCACGTGCGTTCCGTTGCTCATACGGTATGCCCTGCAGCCCAGCTCCTCGTCCATGTCGATTAGTCGTTTAACCTTGGGCATCACCAGGCTGTTTATGCTGATCATACGTCCTCTCCTCTACTCGGGGATGACCCCGTTCAGTTTCTCTTTTACCGCCGCGAGAAATCGCGCCGCCGGTGCTCCGTCGATGATCCGGTGGTCGTAGGTCATGTTGAGGGAGAAGACCCAGGCGGGGAAGATACCTCCGTCCCGTATGACCGGCTCCTGTTCGAGGGTGCCGAGGCCTACGATCGCGCTCTCGGGCGGATTGAGAATCGGCGTGAAGTAGCGCACACCGTACATGCCCACATTGCTCACGCTAATCGCGGCGTCGCCGAAATCCTCCTGACCTAGGCTGCCGGCCTTCGCTCGATCCACCAGGGAAGAGAGCTCTCCGGCGAGTGTCTTCAGGTCTTTACGGTCGCAGCCTCGGAGTACCGGCACCATGAGGCCGTTTCCGAGATCGACCGCCACGCCGATGTCGATGTTCTCGAGAGTGCGGATCGTCTCCTCTCCCTCGGATATTGTGCGGATCTCCGGATGCTCGACGAGTGCTTCTGCCACCGCCTTTAGCGCCGCAGCGGTGTAGCTGATTTTTACTCCCCCCGCCGCGTATCGCTCCTTTGCCGCTCGGTAGCGGCGCACCAGCTCGTCCACCTGCGCATCCATCATGATGGTCGTCTGTGCGCTCTCGCTGACGCTCTTCATCATCGCCCGCGATGTCGCGCGCCGGACAGAGGACATCGGGACCGCCGCGCCTGCTGTTCTGTCCCGGGCGGCTGTTCCACCCCGGGCGGCTGCGGCGCCTTCCTGCGATGCTCCGGCTGCGGCTTCGGCACCAGCACCAACGCCGGCGCCGGCAGCGCCCACCGCTGCTCCACCGGCAGCAATGAAGTCTTTGATATCCTGCCGGGTAATCGCTCCGTGTATGCCGGTACCCCGTATGCCGCTATAGTCGACCCCCTTCTGCTCGGCGAGCTTCCTCGCCTTCGGGGTAATCTTAGGAGCCCCTTCCGGCGAAGGCGCTGCACCGCCACCGGACTCTCCACCCGTTGCAGCTTCACGTGCACCTTCTCTTCCGGCCTCGGCGCCGGCCCCTGCTTCGGCCTCGGCGCCGCCGGCTTCTGCTCCGGCCTCGGCGCCGGCTTCTGCGAGCAACTGCTCTATATCCTCGTCCTCCTCTGCGATGACCGCAATCGGCTCCCCGCACTCTCGGGTCTCCCCCTCGGGGCAGAGGATCTTTCGGAGGACGCCGGTTGCCGGCGCCTCGAACTCATTAGAGAGTTTCTCTATCTCTATTTCACAGAGGGTCTCCCCCTCATCGACGGAATCGCCCTCCTCGAAAAACCACTCAGAGACCGTTCCCTCTTCCATGTTCGCGCCGTAGCGCGGCATTTTTATTACTGTTCCCATACTCGTCCTCTCTTTACCGCAAGGCTGTTCAGAAATCCATCACTTCTCGGCATGCATCTAGCACGTGCTCGGTCCGTGGCAAGATGTAGTGCTCGAGCTCCGGAGCAAAGGCCACCTGTGCATCGAGGCTCGTCACCCGCTTGATCGGGCTCTCGAGGTATTCGAAGAGCTCCTCGTTTACAAAGGCGCTGATTTCGGCGGCCGCACCCATGAACTTCGGCCCCTCCTGGGCGATGACAAGGCGGCTGGTCTTTGCCACCGACTCCTTTATCGTCTGCTTGTCGAGGGGGAAGAGGGTCCTGGGATCGATTATCTCCACGCTCACTCCCTCCTTCTCGAGGGTCTTCGCCGCCTCGTGTGCGAGTTCGAGCATCTTCATCGTGGCCACGAGGGTGATGTCGCTGCCCTCACGCTCTATCTCGGCCTTGTAGAGCTCCACCTCGTAGGGCTCCTCGGGCACTTCGCTCTTTTTGTTGTAGAGTAGTTTGTGCTCGAGATATATGACGGGATTGTCGTTGCGGATCGCACTGATCAGCATTCCCTTCGCCTCATAGGGGGTGGTCGGGGCGATGATTACCAGCCCCGGTACGTTCATCAGCCAGGGTTCGATGCTCTGGCTGTGGTGGTAAGCCGTCGAAAGCCCCGCGCCCGTAGGGCAGCGAACGACCATCTGCGCGCTCGCCTTGCCCTGGTACATGAAGTTGAGCTTTGCGGCGTTGTTGACAATCTGATCGAATCCGACGCCGACGAAATCGGCGAACATCATCTCGGCCACCGGGCGAAGTCCGCAGACCGCCGATCCCGCAGAGAGCCCGAGAATCGCCGCCTCGGAGAGGGGAGTGTCCTTTGCCCGCTCCGGCCACTTCTCCCAGATGCCCTGGGTAATGCCGAAGTCGCCGCCCATCTTCGCCACATCCTCGCCGAGGATGAAGACGCTCTCGTCTCTCTCCATCTCCTGATGGAGCGCTTCGTTTATTGCCTTTGAATACGATAATTTACGTGCCATTACGCTCTATCCTCCCCATCTCTGTCGGCCCACACGTGTCTGAGGGCATCTTCGGGGTCCGGTTTCGGACTCTCGAGCGAGAAGGAAACCGCCTCGGCGATCTCCTCGTCCGCCTTCTTCTCCAGTTTCTCGAGCTCTTTCTCGGAGACATTGAAATCCTCGATCAATCTCGTCTTGGACCTCTTGAGGGGGCACTTCTCCAGCCACTCATTGACCTCTTCCTCCGGCCGGTACGAGGCCGGATCACCTGCAAAGTGTCCCTGCCAGCGGTAGGTCATGAACTCGATGAGGGTCGGCCCATCTCCCTTGCGCGCCCGTTTGGCGGCCCGTTCGGTCGCCTCTACCACGGCCTCGATGTCGTTTCCGTCGACCACATCGTTCGGCACCCCGTAGCCGTCGGCCCAGGTGGCCAGCTGCTCCTGCGGATGCGATTCCTTGTAGTGGGTCGATATGGCGTACTGGTTGTTTATGAGGCAGTAGATGATCGGCAGTTTCCAGGTCGCCGCCAGGTTCATGCTCTCGTGACAGGTCCCCTCACCGAGAGTGCCGTCTCCGATAAAGAGCGCCGTTACGTCGTCGGTGTGGTTGTAGACCGAGGTAAATGCGGTGCCGAGGGCGGTTACCACTGTCGAGCCCTGGATACCATTGAAGCCCATGTTGCGGCACTCCAGGTCGTTTATGTGCATCGAGCCGCCCCGCCCTCCGTTGATGCCGGTCTTCCGGCCGAAGATCTCGGCCATAACCAACTTCTTCTCGGTGCCGCTGAGGGCGATTGCCCCATGTCCCCTGTGATCGGGGAATTTATAGTCCGTCTTCTTGAGCGCGCCGACCACACCGGCCTGCGCCGCTTCCTGACCTATGCTCAGGTGAATGAAGCCGGGGATCGTCCCGTTCTTCGAGTACTTCTCCACCTCTTCCTCGAATCTACGTATGGAAACCATATCGTAGTAGAGGTCCGTTAACCGTTTTTTGGACAGTGCCATTCGTATCTCCTCCCTTCTATAGAAGTCTCTCTATAATATCGTGGCGATATTCACCCGCTGCAAACGACTTTCCGCTGCGGAGGCTGTGTATGCGTATCCGCCCGATCGAATGCACCTGATGATCAATATTGTAAAAATCCCGGCCCACCTTCTACGCCTTCTTTCCGAATACATCTACGGCCGCCCCCATTATGGGAGAAGCCTCGTCGGAGGCAAAATAGAGAACAACCTTGGAGACCTCCTCGACCTGAAGCATGTCGTTCAGGTCCATGGTGACCGCCGGGTCGCTCTCGATTCTCTGCCGGGTGTAGTCGGTATTCGTCATGCCGAGATAGAGGGCGTTTACATTGATGTCGTAGTCCTTCACCTCCTCTGAGAGGGTGTGGGTAAAGCTCACGATCCCGCCTTTCGAGGAGGCATATGCGCCGAAACCGGGAAAGAAGTGCTTGGCCGCGGAGGATGAGATGTTGATGATCTTCCCGTAGCGCTTCTCCATCATGTAGGGGAGCACCGCTCGGCTGCAGAGGAAGGTGCCGGTGAGGTTGACGCCGATCTGCCGGTCCCACTCCTCCTTGCTGGTCTCTACGACCCGCTTCGATATGTGCAGAGCCGCATTGTTTATCAGCACGTCTACGGTGCCGAAAAGCTCTGTAACCAGCTTGACCATCGACTCGACCTGCTCTTCGTCGCTGACGTCGCAGGGAACCGGCAGAACCCTGCTCTCATCCGCCTCGCCGAGACCGAACTCCTCCCGCAATCCGGCGGCGACCTCTTCGAGCTTCTCTCTACGCCGCGCGACGAGGGCCACTCGTGCCCCCTCGCGCAGAAAATCCCGCGCATAGGCAACACCGAGCCCCTGACTCGCTCCGGTAATGATTACCGCTCTGTTCTCAAAACGCATATCTGCTCCTTTCTCCTGTTTCGTTCATGCCGTTCGTTCCTATCATCTCTTTGCCTCATTTCCCTCCGCCTCTCACGACCTCTTTGCCGCCATCGCTCGAGAGCACGAGAAACGGAGACACGGCGGCAAGACAGGCGAGGGATGCGAAGAGCACCGGATAACTTAAGAACACGCTCACCAGACCGAAGAAAAAGATGCCCACCGATATTCCCAAGTCTATCGAGCTCTCCTGGAAGGCGAGGGCCGTCGCCTTCATCCTGCGGTCCGCACCATCGACCACCCGGGCAACGAAGATCGCAAGACCCGCATGGTAACCTACTCCCGCCAGTAACGCCGATACTATGAAGACCATCCACGGAAAGCGGGGAAGAAACACGAGCAGGAGAATCCCCGCGGCCATGGCGAGCATCGACGGCAGCACGAAGGTCCGTCTCCCATACCGGTCGGAGAGCCTCCCGATCCCGGCGGAGGAGAGCGCCCCGATACCCGCATACAGTGTAAAGAAGAAGGCTGGATTCGGAATTTCGGTGTAACGCTCCACGTAGAGCGAAACGTAGGTCATCAAGATTCCGCCGAATGCCGACCCGAGCAGGATACCGATATAGGAGGAGCTCACCGTCGGCACCTTGAATAGGGTGAGGATGTCCCGCAGACGGATATCGCTGTGCCCTGCCCCGCTTCCGTAGGCATGCGGGGGCTCCTTCGGCAGTGTCATGACGCCGAGAAATGCCCCGGCGCCTACGAGACTGTAGAAGAGGAAGAAAGCCTCGTATCCGCCGCTTCGTATGAAATAGACGGAAAGCGGGGGTCCGATCATCATCGAGAAGGTGATGATCATTCGGTAGACGCCGAGTGCCGTCCCCCTGAAGGCGTCGGGAGTGACGTCGGTCACATAGCTGCTCGCCGAGGCGAGGTAGGTGGCGAGGCCGACCGCCTGGTAGAGTCGTGCCGCGCCCATTAGCCAGAGGTTCGGCGAGAGCCACACCAGCACGGGGGCGGTCATGAAGACGAAGGCTCCCAAACGAAGCGGCAGGAGCCGTCCGTACCGGTCGGCGAGGGGGCCGAGGAAAAAGCGCATCACTACCCCGCCGATGGTGAATATGGTCCCCTGCAGCCCCGCGGCGAAATCGCTGCCGCCGATGTGCTTCACGTACATCGGGAGAATAGTCAGCGATATCAGCACGCAGCCGAGGGCGAGGTGAGAGGCGAGGTAGATCGTTATTACCTCCCGCGTGAGCAGCGCCTCCCTCACGCTCTTCGCCTCCGCCGCATCCTTCGCAGTCCTCACGCGCCGCCGCCTCCCGTATGTGCGTCGAAGCCCGGCACGCGTACCTCCTGCCCCCACTGCACGTTGCCGAGCCCCGAACGCCTCACGAGTGCGCCGGCGAGCTCCTGCGCCCTTGCGAGAACCGCCGGCTCCTCTACGGAGGTCAAGCGTCCGTTTTCGAGCAGCGGCCGCCCGCCGACTACCGTCGTATCGATATTCGCCGGGGTAGCCGAATATACGAGGGAGGAAACGGGGTCGTGAACGGGTACCGAGGTCGAGTGGAGCGGATCAAAGAGGAAGAAATCCGCCTTCTTTCCCGCTTCGAGCGATCCTATCGTTTCTTCCATCATGAGAGCGCGGGCCCCGCCGAGGGTCGCCATCTCGAGCACCTGCGGAGCCGAGACCGTCGCCGCATCTCCGCTCGTGAGCTTGTGGAGGAGGGCCGTGGTCTTCAGCACCTCGAGCATGTTCTGCGTGTCGTTGCTCGCCGCGCCGTCGCATGCGAGGCTCACCGGAATCCCCTCCTCCAGATAGCGGGGAACCGGCGCCGTCCCCGAGGCGAGGATCATGTTGCTGATCGGGCAGTGGGAGACCGTCACCCCGCGGCGCTTGAAGGTCTCGAAGTCCTTCTCCCGAACGTAGACACCGTGCACCGCGACGAAATCTGGTCCGAGTACCCCGCACTCTTCGAGGAAGTCGACGCTGCTCTTTCCGAAGGTCTTCATTGCATACACGTCGTCGTCGGGCGTCTCTACTAAGTGCATCGTTATAGGGATGGACCAGCGGTCGGCTATCTCGCGCGTCCTCTCGTAGCCGCGGCGCGACAGGTCCCAGATGATCCCCGGTGCGATGGACATGGAGATAAACGGGTGGGCCTCGTACTCACGGCAGAGCTCATCTGTCTCACGCAGGTAGTCCTCCTCGCTCTCCACGTAGGCGGGGCGGATCTCCTCGGGAAAGCCCGATGCGTCGGTGTGGGACTTGCTCAGCACGCCACGTATCCCGAGCTGCTCGTACGCATTCAGTACCGGCCGGTCGAAGTCCGGTTTCGCATGGCAGTACTGAAAATCGGTCACCGTGGTGGTCCCGGTTCGAAGGGCCTCGATGAGGCCGGTGAGGGCCGCGTAGTACATCGTCTCCTCGTCGAACTGGTGGTAGGCCCGGCGCACCGAGCTGTTGAGCCAGTCGAATAGCTTCTTGTCGCGCCCGAGTCCCTTCAGCATCGTCTGGAAGAGATGGGTGTGGGTGGTGACGAAGCCGGGAAAGAGGAACTTCCCGGCGGCGTCGATGGTCTTCCCTCCCGCGCCGTTGCTCCCGTTGCCATCTGCCTTCGAATCAGCCTTATCGGCCCCGTGGCCCCAATCGGCCGTGAAACGATTCACTACCTCTTCAGATGTACCAATGGCGACGAGGGTATCGCCCCTCACGGCGAGCGCGCCGTCGGGGATTATCCTCCGCTCGCCGTCCATCGTCACGATAAAGGCGTTGTGTACCAGTAAGTCTACTCTCTCCTTCTTCATCTTCTCCTCCTCATGGCAGTACCCTTAGTAACGATAGGCGCTCAGATCCACTTCCGATGTGAGGCCGTAGTAGAGCCGCTGTCGGGTGTACATGAAACTCGAAGTGTGCGTCGCCAGCGTGACTATCTGCGCATGGGGATGCGAGGCGTAGGAGTGTGGCGAGGCCTTTCCCGGGGTGAGGTTTCCGCCGGCATAGACCATCGAGTAGTTGATGAAGAACTCATCCATGAGCCCGAGCTCCATCAGGTGAGCGGTAAAGCTTGGAGACTCGATCACCAGGAGCTCCATGCCGATGCGACGGAGCACCGCGAGAAACGCCTCGCTGTCGGGCTGAGAGCCCTTGCCCGTCACGATGATCGGCACGATTCCGGAACCGGGGGCCAGATCCTCGGCGAGCTGCATCGGCACCTCGCCCTTGCCGACCGACTCCGCATCTTCGTAGGGGCCATAGATGCGAACCTTCTGTGGAAAGTTCGCTGAGAGATACTCCCCTCCTGCCGGAGAAGTGGTGATGCCGACCGGCAGCCCCTCCGCCGGATCTATGTTGAAGATGAGGTGTTCGAGGGGAATGTCGGTGCCGTCGAAGGAGGCAACGATGTTCGCCGGATGGTTGGGCTTTCCGAGGGTCTCCTTCCGCTGGGCGAGCAGCTCGGGATCGAATATGTGGCTCGTGTTCTTCGGCTCCATCTGCAGGGTCCGGGCGCCTATGACGACCGCATCAGCGTATGTCCGCGCGGCATTGAGCACCCAGAAGTCCGCCAACGCCCCGTTGGGATCGAGGAAGTTCTGCTTCGCAATCGCAGGCCCCTCGCTAATGTCCTCGAAGGCCATCTTGCCGTCGGCGGAGAGAACGATAGATGAAATGAGATAGGGCCGTTTCTCCGGGACCTGCGGAAAAGAGATCTCGTCGTACACATCGGCTATCTTCGGCGGGGTCTTCGTCTCCGAACCGCTCTTTCTCATCTCTTCTATCAGGTGTTCGTTTCTGTAGCGTACATCCAGACGGATATTGTCCGCCGGAAAATCGATCATGAAGAGTTTTTCCATGCTACACTCCTTTGGTTTATGTTTCCCCGGACTCACTTCGGGCCGCAGAACCGCTGTGGTCCGGTTCGGGTCTGTTTTTCCCCGGCACCGGTCCGCTCGATTCTCTCGGAAGCAGTTCGAGGGGCAGCTGGCGATGCACGAAGGAGGCCTCCCCCTTCTCCAGCCGTGATAGGACCGCGTTTGCCGCGAGTTTTCCCAAGCGGTAGTTCGGATACTTGAGAGTAGTGAGGGGAGGGACGAGATACCCGCTGCCGGGCGCGTTGTCGAATCCCACCACGGAGACATCGTCCGGTACGCGATACCCCTCGTGGTGCGCGGCTCCCAGCGCACCGTGGGCCATCAGGTCCGTTGCGCATAGGACCGCGGTAGGCGGGACCTTCTTGCCGAGCAGCTTCCGCATCGAGTGCCATCCCCCCTCTATTGTCCAATCCCCCGCCACACAGTTCTCCGGCTTCCACTCGAGACCCTCTTCCCGCAAGGCCTGCTTGAACATGCTGAGCCGGCGTGTGCCGTCGGTACTGGTAAATGTTCCCGAGATGAGCCCGATCTCTCTGTGGCCGAGATCGACCAGGTGAACGACCATCCTCTTCATCCCCTGCAGCTCGTCTCCGATAAATGCGCTCACATTCTTTGGGGTCTCCGAGCGAGCGACGAGGGATACCGGCATACGCTCTGCAAGAGAGTCGAAGTCGAGCTCAGCCCCGGCCCCGCCGATAAAAATGGCCCCGTCTATCATCTTCATTGGGAGAATCTCGAAAAACTTCTGCTCACGGACGAAATTCTCGTTCGAGTCGAAGACGAGGGCATCGAAACTGCTGTTGTCGAGCACCTCGATGATACCGCGCATTACCTCCGCCATGAATGAGTTTAGAATGGTCGGCACCACGATCGCCAGGGAATGAATCTTATTGCTCCCGAGGGCTCTGGCAACCGGATTCGGCACGTAGTTTAGCCGCTTGATCGCCTCGAGGACCTTCTCTTTTTTTACCGGAGTCACGCTGTCCGGTGTGTTGATTACCCTCGAGACCGTGGCAACCGACACCCCTGCCAGATCGGCGACGGCCCTCATTGTCGTACTCGTTTTTTCTCCGTTCATGTACCGCTCGTATTCTCCGTTCTTCTCTGTTCCAGAGAGCTGCGTCCGGAAAATTGCCGGCCGCCGAATCTGTAATCGGTTACGTAATCGGTTACAGACTGTCGTTATTGTATCTTTCCCCTATCGAGTTGTCAAATACTTTCTGCACCGAAACAGCAATTCCGGAATTGCTGTCACCGAAATACTCCACTTCAGCTCAGGACCATTCCGCCGTCCACAGACAGCGACTGTCCGGTGAGATAGCGAGAGTCCTCAGAAGCGAGAAAGGCGATCACACCTGCCATCTCCCAGGGTTCAGCGAGTCGACCGAGGGGACAGTCCTCGGCCCTCGACTCCAGCCACTTCTCTGCCGAGAGCCCGTCCCGGCCGCCGACTATGCCCGCCACGTTCTTCACCATTTCTGTTCTGGTGTTTCCCGGACAGATCGTGTTCGCCGTCACTCCGTAGGGGGCGAGCTCCATCGCCACCGAACGGGTCAGGCCGATGACGCCGCTCTTGGAGCTCGAGTATTGAGCGGATGCGGGCCAACTGGTCTTTCCCGCCATCGAAGAGACGTTGATGATGCTGCCGCGTTTTCGGCTTCGCAGGACCGGTGCCACGGCCTTGTTGTAGAGGAAGGTTCCCGTGAGGTTCACCTCTACAACCTTTCGAAAGTCCTCGAGCGATACCTCTTCGAGCGGAGCCCCCGAATATATACCCGCGGAGCAGACGAGCACATCTATCCCGCTCCACTCCGAACGGATCTCTTCAACTACCTCCTCGGCACCTCCGGCCTCCGTCACATCTCTGGAGAATATGAGGGTACGTCCTCCCGCCTCGCGGCACTTGCGTGCGGTTCTCTCACATTCTTCCCTGTTCGTGTCTACAATAGCCACGTCGGCCCCCTCGGCGGCGAACCGCTCAGCGCAGGCTGCGCCGATCCCCGTCGCTCCGCCGGTGATGAGGATGCTCATGTTCTTGAATCGCTCCATACATGTCTCCAATCTCATATAGATATAGATGTTTATACAACCAATGCTCATAGTAGCCCAGCTTCTTTCGCTTGTCAAACCGAATGGTTCAAAACTTGCAGTGGTTGCCGGGGAACTCTCTCTGCGCGAGCGTCTATGAATGACATCAACAGCGACGAGGCGAGCGCCGAACGTCTAAAAAATGAGGTCACCCCCTTTCTCTAAACCCACGGAGCTACTAAAATTCACCCTATCTGCTATACTG
>CAYFVU010000015.1:40474-45862 GCA_964346645.1 uncultured Spirochaetaceae bacterium | reverse complement strand
GAGCTTGGTCTTGATGCTGAGCTTCGATAAGCGTGTCATGGTATTGCCGTATCTTCCTGATCTGCGCAGCCTGCAGACGCTGCTATCCGTGTGCCCCGCCGCTGCTCCTCAGAGTGCCATGAGATCGATGGTCAGCTCATCCTCGTCGAGGGAGGGTACCTCGGGCTCGATCTCGGGTTCGATCAGTACCTGGAACACCGCATCGTTTACTATCCTGTGTATCAGCTCGCTGGTTTTCGGCTGGAGGTTGAGAAAGCGCACGCCGAAGCCGGCGGGCAGATTGCTCGAGCTCTGCCGCCGTTCGAGGATCTCGCACTCGGTAAAGAGCTGGAAGTTCTGGAAGGTAATCCGCAGCGTGTTGACGGTTCCCGGCTCGGGGCCCCCTCCGTCGCTCTCGAGAAAGGCTCCGCCGGCGCCGAGGGAGCGAATTCGGTACTTGCTCGCCTCGCGGATCTCTCCCCCGATGTAGCCGTGGAGGATCCAGTCGTAGCGGTTCGCCTCTCTCTTGTTCTTCTGGAAGGGGCCGGTGAGAAAGCTGCAGAGCGTTCCGTTTCTCCCGTCTACCTCCGCATCGATTGCCTCCATGTCGAGCCACTCGATGTTCTCGCCGCCTATCTCGACGGGAGAGATGACACCGATCTTCAAAAGGGGAAAGTGCCTGTGCAGAGAGACGAGAAACTCCTTGATCTTCTCGTCTATCTGTTCGATCTCTATGACCGCACCCACGATCTCCTTCTCGTTGACAATGCCGTTGCAGAGCTCCTGTTTACTGCCGACGAAACTGAGCTCGGGGGTTTTCTCGCACTCCGCGATGCGGGCCGAGCGTACA
The DNA here is from genome assembly GCA_964346645.1 of uncultured Spirochaetaceae bacterium. Lineage (GTDB taxonomy): Bacteria > Spirochaetota > Spirochaetia > DSM-16054 > Sediminispirochaetaceae > CAYFVU01. Next base: position 45,033 of record CAYFVU010000015.1, on the reverse strand, counting down.
CGATCGGATTGTACCAGTATCTTCTCCATAGTCATCCCTCATAAAAATATTTTGGGCAGGAAAATAATGAGTCCCGCAACGATCGCGTGGATAGAGGTGACGAGGACCGCCCCTGCCGCAACATCCTTTGCGGTCTTCGCCTCTTCTTCGATCTCGCGGGTGACGAGGTCGACGTAGGACTCTATCGACGTGTTCATCAGTTCGGCGAACAGAACGAGCGTGATGGTAAGCGTGAGATACATCCACTCGCCGTGGCTTATGCGGAGGACGAAGCCGAGCACGACGGCGGTCGCGGCGAGGGAGAGGTGAACTCTCATGTGGAATTCGTACTTCACCGCATCGTAGATGCCGCGGAAGGCATAACTGAGACTTCGCCCGAAACGCCTATGGTGATACTTCATAGATATCCCTCGGTTTACTGGAGAGAGTATAGCACAACTTTCTGCTCCTGAATATCGAGAATTGGGCTTCTCTTTATCTCTCGCTGCGGATGTGTCTTCGTCTCAGCGTCCTGCCTCTCGTAACCCGTGCGTCCCACACCGTTAGCAGTCTGCTCCGCTCTATTTCGGGCGGGTCCGGTCCGTCGGCTCGGCTGTGAGCGGATCCTCCGGCCAGTGGTGCTTCGGATATCGGCCCCTCAGCTCTTTGCGGACCTCGGGATATGTGTGAGTCCAGAAGGAGCGGAGGTCCCGGGTGATCTGCATGGGACGGCCGGCGGGCGAGAGCAGCTCGATCTCGACCGGCACGCCTCCCGCGACCTTCGGCGTCTCGCGCATGCCGAAGAGCTGCTGAATGCGGGCCGAGAGCACGCAGCGCGCTCCCTCGTAGCGAAGCCTGGTCTTCGAACCGGAAGGCAAGGGGTACTGCTCGGGGGCGAGCTCGTCGAGACGGTTGCGCAGCCGCCAAGGCAGGAGGGAGAGCAGCGCCTCGGTCAGCGACAGCTTCTGCAGACTGTCTTTGCGGAGAGGATGGGGCACGAAGGGCAGGAGCCACTGCTCGAGACCTGCGAGCAGCGCCTCCTCCGAGACGTCGGGCCAGACAGGGTCGGAATCGGCGTCTGCGTGAGAGCCGGGCCCGGCGGGCTCGGAGCCGGCCGCGCGGAGGAAGGCGAGCCGGTCGTGCAGCTGTCGGGCCTTCTTCGTCCATGGCAGGATCTCGATGCCCCGCTCCCGCAGTGCCCGGGCCAGCGCTTTCTCCCCGGCTTCGAGCTCGGCGGGAGAAATCGCCGTCTCCGAGACTACGATCCGTCCGAGACTACGCAGTTTCCGCGCAGCGAGCCTTCCTTCATCGTCGATATCGAGCCTCTGCTCGTCCGTCGCCCGACGCGCGAGAATCTCTTCGATTTCCACCTGAGTCAGCTCGGCGGCGAGGTGGATTTTGCCCCGACGGCCGCTGAGATGGAGCGAGGCGGCGACTATCCAGTCGGGGGCGAAGAAGTGCTCACCCCCGGAGAGGTGTGCCTGGACACCCGAGGCGAGGAGATACTCGGTGCCCCGGTCGAGCCTGCGGGCGATTCGGTCCGGATAGGCTGCGGCGATGAGGAATCCGATGCCTGCCCGGCTCGAAGTGGCGGCGGATCCAGATGCGCCGGTAGTTTCGGCCCCGGAGCCGGCGCTGGAAACAGAGGTGACGGCTCCAGAGGTCCCGGAAACGACGGCCCGCTGCAGCCGCTTCGCCTCCTTGTGGATGCGCCGGGCTGCCCCCTCCTTCAGTCCGGCGGAGGTTCGCCGGTTCGAGCCGTCCCGGAGCAGTTCGATCCGCCGGCTGAGGTCGGCCCCCTCCCTTTCCGCTGCCGCCGGGGTAAGCGGATCTCCGTTTTCCAGCAGGGCGGCGGCGAGGGCCGCCTCGGCGAGGAGGCGGTGAGAGCTCTTCCTCTCCGCCGCTGCCTCGTCCACGTGCTTGGCCCCGCGCGGGTCTCCGCCTGATGCAACGGAGTCTCCTACCGCCGCACCGGATGCCGCGGCATCCACCAGCATCGCCGCGAGGCGGGGGGAGACCGGCAGGCGGGCCATCAGCCTGCCGCCCTCGGTCGGTGCGAGCCGCTCGTCCACTGCGCCGAGCTCCCTCAGCAGCTCCAGCGCCTCCTTCTGTCGCTGCCCGGGCGGCGGCTCCGGCCAGCGGCAGGATTTGCCCTCCGAGTCTCCCCACACGGCCAGGCGCAGGAAGAGCCCGGAGAGATCGGACCGCCGTATCTCCGGCGCATCGAAGTCCTCGAGGCGCTCGCGCTGATCCCAGAGGCGGATAACCTCTCCGGGACCGAGGCGGCCGGCGCGACCGGCCCGCTGCTCGGCGGAGGCGGCGCTGATGCGGACGGTCTCGAGCCGTTCGAGGCCGGTACGCTCATCGAGGACGTTTTTACGCCGCAGGCCCGAGTCCACAACGCAGCGGATCCCCTCGATGGTGAGGCTCGTCTCGGCCACGTTGGTCGCCGCGACGATCTTCCGCCGGCCGGAGGGCGGCGGCTCGATCGCCTTCGCCTGCATCTCCGGCGAGAGGCGGCCGTAGAGGGGGTGGATCTCCACGTTCTCTGGAAGATCGGCCTCCCGGAGAGCCGCCTCGGCCCGGCGGATCTCCCCCTCGCCGGGGAGGAAGAAGAGGATGCTTCCCTCATCGTGTGCTTCCATCCAGCCTCTGCAGACCTCCGCGCCATGACGGGCGGAGTCGGTGTGGGTGGGGCAGGGGGCGTAGTCGACCTCGACGGGGTGGAGCCTGCCGCCGGCACGGAGGCAGCGGAAGCCGGCATTCCCGAAGAGCCCGCGGTCGATGGTCGCCGACATGACGATGAGGCGCAGATCTGGCCGGAAGAGCTCGCGGCACTGTTCGGCGAGCACGTAGGAGAGGTCGGTCTCGAGGGAGCGCTCGTGGAACTCGTCCAGAATGACCGCCGCACCGTCGGCGAGCTCCGGATCCTCGATCAGTTTTCTGCTGAAGATCCCCTCGGTCATCACCACGATGCGCGCCGCATCGGGCATCTGGCGGTCGTGGCGAGTCATGTGGCCCACCGCCTCGCGCGAGCCGATGAGTCGTCGCAGCCGCTCGGCTATCGACCTGACCGCCGCCCGCCTCGGCTGCAGCAGGAAGATCCGGCGCCCCTTGCGCCACTCGGCCTCGAGGAGGTAGAGGGGAAGGATGGTCGACTTTCCGCTGCCCGGCGGCGCGTCGACGAGGAGGGGCGTGTTCGCCTCGAGGGCGGGTTCGACCTCCTGCCGGATCTCGGCTATGGGGTAGTTCTCGAGTATCGTCATTCACTGCTGATTATACGCGGCCGCGGTACGTTCTGAAAACCGTTAAGTCTCTGTGAAAACACCGAAAGAACAAGGAAAGAGCGACGGAAAAAAGCAAGGGAAACTCTTGACACTGGGTACAACATGAGCTATCTTGGAATTAAAATATGAACACGTTCATATATGAAGAGGTTCATAAGTGACGGGATTTCGAGAGGTAAAGAAGAGGAGGCGGAAGGACCGCATCTACGATGCGGCGCTCGCGCTGCTGAACGAAAAGGGGCTCTCCGCCACTCACATGAGGGACATCTCCGAGCGAGCGGAGCTGGCCGTCGGGACCCTCTACAACTACTACTCCTCCAAATACGATCTCTACATGGAGATCATGGAGGAGAAGTGGGCGGAGATAAACCGGTTCCACCAAAAGCGGGTCATCGAGGCTGTGCAGCGGGGAACGGACCTGCTTGCCGTGCTGAAAGAGATCTTCTTTCCCCTGCTGCGGGACATGTTGTCCATGGGAATAGAGGAGTGGGCCGATATCTTCATGGCCGCCTTCTCTTCCAAGAGCTACATCGAGCGGGGAGCCCGCATGGACGAAGAGGCTGTCGACGCGGTCGAGGTGCTCATCGCGAAACTGCAGAAGCGGCGACTGGTTAAGTCGGGCGCCGCTCCGAGGATGATCGCCTTCTCCCTCTACTCGATAGTAGCCTTCAACGCCATGGCCCTCCTGTTTACCGAAATAATGGATGAGGATGATTTTTTCGAGGCAGTCGAGGAGCAGTTCAAGCTCGTTATAGAGGGAGTCGGCTGCTTTGCCCCGGGCTCAGAAGGAGGAGTGAGATGAGAATAGATAGTATATCAAGAATCACTGCAGCGGCACTCGCCCTCCTGCTTTTTGCAGCAGGCGCAGCTGCGGCGCAGAGCGGCGAGAGACCCGAGGTGGAAAAGGTGGTAAACGCGATCGACCGGCTCTACCGGCACGACTCGAGCCACACCACCATGGAGATGGAGATACAGACGCCCCACTGGAGCAGAACCCTCAAGATGGAGGCCTGGTCCGAGGGAATGGACAAGACCTTCATCCGCATCCTCGAGCCGAGAAAGGAGCGGGGCATGGGGACCCTCAGGATAGAGAACGAGATGTGGAACTACCTGCCGAAGACCAACAAGGTGATGAAGATTCCCCCCTCCATGATGATGAGCTCCTGGATGGGCTCGGATTTCAAGAACAACGACCTGGTAAAGGAGTTCACCTTTACCGACGACTACGACTTCGAGTATGCGAGTCCCTCCGAGATCGACACGACCGTGCCGGACGCCGGGACGGCCGGCGGA
>CAYFVU010000015.1:26787-40374 GCA_964346645.1 uncultured Spirochaetaceae bacterium | reverse complement strand
GCCGGCGGAGAGACCCTCTACCTCCGGTGCACGCCGAAACCCGGCAAGCCGATCGTCTGGGGCCACGTGATCATCGCGGTGGACGGAGAGAGCCTCCTCCCCAGGTGGGAGAAGTACTACGACGAGCACGGCGAACTGATGCGGATCATGTTCTTTCGCGAGGTAGAGACCTTCGACGGCAAGCGGCTTCCCTCGATCATGGAGCTGGTACCGCAGACGAAGGAGGGGCACAAAACGACGCTCCACTACATCGAAGCGGAATTCGATGTCGATATCAGAGAAAACATCTTTACTCTTCGCAATCTGCGCACCTTTAGGAGATAGAGAACGGAATGTTGACCTTGAAAATCGCGCTGCGCAACCTGCTGAGGCAGAAGAGACGGACCGTCTACACCGGCCTCAGCATGTTCGTGGGCTTCGTGCTCGCCGGTTTCTTCATCGGCTGGGCCGACGGTACCTATAACCACATGATCGACAAGTTCACCCGCACCCGGCTCGGCCACATACAGCTCCACGCGGAGGGCTACCTGGATAAGCCGACGCTCTACAAGACCATGGGCAATCCCGAAAAGCTCGGCGGGAGGATCGACGAGGTAGAGGGAACCGAGTCCTGGGCTCCCCGGATCTACTCCGCCGGCCTCGTCTCGATAACCGAGAAGAGTGCCGGAGCGCAGATCATCGGCATAGACCCGGTCCGGGAAGAGCGCACCACCTCCTTCTCCAATAAGATCGTCGCGGGGCGCTACTTCTCCGGCGTGGACGGCTCGGCCGCAGACGGCGATTCGACTGCAGCGGGGAGCTCCACCGCCGGAGAGGTGATCATCGGTAAGGAGCTCGCGAAGATCCTGAAGGGCGGGGTGGGCGACGAGATCGCCGTCTTCACCCAGGCCGCCGACGGCTCTATCGCCGAGAACCTCTACACGGTCGTCGGGCTCGTCGACACGGGAGATCCCGGCCTCAACCGTAGCGCCTTCTACATGAGACTATCCGATGCGAGAGAGCTGCTCGTCCTCTACAACCAGGCCCACGAGATCGCAATAACCGTCGACGACCTCCGCCGGGTCGAGCCGGTGACCGCTGCACTCCGGGAGCAGCTGGAGGGTGAGGAGATAGGCGGTACGAAACTCGACGTGGCGCCGTGGCAGGAGTTTGCCGAGGAGTTCTACCGTGCCATGCAGGCGGACAAGAACGGCATGTACATCTCTCTTTTCGTGGTGATTCTCGTGGTGGCCATTACCATCCTCAACACCATCCTCATGTCGGTCATGGAGCGACAGAAGGAGTACGGCGTGTTGAGGGCCGTGGGCACGAGGCCCGGCAGCATCATCAGGATGGTCGTTGCCGAGACGAGTCTTCTTGCCGCCGCCGCCATCGTGCTCGGTTCTATCATCACGTTCCTGCTGAACTCCTACATGGCCGAATACGGCATTCAGCTAGGCTCGCCGATCAATTGGGGCGGAGTGCAGATGCAGTACATGAAGGGCGAGGTCAATTTACGGAGCTTCCTGCTGCCGGCGTTCACCGTGCTGGCGACCAGTCTTATCGTCTGTCTATTTCCGGCAATCAAGGCCGCCCATACGGAGCCGGCTAAGACGATGAGGGCCTTTTGAGGCACAAAGGTTCGAAGAACAAGGGAGAGTTGAGATGAATCTGTATGTGAAACTGGCCTGGCGCAACATATTCAGGAACCGGCGGCGCACCTTTCTCACGGGGCTCATCATCGGTATCGGGCTGGCATCCATGATGTTCACCGACGCGATCATTGTCGGCATGAAGGAGAACATGATCCGCTCGGTGACCTCCTCCTTCCTCGGCGATGCCCAGATTCACCGGGAGGGATTCCAAGAGGCATACGACGGCGACCTCACGGTAGAGAGGGTCGAGGAGCTCAGATCGCGACTCGAGGAGGATCCCGCGGTGTCGAGCTACACCGAGCGGGTGGCGAGCTTCGGCACCATATCATCGCCGTCGGACATCAATTCGATCGTCGTCTACGGGATAGACCCGACGACCGAACGGGCTATATCGAAGATCGACGAGGCGATTGTGGATGGCGAGTATTTTCGGCGGCCGGAGGATGGGGGCGTGCTGATAGGCAACGAGCTGGCCGAGCGGCTGGAGGTCGGCCTCGGCGACCGGATCGTGCTTTCGGTCACCGATGTGGAGACCGACGACCTGGCGCAGGACATGTTCCGGGTTGCCGGCATTTACGAGATGCAGATAGACGAGCTCGATGAGTCCGCCGCCTTCATCCCCCTTAGCCAAACGCGGCAGCTGCTCGGCCTCGGATCGTCTGGGGTACACGAGATCGCCGTCGCCTTCGAGGATATCCGTTACTCGGTTTCCGGCGGCGCCGCCTTCGCACAGGAGTACTCCATAGCAGGCAATAAGGCGGAGACCTGGCCTCAGCTGGTGCCGCAGATGAAGAAGATGCTCGACATGACCGATTTCTCGGTGGGCATCGTGATGGTGGTGGTCTTCGCCGTCATCATCTTCGGGATCATCAACACCCTCTTTATGTCGCTCTACGAGCGCCTCTTCGAATTCGGGGTGCTGCGGGCGGTGGGCACCAGGGCCGCGGCGCTGCGGCGCCTGATCGTGCTGGAAGCCGCATCGCTGGCCTTCTACTCGATCCTGATCGGACTCGCTTTGGGGGCGATCATCATCTACATCGGCTCGATTTACGGGATGAACCTCTCCGGGGTCGAGTTCGCCGGAGCGACCTTTACCGAGGAGATAAACACGGTGTGGAGGCTGCGGCAGTTCACCCTCCACCCGCTGCTCATATTCATCTTTACCGTGATTGTGAGCCTGTACCCGGCGCGCTACGCGGGGCGGATGTCGATTACCCATGCGCTGCAGAAGACCTTGTAGCGGAAATTCGGTGCGGCGACACGGCGCAGGCAGAGGCCGGCCGATGCCCGGCGCCGGGCAATAGACGGATTGTGTAGAGATAGAATGAGCGAGGAGGAGCACAGATGAGCATACAGTCGAGCGAGACCGGAACTCCGGTCATCGTGGCCGAGGGAGTGAAGAAGGACTACAAGAGCGACAGCGTAGTGGTGCACGCCGTGCGAGGCATCGACCTCAGCATAGAAAAGGGGGAGTTTACCGCCATCGTCGGCCCGTCCGGATCGGGAAAGACCACCTTCCTCAACCTCATCACCGGCCTCGACACTCCTACCGAGGGCACCATTCTGCTCAACGGCAAGAAGATATCGACGATGAGCGGCAACGAGCTCTCGGATTTCCGCCGCGACAACGTCGGTTTCATCTTCCAGGCCTACAACCTCATTCCCGTCCTCAACGTCGAGGAGAACGTGGAGTACATCATGATGCTGCAGGGTGTGCCGAAGGAGGAGCGCCACGAGCGGGTGCTCTCCATCCTCGAGAAGATGGGCATGAAGGATTTCGAGAGGAGGTTTCCCTCCCAGCTCTCCGGGGGGCAGCAGCAGCGGGTCGCGATAGCCCGCGCGATGTCGAGCAAGCCGGCCCTCATCCTCGCCGACGAACCCACCGCCAACCTCGACTCCGGGACCAGCAGCTCGCTGCTCGACATGATGCGTGAGCTCAACCGCGACACCGGCATGACCTTCGTCTTCTCCACCCACGACCAGCACGTGGTGGAGAAGGCCCGCCGGGTGGTGATTCTCGAGGACGGGCGAAACGTGCGCGAAGAGCTGAAGGAGGCGAGCCATGCGTGAGAAAATCCGACTCCTCCTCGTGATTGCAGCTCTTCTTCTGAGCGTGGCGGCGGGCGCAGGATTCGCATTCGACGCCTCCTTCGGCGGCTCCTACAAGAGCTTCAGCATGGGAGTATACGACCTCGAGCCGGCCTACGGGGAGGAGCTCTACGGCACCGCGGAGAACTCCCTCCGTGTGCAGGCGAGGATCTATCCTTCGCGGACCACCCTCATAGAGACTGCCTATTCGATCGCACCGAGAATCCAGTCGGAGGCCCTCGGCGCGACCGAAGGCTCTTCGGAGTCAGGGGACTATTCGGGCTCGGTGAGCGATTCGGACGATTCGGGCGCTGGAGCAGGCGCCTTCGGGGGTGCGGCGGCCATGACCGGCGCAGCCCTGGCCATGGGCGAATACCGGGCCTACGACCTCGACGACCGTCTCTACCCCCGGAAAGACGAGGATGTGCACAACCTCGGCCTCTACCAGAACCTCGACAGGGTTTACGGCGGTGTGTACCTCCCCTTCGGCGATCTCTACCTCGGGCGTCAGGCGATCTCCTGGGGCAATGCACACGTGATAAATCCCACGGACATCCTTGCACCGTTCAGCTTCACCAGTTTGAATACCGAGCACACACGGGGAGTGGATGCGGCACGGCTGCGGATGCCCCTGGGTGCGATGGGAGAGGTGGACCTCGGCTATGTGGCCGGCGACGAGTTCGACTACGAGAAGAGCGCCGTCTTCGCACGGGGCAAGACCTTCCTCGCCGGCACCGATCTTTCGCTGCTGGCCATGGATTTCCGTGAGAATCTGATGGTGGGCATAGATGCAACAGGCTCGATCGGCGGGGCGGGCAGCTGGATAGAGGCGGCCTACGTGCTGCCTGAGACCTTCGCCGTCGACGGAGATTCCGATTCCGGCGGTGTGAGCGGGCCGGATACCGATCTGCAGTACCTCACCGCGTCGGTGGGAATGGACTACAACTTCGGGGAGAAGCTGTACGGCTATGCGGAGTACCACTTCACCTCGCCGGGCACGAGCGATCCCGACGACTACGCGAAGATATACCGCGACCTGCAGCTGCAGCCGGAGGAGCGCCCCGCCTACAGCGAAGGCTCTGTGTACCTCCTCGGCCGCCACTACGTAGGCCTCGGCGGAACCTACCAGATTACCCCGCTGCTCCCCGCCTCCGGCCTCCTCCTCGTCAATGCAACCGACCTCTCGGCGAACCTCTCGCTGAGCCTCGAGTACAACTTTACCGAGAACGTCTACCTCGAGGGAGGTGCGTACCTGGGCCTGGGTGAGGAGCCGAAGAGCGACGAGCTCGGGGCGACGGACTACAAGAGCGAGTTCGGGGCCTACCCCGATCTCTACTACCTGTCGGTGAAGCTGTATTTTTAGGCCGAAGACAAACCGGCGAGCCGCGCGAGAGCCGTTCAGCCCCTCAGCCCTCCTTCAGCATCCTCTCCTTCCAGATCGGATCGAGGCGGCGCTTCAGCTCGTCGTCGTGCTCCCGCATGCGCCGGTGGTACTCCTCGTCGTCGATCGCCTTGGCCGCATCCTCGTCCATCGGCCACACATCGTGTGTGTTGATGATCTTCTCGGCGAGCCGGTGGTGATCCTTGATCGGGCAGGGGATGAAGAGGTTCTCAGTCTCCTTCTCGTCGGAGAAGCGGCCGGTATACTCGTCCTGCCACTCGCGGATCTCCCTGAAGTAGTCGGTAAACAGCGGCGCGCTTATCGTCTCTCCCCGCTCGTATATGTCGTAGACGTTGTCGATGCCGTAGGGGAAGAAGACGCACGGAGCGATGTTGCCGTCCCAGTCTACGTAGAAGTAGCCGCCGGACTTGCCCGCGCTTATGCAGCCGAGGCTGAGCGGTCCGCCGTTCCAGAAGTCGACGATGAAGCGGTTCTGCGGGTAGATGAAGTCCAATTCCTTCTGCAGCATCCACTCCCGCTGCTCCGGGGTGACCATCAGATCCACCGTATAACTCCTTCCGATCGGCATGTACTGAAACATCCAGCAGTAGATTGCTCCCTGCGTGTCGAAGAAGTAGTTGATGAACTCATCGGAGAGGATGGTCTCCGCATTGTTTCTGGTGGCGGTGACGGATATGCCGAAGGGCACTCCGTGATTGCGGAGGTTCTCCATCGCCTGCAGCACGCGGCGGAAAATCCCTTTTCCGCGCCGCTCGTCGGTCTCCTTCTCCCATCCTTCTACCGAGATGGCCGGGGTCACGTTGCCGGCTTCGGCGAGCTTTCGGGCTACCTCGTCGGTGATGAGGGTGCCGTTGGTGTACATGAGGAAGAAGTTGTCCGAGTGCTCGTGGAAGAGGTCGAATATGTCTTTGTCTCCGCTCTTGTACATCAGCGGCTCGCCGCCCGAGATCACGTTGAAGTTAGAGCCCCACTCCTCGTGTTTGTCGTGGAGGATCTTCGTGAGCGTCTCGTAGTCGAGGGTGTTCTCGTTGCTCTCGGAGCTCGCGGCATAACAGCCGGTGCACCTGAGGTTGCAGCGCTTAGTCGGGCTTATGGTGAGAAAGGACGGCGGATTGAAGCCGTGTGCGTCCCTGAAGGGCTTCATTCTGTCCTTCTCTCCGGTGAGCACGTTTCCCACGAAGGTCTCTATCGCGCGCTTGCGCACGTGCTCGGAGAGACGATTCTCTTCAATTGCCCGTTCGATCGAGTAGAGGAGGTTTTCCATCGCCTTGGTGCGCATCTGCTGCACCGTGCGCGGTACCTTGTCGCGGTTCTCCTCTACGAACTTGTGGTGGAGTCTCTTCTCTCCCTGGTGTATCAGGAACTTGCGTGCCGGTTTGAACTGAACGAGCTTGTCGATTAAACCCTTGGACGTGTCTCTCATCAATGCATCTAGATCTATACTGTTTTTCATAACTAACCCCCTTCACATTAAATTTAATTACAGATGGTATAAGGAGTAAAGGGTGAGATCCGATTAATGGAGGGTTACGGGGAAATTTTCTGCAGCGATGCGGCCGCGACGGCGGCATAGCAGGCGGCGGCTGCGAGAAGCACCCCCGAGAACCCTATGGAGGTGGACAGCAGCACCGCCAAGGGGCTGGCGGCCACGGAAGTAAAACCGTTTACCCCCCATGCCCAGGGTATGAGCCCGGTTGTGTCGTTCTCTATCCGCTCCATGCCCGAGGGGAGCAGCCAGCCCATGAAGAAGGACCCGGGCAGCAGGACCAGCAGCGAGATGAGATAACGCGTGACCATGCCGAAGTCTATCCAGCGGCTCAGCACGATATCCAGTCCCCAGACCGCCGCGACGATGTAGAGCACCACGGCGAGTCCGGCTATCCGTATTCTCTTTTCTGGACCGAGCGGTATCCGCTTCTGCAGCGAGCTCCCGATGCCCGCAAAAACGAGTATCGCAGTGATTACCGCCGAGGCGCTGTAGATAGGGTCGCCGAGGAACATGGATAGCTTCTGTATGAAGACCATCTCGATGAACATGAAGCCGAAACCGATGGCAGCGAAGTGCAGGAAAATCGGGAGCCTCTTCTTACTCTCCTTTCTCGCTCCGTCCCCGTAATCCTCTTTTCCGCCGTTTTTTATCCCGCGCCGCTTGAAGAAGAGGGGAAGGAGTATGAGGACGAAGCCGGCCAGAGACACCTCAAGGAGAGTGATAACGAGAATGAGATAGCCGAGCTCCATACGGCGAAAGAAGTTTCCTCCGTAGGCATTCACAAATTTCTCCAGGGAGCTCCACTTGAAGAAGTTGTGGAAGTAGGGGCTGTCGTCGGTGGGAGGCCGCACCCGGTATGCCCAGTTGCGAAAGAACTCACGGCTCTCCTCCCGATCTGGGGACAAGATCTTTCGTGCGGCATGGTGGTAGTAGGAGTACTCCTTGCCCTCCGGGCCCTGTATCCGGTTTTTCTGTTCTCGGACCTCTGTGCCTATACCGGGAAAGTACTCCACATCCATTTGCAGCTCCTCACAGGCGTTCCGGAAGCCCGAGACGACGCTCTCGGAGACGGGGGACTTGCTGATGAGGGTGGTCGCCGCCAGATAGTTGCGCGCCTGCAGCAGGTGTCGTGACGGCTCTTCCACACCGGCACGGCGCAGCGCCTCGGTAAAGAGGGCGAAGAGCTTGATGTTGTCGCGCGGGGGCGTCTGCAGCCCTCTCGTAGCGGCGAGATAGCCTCCTTCGTCGAGGAGCGTGTAGGCCCTTGCGATGGACTCAACGGTAAGGAGGTGGTTCTCGTGGAGTGAGTTCAGCCCTCCACCGGCTGCGGGCATTCCCTCGGCGGAGGTCAGTTGAATGAGCTCGTAGCCGTCGGAGCTCTGCTCGAGAAAAAGACGTGGGGTCTTCTCGGCTATCGCTACTTTGCTACTGCCGAAGATTCCGCCGCTCTTCTCCTTCAGCCGGCCCTGCAGGAGTTCGAGGAGAACCCCGTTCTCCTGCACTACGGTGATTCGGTCTACGCCGAAGTTCTTTGCGAGCCAGATGTTGCTTCCTCCCGTCTCTCCGAGCAGAAGGACCTGCGGGCTTTCTCTGCGCTCCCCCTGTACTGCGGACCCGCCGTGCTCTGTCTGCAGAAGACGGTAGGCGAGGGACTGGGGCGTATGCCGCATGATTTGGGTCTCTTCAACAGAATCGGTCGCAAATACCGTTCCCATCGTCTCTCCGTCGGACAGGAGGGCCATCTGGGCGGGGGGCATCTCCCCGGTGGTTGGGCTCGCGAAGAGGGTGTGATGGAGCGAGGGGGCCTCGTAGATGTCGAGGCGCATGCGGGCCGTGTGGCGGGTGAGGACGTGCTCGGCATCGCCCTGCTTTTCGAGCTGCCGAAGATAGGCAAGCGGCTTGTAGCGGTCGATGTCCCCCGGTACCGGTATGATCAGGGCTGCGGCCGTCACTCCGAGCGCGGCGAAGAGCGCAGCATACAGCCCTAACCTGCTGCCGCGCATCTCGGCTGCGGGACGCAGCTCTACCGCGAGGCTGAAGACCGCCCGGCTTACGAGTGCAGCGAGCGCCGCAACCCCCACCGTCAGGGGGAGACGCTGTGCCGGAAGCAGGGTCATGAGCCCGAGTGCCCCGATGCCGCCGAGCCCGCTCGCAAAGAGGTTTATCCCGTAGAGTACGGGAATGCGGGCGGAGTAGTAGGTCAGAAAGAGCGCGATGACCGCTGCGCCGAAGAAGAAGGGGATGAAGATGAGCAGATTGTAGAGCAGGAGGAGGAAGAGTTGGTCGGCGCTGTAGAAGAGATAGCGGATATCGATCGGGAGGAGCCTCGCCGCGCAGTACCCGAGAGGTATCGAGAAGGTAAAGAGGAGGAGGAGTGTGTGTGCCCAGAACACGAATCTTCTCCGTATGCGATCGTAGAAGAGCGAGAGGAGGGTTCCCGAGGCGCCGAAGCCGAGCAGCGCGGTGCTGATGACCAGGTAGGAGAAGTGGTGGTAGCGGGCAACGGAGAGTGAGCGCATCAGGCTGAGCTGCAGCAGGAGCACCGCAGCGGAGACGAAGAATATGACGAATCCGCCGCTTACGAACTCTCCCCTTCGCATGCGGTGTTCAGTCCCCCTCCTGCACGGCTCCGGTCATGGGTACGAAGCGCACCGTCAACAGCCGTTCGGTACGCACCTCACCGTCGGAAGTCTTCTTTACCAACATGAGGGACTGCGGCTCGTAGACCCCTCCGACCGGGATGATCATCCTTCCCCCCTCCCTTAACTGGGATATGAGCGGGGGAGGTATGTGGCCTGCGGCGGCGGTTACGATGATCGCATCGAACGGCGCGTACTCTTCCCAGCCATAGTAGCCGTCGCCGTTCTTCGTGCGTACGTAACCGTAGCCCGCCTCCTCGAGATGCTCCTCGGCGCCTGCGGCGAGTTCATCGATGATCTCGATCGAATAGACCTTTCGGCTGATCTCTGCGAGCACTGCGGCCTGGTATCCGCTTCCCGTGCCGACTTCCAATACCTTGTCGCCGCCCTCGATCTGCAGGACCTCCGTCATGTAGGCGACGATGTAGGGCTGTGATATGGTCTGTCCGAATCCAATGGGAAGGGGACGGTCGTGGTAGGCCCGGTTGCGCTGTTTTTCGGGAACGAAGCGATGCCGGGGCACGGTCCGCATCGCCTCGAGGACCTGCGGGTCGGTTATGGAGCGAGGTTCGAGCTGGTTCTCCACCATCTGCCGGCGACGCTCTCGGTATCGCGCCTCCTCGGAGTCGGCGCCCACGTGGGACGCCGACATCGCGGTGAATATAAGCACTGCCGCGAGACTCAGCAGCGATATGGGTCGATTAGTGACTCGCCTCATGCTGTTTTCCTACCAGCTTCTTCAGCTGTTTCTCGGCTTTTTGAAAGGCGTGGCGAATGACGGTCTCCAGCTCGTCGTGTTTCTCGCCCTGTCCCGGCTCCTGCTTCGCCACGAGCTCGTGGGATGGGGGAACGGTGAGGTCGATGCGTACCCTGTAGGGGGTACCGGATCTTACGTGCTCCTGCGGCTTCTCCACGCTCACGTGGCATCCCGCAATGTGGTCGCAGACCCGTTCGAGCTTCTCAGTCTTCGCGCGAATCAGCTCCTCGAGCTGTTGCGTCTTCTCTACATCCTTTACCGAAATCTCGAGTGGTACGTACATATAGGCTTCCTCCTACTATCCAAGATAAAAAATGGAACCCCCTCTGCCAAGGCTCAATCGAGATTTCTCAACATATTTACCCGGCGGTCGATGTGCGGATGGGAGCGAAAGAGGGAGGTCTCTCTCCGTTTCCGGGAGAAGGGTAAGAACATGTCGTTCATGAAGGAGTGTACACGGTCGATCTTCTCGAGGGCCGAGGCGAGCCCCTCGGGATCGCCGGTGAGATCGACGGCGCCGAGATCGGCGTTGTACTCCCGCGATTTGGAGAAGGCGAGCTGCAGCACGACACTCAGCAGGGGAGCTAAGAAGAGGAGGATGAGCAGGTAGAACGGAAAAACAGTCTCGTCCATTATCAGGAGGGGAAGGAAGATGATGAGCATGATCCATGCAACCTGAGAGAGGGAGTGCGTGACGATCTGCACGATCTGTATGAGTTGGAGAAGGACGAGGTCTCTGTTCTGCAGGTGGGCAAGCTCGTGGGCGACGATTCCCCTCATCTCGCGTCCGCTCAGATAGCTGAGAGTAGGAGGGGTAATCATGATGATGGGATTCGGTTCGTGGTCGATGGTGGCGGCGTTGAGCATGTTCATCGGCAGGAGGTAGAAATGAGGCTCTCTCTTGAGGCCGGCGCGCGAGCTGAGCTCATCGAGCAGGCTGTAGAGCTCGGGCGCCTCGCTCCTGTCTATGTACCTCGCCTGCTCCGGGATCACCCTTTTTCCCCTGCGCACGCCCGCATAGGCCATGATGGTGACCATGATCAGTACGAGCCACAGGCCCTCGAAGCCGAAGACCTGCAAGCCCACGATGAGCAGAAGGGCGACCATCACCACGAGAATGAGCATGCTCTCGAGGATGAGCTTCAGTTTCCGGTTCTGCAGTTTGTGATGTGAGTCGTCTCTCCCCCTCATGATGGAAATATACCACCGCAGGGGCTCTATAGGCAAAAGTTAAGGGAGGCTCCGCCCGTTCGAGGTTGCATGAGCCTCCCCTTGAAACGCTCGTGCGGGGTATTCGCTCCTGTCTAATCTGCGCTCGCGGCCCTTCTCTCGGATTCCTGCTTTACCTTTTGGAGCATACCCGCGACTATGTCTCCGAGGGCCTGCGGGTCGGCATCGAAATAGAACATTTCGTTGAAGAGCAGATGGGTGCTTCCGTCTTCGTTTTCGGTGAGGGTGTGGGTGCCGGCGTAGTCGTTGCCGTCGTCGGCCCTTCCAATGTAGGAGTATTGATGAGGTTTGTCGTAGTGGATGATCTCCTCGTGCACAACCCAGTGCTCACCGGTACCCGGATTCTCCAGTTCCCATCGGGATTTCAGGCCTTTTCCCTTCTTCTCCTCCGAGAGTATATCGACCTTCTTTACGTTCTCCTCGAGCTCCACGAAGAGTTCGAGATCCTCGATTACATCGAAGACCGTCTCTCTGGGGGCGTTGATGTCGGTCTCTCGCGAGACCAGGACGTCCTGAGCACTCTTGCGCTCCGGTATTGTATGTGCGTACATATTCTCCTCCGGCACACATCCTATAGCATTCGTCGAATAATGACAAACCGTATATGGATGGTTTCCGCTGCTTCACCGGCGCGTTATACTCTCGGTAGAATGATTCTGTACTGGAAAAACAAAGAGATCTCTCCCGGGACGCTGCTGAGAATCGAGGAGCGGGACAACGATGTGCGCCGAGCGGATGGAAGTAGAGCCGAGGTCACCTGGCGTATCCTCGACATACGAAGCAGAGGGCAGGGCGAGGACTACCTCGAGCCCGCCGCCGGCACCTGCCACTCCGTCGAAAAGCTGATGAAGCGGAGAAAACTACAGAGAAAGATGGAGGCGGGGGAGCTCGTGCAGATACCCGCCTCGAGCGACTATCTGGTGGTGAGGGAGTATCACGACGATCGATTCGCCGGCTTTCGCTGCTACAGCGTGGACATGCTCGGCCTGCTGCGGGATGTGGAGGTCATCGAGTAGTCCCTCGGCTCACCGGCGTCGCGAGAGGACGGCGTGCTCGAACAGAAGGGTGATCAAGGTTCCCGTGATGACTCCGTTGCTGAAGATGCTCGCCGCCCATGCGGGCACATCGGACCATATCTCCGGGGGTACGAACATGACGCCGGTACCTGCGAGCAGGCCCATACCCACCAGCAGCGACTCGGTCCCCCCGAGCGATCCGGGAGCGATGGAACGCATCCCGATGACCGCGATCGAGCCGACGGAGGTCAGAAGCACCGCGCCGGCGACCGCTTGAGGAATGGTGCTCAGCAGCGCGGCAAGGGGCCCGACAAGCCCCACGAGGACGAAGATCACCGCTCCGATGGTAAAAGCGGTCTTTCTCTTCTCTCCCGTGATCGAGACGAGCCCTGCGGAGATGGCGAAGGGGGTGGTACCGGAACCGCCGAAGAGGCCCGCGAAGAAGCAGGTCCCTCCGGTGGCGGCGAGCCCGTTGCCGTAGTACTTCGTGGGAATCTGCTCGCCCTTGGCCTGCTCCATGGCCTTGAGGCTTCCGATCTGGTTCGGTATGAGCAGAATACCGAGAAGGGAGAGGGTGAGGGCGGTCCCGAGGTCGAAGGTGGGCATACCCCATGGCAGCGGGTCGGGCGGGATCAGCAGGGCGGAGGAACCGGAAGAGCCGATGTGTACATGTCCTGTTGCTGCGGCGGCGAGCCAACCGGCTATCACGCTGATAAGCAGGGCCGCCTGCCTGAGCAGCCCCCTTCCGAAGGAGAGGAGGAGGACCGAGAGGAGCAGCACGCCTGTGCTGATGAGAAAGAGCTCGAGGCCCTGGGAGACCATCCCCTCCACCCCGATGCCCGAAACCTGTACGCCGATCAGCATGAGAAATACTCCCGTGACCCGGGAGGTAAAGAGGGCTTTGAGCCGGTCGACGATGCCGGTCACGCCGGCGAGTACGAGCACGAGACCTCCTATCATCAGGCCGCCCTGGATGTCGGTGCGCACCGTCTCTATCGGAGTGCCCGCGGAGACGGCGACTCCTGCTATCACGAGAAAAGAGGCCCACCACGGCCCCGCCGGTCCCTCGACAAGCATATTCCGGTGGCCGAGGAGGCTCTGCAGAAGCGTTCCCGCCCCGGTAATGAAGAAGGTCAGCCGCATGAGGTTCTCGACTCCCGAGGGCTGGAGCTGAAACCCCGCTCCGAGAATGATGGGAACCGAGAGAACCACACCCACGTGGAAGAGGAGCCACTGCAGGGCCGCGAGGAGGGTTGCGAGGGGACTTGCAGTAGCGCCCCACTGCGAGGCGTGCACACGCTCTGCGGTGTCGTCCCCGTGTCCATCTCCGTG
>CAYFVU010000015.1:19283-26687 GCA_964346645.1 uncultured Spirochaetaceae bacterium | reverse complement strand
CCCACTGCGAGGCGTGCACACGCTCTGCGGTGTCGTCCCCGTGTCCATCTCCGTGTCCATCTCCGTGGCCATGTCCATGTCCATGTCCATGTCCGTGTTCTTCGTCTCTCGCGCTCACCCTTTCTTCTTCCTCCTATCGTTCCGCATTGTTGTGTGCCGTCTCGGGCCGGCCCTCTAAGAGCAGGTCCCGCGCCTGCTTCAGCTCGACGAAGTACTCGGCCTCTCCTCCGCCGTCGGGGTGGTGGAGCTTGCTCAGACGCCGGTAGCTGCGCTTTATTTGCTCCGCCTCGGGAAGCCGGAAAATCCTCCCCTTCGTCTTTTCCGTACCGTAGATATCGGCCGGTGCAGGGAGAATCTCGAGCACGAAACAGGCGATGAGCTGCTCGCCGGTCTCCCATGAGAAAGAAGGGTAGCGCTCCTCGAGCAGCCGCATGTGGCTGCGAAAGAGCTCGAGCCAGTCGGCGGTGCCGAATCTTCCGTATTCGCGGACCCGTTTTTTTGTACTGGGAAAGAGCCGGCTGATCCAGACCGGATAACGGTCGGCGCGGTTGCAGCCCTTCCGCTCTATCACGGCGAGTAGCTTGATAAACTCGAGGATCGGGGCCGGGAGCGATCGCATGCTCCGAATGATGTAGGCGTCCCGCTCCTCTTTCTTGCGCCGCCGTTCCTCCAGATACTCCCTCTTGATCGAGAAGAAGAGGGGAAAGAAGGGATCTCTCGGAAGCCGGTAGGTGCGGTAGAAGTGTTTGAGGTTATCGGGGGAGATCTTCGCGTGTTGCAGAAGGGAGTAGCACCTCCGAGAGAATCGCACTCTCCTGAGCTTCTCGGAGCTGTAGTAGTGATTCATCATCACCTGGTAGTAGGGATTCTTCTGTAGTGTTTTCGGCTGCTTTGCGAGCAGATAGGCGATGGAGTACGGTTTTCGGCTTCTCTTTTTTCTTCGCCTCATGCCGGAAATGTAATCGTGTAGCGCGGACTCGGGCGCTTGCGCAGTTCGAGCGTTCCCCGGAGCTGCTCGGCGAGGCTCGCGATCAATCTGAGTCCGAGAGTCGTGCCGGAGTTGAAATCGACATCCTGCGGAAAGGGATTCCCGTTGTTACCGATGTGCATCACGTACTCCTTCCCCTCGCCATTCGGACAGGAGCTCAGCTATGTCCTCCTCCCATATCGCTACGGGAACGTACTCGAAGATGCTGCGGAAACGCCGTTCGTTTTCGTTTCGATTTATATCATCCATACGATTCAGCCTCCGGGGAGGTGCGAACCCTCGTCTGTCGATAGGGAATTTTCCAGAGATTACATGACCGCATAGTAGAGGGAAGTCGGCAAAAACACAAGGGTGTGGAATGAATATTCTCTTCGATTGACAGCCCGGCGGGCTAACGGTAGGATTGGCGCATGAGACTACACACACGCCACATACTTCTCGCAACTGCGGTCTACCTCGGGGCTGTGCTGCCGTCGGCGGCCATCTCCGTGGTCGACACCGACCTCGGGGCCGAGTTCGAACGGATCTTTCCCGAGCTCTCCGAAGGCTATATCGACCTCAACTCAAATGACAAGCTCGACAGGCTCGAGGACATGGACGAGCTGGTCCCGGAATCCCTCATCCAGGACGACATTCTGCAGGTACAGGAGATTCTCGATTTCGTCATAGAGCAGTACCGCTTCTTCTCCCTGGATACTCTCCAGGAGATCGATGCGGTGCTCGAGGACACCTCGGGCGACATCCCCGAGATCATCGCCCTCTCTTATTCGAATTCCCTGCAGAGCGTAATAGAGAAGAAACGCGAGTTCGGCGGCGGCGAGCTCTACCTCACCCCCTCGGCGCTCGAGCGCGCGCACAAAGAGATGAACGGCTACATCGCCACCATGCTCCACGCCTTCAAAAAGGAGGAGCCCGAGTATGCCGAGCAGTTCTCCGAGGCCAGGGAGAAGCTCTTCTCCATGATGGAGGCGGGCTATCCCCTTCCGGAGCTCGGCGATGAGGACAAGCGGCTTCTCTCCGGCGCAATGATACAGACCATACTGAACACGGGAGAAGACAATCCCAAACGGGTGCGTGCGGCCGTCTCCACCCTCGGGAGGATGGGCTCCGAGCAGGCGATTCCCTATCTCGAGGATCTCCTCGACTCGGAGACCTACCGGAGCTCCGCGGCGAGAGCCCTCGGACAGATAGGCAACAACCGTGCCCGCTCTACTCTGATGAATGCGCTCGGCTCCACCGAAACCGGGGAGTTTCAGAATGCTCTCATCCGTGCAATCGGCAACATCGGCGGAGACTCGGCGGTGGAGAAGCTGCTCGCCATGGCCGAGGAGATCAAGAGCGCCGAGGGCGAGACCACGCCCGCACGGCAGGAGAAGATGCTGACGGTGCTGCAGGCGATGGCCGACATTACCGAGAAGGGAAAGCGGGATCGGAGGATATACAACACCGTCGTGGAGTACCTCGAACACGAAAGGCCGGAGTTCCGGCAGGCGGCGGTAGAGGGAGTTGCCGCATACGGCGGCCGCAATGCGGTCTCGGAGCTGCGCCCCATGCTGCAGGAGGAGAAGAACGAGCGGGTGCTCATTAGCCTCGTAGAGAATCTCAACTCACTCGGCGATCCCTCGGTGGTCCCTGCCTTCACCAACCTCCTCGGCATATCCGGCACATCCACGAGGGTCAAGGTGGAGACGATACGGGCGATAGGGGAGAACGAACACGGGGCCCGGGCGGTCACGTCTATCATGGACTACCTGAGCGCCTCGAGCGAAGAGCTTCGTGATGTCACCGCAGAGGCGATCTCGACGCTCTACGAGGAAGAATCGAAGACGGTCATCGGCGGATTGACCCGGGGAGTCGTGCAGTCGGACGATGAGCTCTTTCTCAAGGAGGCGACGGGCCTGCTCGCCGAGCTCGCCGACGAGGACTCCCTCGGCACCTTGCTCAAGCTCGTGGAGTCTCCCTACCCTGAGGTGCGTAAGAACGTGACGTGGGGGCTCTACCGGATACGTCCGCAGGGGAACACCCGTGTGGTGGGCGAGCTCCAGAAGCTGGTCACCAGCCAGACGGAGCCGCTGGAGGTGAGGATCAACGCGGTACGGGCCCTCGGCGCGATCGGCATCGATTCCGACCGGCTGGACGTAGAGAAGACACTCACCACCTCGTTGAAGCTCAACGCCCCGGAGTATGCGATGCTGCGCTATTACTCCATTCGCTCCCTTGCCGATCTGCCGGGGTTGCGGGAAGAAACGCTGAAGGAGCTCGAACGCACCGCCTCTTCGCGCGAGCCCCTGTTGGTGCGCACGGCGGCCCTCGAGACCCTGCGGAAGAACGGAAATCCCACCGAGAAGCGGGCCTCCGTCGTCGCGGGCATCGCAAAGCGAAGCGAGGAGCCCGAGCTTCGCCTCGCGGCGCTCAAACTGCTCGGAGACTACGGCGCCGCTCAGGCCGTCTCCGTCGCTCGGCTCATTCTCGATGGCGAGCCCTCCTCGGATACGCTGATGCAGACCTCCTACGCCCTCTCGAGGGTAAAGAGCGAGGAGGCTCTGTCGCTGCTGATCAACATCGCTGCGCGGGAGGAGATGAGGGATTACACGATGGGCATACTCACCGACGCGGACCCAGCACTCCTCGAGCAGGTGGTGCGTAGGAGAACAAAGACGGAGAAGGATCAGCAAATTCGATCCGTGCTCCAGATCTTGCAGAGTGAGGTGTCCCTCCAGTAGCAGGGACTTCGGTAGAGATGACGCGCAGCTTCTACGAACGCATATGTGGAGCACCCGAGGCCGAGGCTATTTCCTCGGTTTGATGTCGAGTATCGGGCTGCCGTCGACCATGTCGAGACCTCTGACGTGAACCACGTTCCCCTCGATCTCGAGTACCTCGAGCTGTGACAGACCGAGAGGATTAGGGCGCACCGGCGAACGGGTGCTGAAGACCCCTCGTTTTACTCCTCTGCTCGGAGGCATTACCCGCAGATGCTCGGTGCCGAAGGCGGGACTGCGGTGGAAGTAGAAAAGCACGAGTATCTCGTCGCCCGGCTGCAGGTCGGATAAGCCCTCTATGTACTCCTCTCGTATAATCAGCTCTCCTTCGACCTCGGAGATGCTGTAGAAGCGGGGAACTTCCTGCGCATCGGTAGAGACGTAGCCGATCGGTTCGATTTCGAAGCTCATACCGCAGGAGTATAGCGTATCGCCGCCGGTTTTTCCATTGCATCTTCGGACGGAGGATTGGAAAGAGCAGAGCTTTTCCGGTAGAGTAGCGGTATGAGATATGCAAAGATTCGCCTTTCCGGTCTTTTCAGAGACACGGGAGAGCAGGCTAAGTCCTTTCCCGCCGCAACAGGCCGCAGGTTCCGCTACGACGAGTTCCTCATTCGGGTAGAGAAGATACTCGGCAACCGCAAGATCTCGCGGGTGCTCATCGAGTATGCGGAGGACTTCCGGCCGCTCCTGTTCGCCGGACTCGAGGAGATCCGCGAGCAGCTCCTCCGCCTCGAGGAGGGAGGTAAGGAGGTCGTATTCTTCGCAAAACAGTACGACGGCCGCAGCCTCTACCTCGCCTCTGCATGCGGCAGGCGCGTGCTCCATCCTTTAGGCAATCTGAGCTATCTCGGCTTCTCACGCTCTTTTGTCTACTTCAAGCAGGCGATGGATACGCAGGGAATCACGGCCGAGGTGATCCGCCGCGGAAGGTACAAGAGCGCGGGAGACCGTTTTCGGGTCGATCGGATGGACCCCTTCGACGAGGAGCAGTACCGCCGCTACTTCGAGGAGCTCGCTGCCGAGGCGTCCGAGAAAATCGGGGAGGGTTTCGGAAAGGGGGAGGAAGAGATAGAGCGGCTCTTGCAGGGGAATATCCTCGATGCCGAGACGGCGCGCAAGGAGAGCTGGGCGGATGAGCTCGCGACGATCCACGGAATAGAGCAGCGCTGGAGGCAGGAAGAGAAGCTCAAGCGGAAGAAATACAGACGGCTCGGCAGGAGTATCGGCTCGGGAAGGAAGCGCATCGCCGTCCTCTTCTTCGAGGGAGCCGTAGTCGACGGGAAGACCAGGCGGCATCCTCTGCTCGGTCAGGCGGTTGGAGCCGACTCGTTCGTGCCCCACATCGAGAAACTCGCCAAAGAAAAGTCGATAAAGGGAGTGGTGCTTCGAATAAACTCCGGGGGCGGCTCGGCCTATGCCTCAGAGGACGTCCTCGATGCGCTCCGCAGACTCGCGGAGAAGAAGCCGCTCGTCGTCTCCATGTCGGAGCTTGCCGGTTCGGGAGGATACTGGATCGCCTGTGCCGGCGAGAGGCTCTTCGTCCGGCGTACCACGCTCACCGGTTCTATAGGCGTGCTCATGATGCTCGCAGGGGCAAAGCGGCTGCTCGAAGACCACGGCATAACCGCTTCCACGTTACGGACCGCCCCGTACGCCGACCTCGGCTCTGCGCTGAGGGAAGCGACCGAACAGGAGAGGGGGATGATAGATGCGCAGGTAGAGAAGACCTATGCACAGTTCCTCGACCGTGCGGCCTCTTTCCGCGGGATGGAACGAGGCGAGCTCGAGAAGAGGGCCGCCGGCAGGGTCTGGGCGGGTAGCGATGCGGTGGCGCAGGGACTCGCGGACGAGATCGGCGGACTGCAGGAGGCGGTGGAGTATATGAAGGGGCGACTCGGATTCGACAAGGCAAAGCTGCGCTTCTATCCCGAGATCAAACGCAGCTTTCTCGAACGCAGGCTCGAGAGGGCGGCCCGTAAATCCGTTCCGGTGGCCGGTTCCGGCCCGTTAGCGAGTCTTTCGGGGGCTGCCGCTTCTCAATCTGCGGGCCGGGGGCTGCATGCGCTGTCTGCGCTCGTGCGGGAGACGTCCATGCTCAACGGCCGCCCCCTCGCCCTGCTTCCCGAGTACCTCTCCATCGCCGCGGAGGACAGATAACCCGTGGGCGGGAGCAAAGGAGCTACAGACAGGGAAAGTGCGGGCGAGTACGGCGACGGTCTGCTTTCAGAGCCGTACCGCATTTTCCTCCCCTGCGCCCGCTACCTCGAGCCCGTCGTGGCGGGAGAGCTCTCGGAGCTCGGCCTCACGGAAGTAAAGGAGACAAAGGCGGGAGTCTCCTGCAGCGGTACGCATGAGGATCTCTACCGGATCTGCCTCTGGACGAGGGCGGCGAGCCGCGTACTGCTGCTCCTCGCCGAAGGCCCCGCGGCGACCGAAGAGGAGCTGTACGAAACCGCGGCCTCCATCGACTGGGACCGCCACTTCGCGCCGGAAAAGAGTCTCTCCGTTGCCGCCTCGAGCGCCAAATCGGCGCTGCACAACACGAATTACGCGGCCCTGAAAATAAAGGACGGCATAGTAGACACGTTCCGCAGACGATGCGGCACGAGACCGTCGGTCTCGACCGAAGACCCGGATATACGGTTCTACGGGCGCATAGAGCGGGATAGGCTGAAGCTCTATCTCGATGCGAGCGGGGAGGCGCTCCACAAGCGGGGATACAGGTTAGAGAAGACCGAGGCGCCCCTCAGGGAAACCGCCGCGGCGGCCATGCTGCTGAAGGCGGGCTGGCCGGATATAGCCGCAGACGGCGGAGTCTTTCTCGATCCGATGTGCGGTTCCGGGACTCTGGCGATCGAGGCCGGACTCATGGCCACAGGCACGGCTCCCGGCCTTCTTCGTGACTCGTTCGGCTTCGAGAGCTGGAAGGGGCACGACCCGAAACTCTGGCAGCGTGTGAGAGAGGAGGCGGAGATCTCGAGAGCCTCTGCGCGATCGCCTGTCTCGACTCCCTCGCGTAGGACTTCACAACCTCAGGCATCGACGCACGAGAATCTTCCGATCATCCACGCCTCCGACGAGGACCCCCGCGCCGTAGAGGTCTGCAGAGAGAATGTGAGGAGGGCCGGTCTCGATGAGCTCATATCGGTCCGCGTCTCCGACTTCAGGGAGCTCGATACCCGGGAGCTACTTTCCATCGGCAAGCCCGCGGGAGAGCGGCGGGCCGCCACCGGGCAGCAGCGAACCGGTGCTGGACAGCGGCGGCCTCTCGGGCTCGTTGCCTGCAATCCGCCCTACGGAATAAGGCTCGAGGACGAGAATAAGGTGCGGTGGCTCTATGAGGAGTTCGGAGGCTGGCTGAAGAGCAGCTGCGAGGGCTGCCGGGCGGCGGTGCTGACGGCGGGCAAGGACGCCGCGCGCTACCTGGGCCTGCGGGCCGAGCGCGTGCTGAAGTTCTACAACGGCTCGATAGAGGGAGCCCTCGCCCTCTTCGAGCTCGACGAGAAGAACGAGTTCCGCCCCTACGTGACAAAGGAGAATCCGGCTGCCTCTACTGTCGCCGGCCCCGCTTCCTGTTCTGTCGCAGGTTCTACAGCCGCCGGCTCCGCTTCCGGTCCTACCGCAGGCGGCGGAGCCGGAAGCGGCATAGCG
>CAYFVU010000015.1:1371-19183 GCA_964346645.1 uncultured Spirochaetaceae bacterium | reverse complement strand
CGCCGGCTCCGCTTCCGGTCCTACCGCAGGCGGCGGAGCCGGAAGCGGCATAGCGCCGCAGGTCGGCGACGAGACCTCCGGCGTGCAGAGCATAGTAAATAGGCTTCGGAAGAACCTGCGGAATTTGAAGAAGTATCTGAAGCGGAGAGATATCTCCTGTTACCGCATCTACGATGCGGACATTCCGCAGTACGCGGCGGCGGTGGATGTCTACGAGGATACCTACTTCGTGATCCAGGAGTACGCCCCGCCGAAGACGGTCGACGAGGAGAGCGCCGCATTCCGACTTCGTGAGCTCACCCAGGCGGTGGTCACCTTCTTCCGGGCAGATGAGAGTTACGTCTTCGTTAAACAGCGCCGCAGGCGCAGGGGCGGAGAGCAGTACGAGAAGCTCTCCGCGGAGGGCGAGTTCTACATCGTGAAGGAGGGGGGGCTGCGCTTCTTCGTCAACTTCACCGACTATCTCGACACCGGTCTATTCCTCGATCATAGGATCGCCCGGGAGATGATACGCGAGCGGGCGGAGGGCCGTGATGTGCTCAACCTCTTTGCCTACACCTGCACGGCGAGCGTCTACGCGGCGGCCGGCGGCGCCGCATCGGTGGTCTCGGTGGATACGAGCAACACCTATCTGGAGTGGGGGAGAAAGAACTTCGGATTGAACCGCCTCGGGACCGACGATGCGTACTTTGTTCGGGAGGATGCAGTGGAGTATCTCCGGCGTCACTCGGCCGGCGGCTTCGGTCTCATTTTCATCGATCCGCCTACCTACTCGAACCGAAAGGAGGCGACGGCGGATTTCGACGTGCAGCGGGACCACGAGGAGCTCATCCTCCGTGCTGCCGAACTCTTGGCTCCGGACGGATCGATCCTCTTCTCCAACAACTTCCGGCGTTTCGAGCTCTCGCCCCGCATCGAGGAGGAGCTCAGTGTGCGGGATGTCTCTCAGGAGACGGTGCCGAAGGACTTCTCCCGAAACGCGAAGATCCACCACGCGTGGATCATAGAGCTTGCGCAGGGGGTAGGGCGGGTATAGAATGAGGGCATGGAAAGAAAGCGTATTGCAGTAATCGGTGCGGGCTTCGGCGGGCTTTCTGCCGCCGCCTATCTCGCAAAGGACGGCCACGAAGTCACGGTCTACGAGAAAAACAGCTGGGTCGGCGGACGGGCCCAGGTGACCGAATTCGACGGCTATCGTTTCGATATGGGGCCGAGTTGGTACTGGATGCCGGAGGAGCACGACCGCTGGTTCTCCGACCTGGGTTTCGAGAGGAAGGATTACTACGAAATTACCCGCGTGGATCCGAGCTACACCGTCTTTTACGGGACCGGATCTCGGGAAGATCCGCGGCGCAGAATAGATATGCCGGCGGACTTCGACTCTGCATGTCGCGTCTTCGAGAAGGTGGAGAGCGGAGCCGGCGAGAGGCTGCGCAGTTACATCGAGCAGTGCGGACGCAAGTACCGATTCGCCATGGATCACTTTATCTACAAGAACTACCGGAGCATCTTCGACTTCCTGAACTTCACCTCCATGCGCAACCTCTCGACGCTGAATGTCTTCAGCAACTATCGGGAGATGATACGAAGATACTTCCGTCATCCGGATCTGCAGAAGATCCTCGAGTTTCCGGTGGTCTTTCTCGGCTCGAGTGCCGAGAGCACCCCGGCCATGTACACCCTCATGAACTACATAGACTTCTCCCTCGGGACCTGGTATCCGGACGGCGGCTTCTCCAGTGTCGCGGATGCGATGTACCGGGTGTGCAGAGAGCTCGGTGTACGATTCGAATTCGAGACCGAGGTAGAGGCGATCGAGAGCGGGAAAGGCAGGGTCGAAGGACTTCGCCTCGGGAACGGGCGTGAAGGCGGGGATGGAGACAAAATAAGCTGCGATCTGGTGGTGGCGAATGCCGATTATCCTCACGTAGAGACCGAGCTGCTCGACTCCGCTGTCAGGAGCATTCCTGAGAAGCGGTGGCGAAAGAAGAAGCTCGCACCGGCGGTGCTCAACTACTTCGTGGCCCTCGACAGGCGGCTCGAGGGGCTGGCTCACCACACCTTCTTCTTCGATTCGGACTGGGACGAGCACTTCGACGCGGTCTACGGCAGCAGGCAGAGATGGGTGGAGCGGCCGCTCTTCTACATCCACGTACCCTCGGTTACCGATTCCCACCTGGCGCCTGAGGGAGGGGAGGTGCTCTACATCCTCATCCCCGCCGCGTGCGGCCTCTCGGCATCCGAGGGTCTGCGAGAGGACTACTTCCGTCACACGATTGCACGTATGGAAGAACACTCCGGGATGGATATCTCCTCCCACATCGTCAGGTATTCGAGCTACTCCCTCGAGGAGTTCTCGCAGGACTACCACGCCTACCGCGGGACCGCCTTCGGTCTCGGACAGACCATGCTGCAGACCGCCTACTTTCGTCCGCCGAATCGGTCGAAGGTGCTCTCTAACCTCTACTATACCGGCCACTACACGGTGCCGGGGACAGGCACGACGATGAGCACCATATCGGGGCGTGTTGTGGCGCAGAGGATACGGGAGGAGGGCTGACTATACGGTACTCAGAGGGCTCTGCACGGTCCTCCCGCCTCGGATATCTCTCCGCTTATGCACTTCGTGTCCCGGAGTAATCAGACTTTTCGGGCCGCGATGCGTTCCACCTTCTCACGTATGGTCGCCGACTCGGCGGCGGTCCTGTACCCGATGGAGATGATCTCCTCTGCCTTGTGAAAATCGTTGAGGGAGTACTCCATGAGGTTGGGGTGCACGTAGAGAAAGGGACCCTTGCGGGTGCGTGGCGGCAGGGTGAGCTCCTCGTTGATGATCGCCATGACGTGGGTTATCACCTCGGGGAGGCTCAGTGCCTCCTCCCTCTCCTCCACCTCGCCTCTCCTCGAGAGGGTCGAGACGAGTTTCTTGAACGATAGGGTATCCTTATCATGGAGCTCTTCGAAAATCGAGAGGAGCTTGCCGCCCCCGGCGGCATCCTCTACTGCTTTTCCCTCCGCATCCTCCAACGGTTTCCGGCTCGCTTTCTTCGGTGCTCGACTTTCTGCCCCTGCGCTCTTCTCCTCTGCAGACTCCTTTAGGGAGGATGTGTAGATCCGCTGCTTGACCTTGTCTAAGATGTGGGGGGCGACGTTTACGACCACATGGGTGTCTCCGAGATCCTTGGCGATATCCCACGGGAGGTTGTTCAGCACTCCTCCATCCACGAGGGAGCGGCCTCGATAACGGTAGGGATTGAAGATCGCGGGAATAGACATGGAGGCGAGTATTGCATCTAACACGGGTCCGTGGTCGAAGATCACCACCTCGCCGGTGTAGATGTCAACGGCGACGGTTCGAAAGTCGATCGGGAGCTCCTCGACTCTCCGGTCGCCTATGTAGCGGGAGAGAAAATCGCGCGCGCCTTCGGAGTCGACGATGCCTCCCCGCGGAAACGAGGGAAAGAAGAGCCGCATGAGCTCCGTCGAGCGCAGGCGATGCGCAACCGTCTCGATCTCTACCGGGCTGAGTCCGCAGGCGTAGAGTCCGCCTACTACGGCTCCCATCGAGGTGCCGACGATTGCCTGTGGGGAGAGATTGTACTCTTCGAGGAATTTGAGCACGCCAATGTGCGCATACCCGTAGGCGGCGCCTCCGCTGAGGGTATAGACGATTCTACGATTCTTTCCGAAACCGAATAACTTTTTCAATACCACGATGGCACCTCCTCTGCTCTCGTTACCCTACTACTATGGCGGAAAAAGACTGCGCTTGAATGCGGCTGCAGTGAAATACGACTACAGTGAAATACGGCTATAGCGAAATACGGCTATAGCGAAATACAACTACAGCGGCGTGTAAGACGACCACCCGCCGGCCGGAACCACCTGGTAGAAGCCGTTGTGCCTGCCCACCTCCAGGGGATAATCGAAAAGATCGCTGAGACCGGAGGAGCTGAGCACCTCTTTCTTCCTCCCGTCTCCGACGACTCTGCCTTCCTTCAGCAGTACGACCCTCTCGATCTCCGGCAGGATCTCGTGTATGTGGTGCGTCACGAGGATGAGCGTCTTGCCCTCGGTGATGAGCCGGCGCACGATGTCAAAGTACTGGAACGAGGCCTTTACGTCGAGCCCCTCGGTAGGCTCGTCGAGGAGGAGCGCGTCGGGATCGTGCACGAGGGCCCGGCCGAGCAGGCAGCGTCTCTGCTGTCCCGTTGACATCTCTCCGAACCTCCTGTCGGCGAGGTGGTCGACCTCCAAACGCTCCATCGTACGAAGTGCCGCGCTGCGCTGCTCCTCCGAGAAGACCATGTGAGAGGAGATGTCGTTGCCGGAGTAGTAGCCGGAGAGGAGGACATTGATTCCCTGAGCTCCCTCCAAATAGGAGCTCTGCAGATCGTGCGAAACGATGCCCAAGCGTCCACGGAGCTCCCAGACGTTGTAGAGCTTCCTCCCGAAAATGTGCAGCCGGCTCCCCTCCTGCACCACGGGGTGGATCTCCCTCGAGATGAGTTTGAGAAGGGAGGTCTTGCCCGATCCGTTTGGGCCGAGAATGGCCGTGTTAGCCCCCTGCGGGATCTCGAGGGTGAGTCCGTCGAATACCCGCGTTTCGCCACGGTAGGCGGTTATGTTGCGGGCCTCGATTATCCTTTCCATTGCTCCTGTAATCGAATCAGTCGGTCTTTATCCAGACGGGTTTTACCATGGTAAAGGCCTCGACCGCCTCCTCGCCGTTGTCCCTTCCGTAGCCGCTCTGCTTGCAGCTGCCGAAGGGCACGTTCGGTTGAAACATATAGTACATGTTGATCCATACTACTCCACTTTTCAACCGGGAGGCAACCCGGTGAGCACAGGGCCGAATATCTCCTCTACAGAGATGACCGTATCGTCACTTGCCTCGGTAAAGACGGTGGGAGGGAGGTAGTAGCCAACCTCGAAAAGAGACACGCAATAGGCCGGCAAAAGACATTTCTCCCGCGAACTCCCTTCCAAATAATCCGCCGGTAGGCTATGGTGGGGCTATGGTCGAATACGAATTCTCACAGATTACCACGAGGGGCGGGGATACCGGCGAGAGCAGCCTTGCCGACGGAGAACGGAGGCGGAAGGACGACCTCTACTTCGAGACTCTCGGTGCCCTCGATGAGCTCGTCAGCTATTTGGGATTGGTCCGTTCGGGAATGGATCGCAAGAATGCGGAGATACTCGCAGAGATACAGAAGACGCTGCAGATCGTCTCCGGCATGGTCGCCGTTCCCAAGAGGTCGAAGCTGTTCGAAGCAGCTCCTAAGATCGGCAAGGAGGAGGTGGAGAAGCTGGAGAGGGAGGAGGCCCGGCTCATGAAGAAGACGCAGATACCCTCCGAGTTCATCCGGCCGGGTGAGACCAGCCTCTCCTCGCATATACACGTCGCCAGGACCATCTGCAGGAGGGCCGAACGCCGTGTCGTGACCTGTATCCGCGACCGCGGCCTCTCACAACTCATTCCGGCACAGAACTATATGAATAGACTCGCCGACTACCTCTTTATTCTCGCGGTATGGAAGGAGAAGCAGGAATAGAGGAGAGGTGGGAATAAAGGAGAGGCGGGAATATGCGCCGGTGCCTGCTGCCGTGTCCCTTCCGGCTCTTCCAGCTCCTCCGCGGTGCGGGATTACTACGCGCTATCGGGAGCGCTGCCGGTGCTTCCGATGACGATCTGCTCGAGCTCCGCGAGCGTGTCGGCGTAGTAGGTGCTCTTGCGGGAGATGTCCCTCTTTATCTCCTCGAGCCCGTGGCTCCAGCCGACGGCAACCGAATCTACGCCCGCACTCCTCGCCATGGTGATGCCGGGCTGCAAATCGTCGACCACAAGCAGATCCTCTCTCTTGAGATCGAACTCTTCGATTACCCGGTCGACCGGCCAAATGTAGGGCTTGTTCATCTTGCCGTCGCCGTTCCAGCCGATGATGAGATCAGGCATGAAGCCGGGGACCTCGTTCTGCGAGGCGTAGTGGCGCCGGATGATGTCCTCCTCGGAGTGGGAAACCACCACGATTACTCCTCCCCGCTCGCGGTACCTCCGCAGGAAGGCGAGAATTCCCGCGAAGAAGGGCGGAGTAGCCGAGGTGGTGTGCTCTCTCCAGACCTCGTGACAGATCTGTTTCTCGCTCTCGCTCAGTCCGAAGACCTCGTCGATATACGGACGGAGACCGGGACTGTAGTTGATCCTGAACCAGTCCTCCAGCGACATGATTAGATCCTCCCGTCCCAGCCTCTTCATCTGTGCAATGTGAGCGGGATGATGTATGGAAGGGGTGCTATCCACGGTGGTGTCGTCGTGGTCGATCAAGAGGCAGGTATAACGCATCGATCAATCCTCTATGAGCTCCACATCCGGGGTGAGGCTGTAGATCACATCCTTCCTCTCGACTATTATTCGGGCGCGAGATGAGAGTTCCTCGTCGTTCTTGAGATGCTCCACGAGCTCGTGGGTGGGATTAATCGCCACCGGATGACGTACCATCTTCAACATGGAAATATCTCCCTCCGTGTCTCCGTAGGCGTAGCTCTCGTCGAGGTCGATATCGAACTCATGCACCAATCGCTTTACCGCGGTGTTCTTGCTTGCAGAATCCCACATAGGTATCACTTCGCCGGTGAATTTCCCCTCTTCGTCAACGACGTACTCCGACCCGCGGTAGGCGTCTACCTCGTATTTCTTCGCCATTTTCGATACGAGGAAGTTCGGGCTCCCGGATATGAAGAAGACCTTTACCCCGCTCTCCCTGTGCTTGCGTATGCAGTCTCGGGTGAACTTGTAGACGATCTCTCCGTTGAGCTTGATCACCTGGTTGGAGATGAACTCGAGGTCTTCCTTCTTCATACCCTTCAGCGCATTCACGTAAATGTCGATGAGCTCGATCATGTAGTCCTCGTAGTCCCGTACCCGTTTGCGCCACTCCTTGTAGGTGTACTTTACATTCGAATGCCACATGCGAGGGTCGATCACCTCGTATTTCACCAGCTTCTTGAAGTGTTCGATGAGGAGAGAGTTGCGGTGGAGAGTTCCGTCTATGTCGAAAAAGGCTCCCCTGTTCATATATCACCTCGCTGTCGTTTTCCCTATAGTAGTGGTTTTTCCGCGGCCCGACAATGGGAGTCCGAACGTTCGACGATGCGCCTCTGCCCGAGATGTCGGGTCAAGGTGGTATGACCCTTGCCCTGGGCCCGGCATGGGGATCGGAGTAGTGTTTCTCTCGGCAACTCGCATTTTTTCATATTTTGTTTGCACCACGGCGTGTTAGGTCTTATGATGGATTACGTAAACGTTTAAGTTAAGGAGAGGGTGTATGAAGATAACCTACCGCATCAACTTTGTCTGTCATGAGGATCTGAACAGCAAGGAGAATATCGACTTCGAGTTCGAAAAGGACTGCAGCCATGTCCCGCAGCGCGGCTTCTACCTCGGCGGCAAATACGTGGCCCTCAGCGCAACCTATTACGAGGTCGCTACCGACGAGGCCATAGTCTACGGAGCCTGCTTCTTTCCGAGGAACCGAGTGGTCGATCTGAGCGGAAACATCGACTCGTCGAAGGCGCAGGAGGTTGCGTTCAACCTCATTGCCCACCTGACCGACAAGTACGGGCTCAAGGGTACCTACACGACGAGGAAATAGCGTAGTCGCCTGTCACATCTCCGAGGCCGCCGTTGCCCTCTCTTGAGGGCCCGGCGGCTTTAGACCAAGATGAGTGGTTCAAAGCTTGGGGATGGCAGAATTGAGGGCTTAGCTCACTCGCGATCGGTGTGTGTTGGCACCTTCCGATGTGGGTGTATGCGTGGGTGAGTTAGTCCACGGCGAGTGACTAATCCTCATCCCCAAGCTTTGAACCACAAATTACCCTATGCGATAGGTCTCGATCGGGTGCTCGTTGCCCGTTTCCTGGCTTATCTTCGCCACTATCTCGACGTGTTGTTCGAGTCCCGAACCTTTTATCTTTTTCTTCAACAGATAGTCGACCTGAAAGACGCCGGCGGCGTCGCTCATGACGATCTCTACACGGACCGGCTTGTCGTTTTCCGCCTTCAGCAGCCGTACATCCTCTATGGCCATTGCGCTGATGCTGTGAATGTCCTTCTTCCCTGATTCGAAGCCGATTCTCGCCCGGCCCTTTTTCATGTCTAGCCCGTCGGCGACTCTCACCACGCCGGCCTCGACAGTGTGTACCTCTACCTCGGTGTCGTGAGCCACCATCGCGTGCATCGTCTCGGTTGTGATGATCTGGCGAATTCGGCGGTCCGGGTAGGCTTCTTTCAAGACATCCGGGAGTATGTGGACGGCGAGGTTTATGCCGATGTCGTCGTGGAGATCCCGGTGAACGCTGTTGCCGAGGTCGTGCATGATGCTCGCGAGAAAGACGATGACCTCCGCATCCTTCTCCTCGAGCTCCCAATCTTCGACGATGCTCGGTTTTACGCCCGCCTCTATGAGGTTTCGCAGGATCTTCACCGCGAGATTGGCAACGATGGTGACATGGGTGTTGCCATGGTCCGACATCCCGAGCCGTTTTACCGCCATGATGTTGCAGGCTTCGAGGACGGCGTTCAACTCCACATGCGCGTTCACCGCTTCCAGCGTCAGCTCCAGCCTCTCGTTCTCTTTCGTCGGTACCTTCATTACTATTCCTCCACGCCCTTCAGAGAGAGGGCGATTCTCTTTCTATTCTTGTCTATGTCGATAACCCGTACCCTGATCTCCTCGCCGAGCGAGACCACCTCCGCGGGATCACGCACGTAACGTTCGGCAAGTTCGGAGATGTGTACGAGGCCGTTGGTCTTGATCCCGATATCGACGAAGGCGCCGAAACGGGTGAGGTTGCTGACCCTTCCCGGGAGGATCATCTCCTCGCTCAGGTCATCGATGGAGGAGATATCCTCTCGAAAGGAGAACTCCTCGACTGCGGAGCGGGGGTCGCGGCCGGGTCGAGCCAACTCCTCCATTATGTCCTGCAGAGTGGGCAGTCCCGTTGATTCCGTCACGTAGTCGGCGGGCTCGATGCTGGCCCGGAGTGATGCATCCTCCATCAACTCCTTCGAAGTGACGGAGAGGTCTGCGGCCATCTGCTCCACGATGTGGTAGGACTCGGGGTGTACCGCCGAGCCGTCGAGGGGGTTCTCTGCACCGGAAATGCGGAGAAAGCCGGCGCACTGTTGAAACGCCTTCGGCCCGAGGCCCGGTACCCGGCGAAGCTCTTCGCGCGAGGAGAATGAGCCCTGTTCCGATCTGAATGCGACGATCGCCTGCGCAAGCTTCGGTCCGAGTCCCGAGACGTAGCGCAGGAGGTACTCTCCCGCAGTTTCGAGATCGACACCGACCGAATTCACGCAAGACTCGACCACTGCGTCGAGGGACTTCTTCAACGCCTTCTGGTCGACATCGTGTTGATATTGGCCTATGCCGAGCGCCTTCGGATCGATCTTGACGAGCTCCGAGAGCGGGTCCATGAGACGTCTTCCGATGGAGACCGCCCCGCGCACCGTCACATCGTAATCCGGAAACTCCCGGCGGCCGATATCAGAGGCGGAGTAGACCGAGGCGCCGTCTTCGCTGACGAGGAAAACCGGAATCCTGCGGTCCCCCTTACCCTCCTTCCCCGCTGCAGCGGCTTCCCGCATGAGCCTCTCCGTTTCCCTGCCGGCTGTGCCGTTGCCCACCGCGATGGCATCGATGCGGTGCTCGACGAGGAGCTCGGAGACGGTCGCAAGGGCCTCGTCCCACCGCCTTTGCGGCTCGTGCGGGTAGATGGTCGTGTTGGCGAGAAGCATTCCCCGCTCGTCGAGGCAGACTATCTTGCAGCCTGTGCGGTAGCCCGGATCCGCGGCGAGCACCCGCTTTCTGCCGAGCGGCGGCGCGAGGAGGAGCTGTCGCAAATTGGTCGCAAAGACGCCGATCGACTCCTCGTCGGCCTGTTTTTTCTTCTCGGCGCGGAACTCGTTTTCCAACGAGGGAGCGATGAGCCTCTCGAAACTATCTTCGAGTGCCGCGGCAACCTGTTCGGTCGAACCAGCCGGTGCGGGGATTGCCTCTCGCTTCTGAGCACCATCCGAGAGGCGAGCGATGAAATCGGGGAGCTCAGCGGCGAAGCTCTCCTTCAGGATCTGCAGCGCCCGCTTCGTATCGCCGGGCCCCACGCTCACCCGCAGGATGCCCTCGGACTCGCCGCGCCTAAGCGCCAGGTACCTGTGCGCGGGACAGCCGGTGAATCGCTCGCTCCACTCGAAGTAGTCGCGGTACTTCGCCCCCGCCTCTTTTTTCTTCTTCACCACCGAGGAGGAGATGATCGCCTCCTTCGCATAGAGCGAGCGGAGCCGTAATCTCGCCTCCGCCGATTCCGCCGCCAGCTCGGCGATGATGTCCCGCGCGCCCGCGATGGCCGCCTCGGCAGACGGGACCTCTTCGCCGACGAAAGACTCGGCCTCGGCCCTCAGCTCCCCGTTCGTCTTCGCCTCCAGCAGACGAAGCGCCAGGGACGCGAGTCCGAGTTCCCTCGCCCTGCTGCCGCGGGTCTTCCGCTTGGGCTTGTAGGGCAGGTAGAGATCCTCCAGCTCCTTCGGATCCATGCAGGCTTCGATTCGTGCGCGAAGAGCCTCGTCGAGCTGCCCCTGCTCCTCTATGGTCTTGAGAATGGTGGTGCGGCGCTTCTCTAAGCCGCGGTACTTCTCCGCTGCTTCGGAAACGGCGCGGATCTCCACCTCGTCGAGACCTCCGGTCGCCTCCTTTCTGTAGCGGGCGATAAAGGGAACCGTTGCATCCTGGTCGAGCAACTCTACCGTGTGCTCGACGCTCCCCTTCGGCAGGGAGAGCTCCTGTGAGATCCGTTGCAGATAGCGAGTGTTCATACATCACACTATACGTGAAATGGCCCGGTGTTCACAAGCGATGGGCCGTGCTATACTCCCGCGGGAAGGAGAAGAGATGAAGATACTGGTACTGCTCGCACATCCGAACGAGAAGAGTTTTAACCATGCCATCTCCGAAAAAGTTTTAAAGGCGATAGAGGAGAACGGCCACGAGATACGGTTTCACGATCTCTACGCAGAGGAGTTCGACCCGCTCTTGAAGACCGAGGAGCTCGGCGAAGACTACGAACCGCAGGGGCTGCTCGGTGAGCACTGCCGCGAGCTCGGCGAGTGCGGCGCGGTGGTGGTGATTCATCCGAACTGGCGGGATCAGCCGCCGGCGATCCTCAAGGGCTGGATCGACAGGGTCATTCGAACCGGAGTGGCCTTTCGTTATGCGGGAGAGGAGGGAGAGCCCGGTGAAATGATCGGCCTTCTCGGCGGCAAACGGGCCCTCGTCATCACCACCTCCGACTGTCCCCCCTCCGTGGAAATGGAGCTCGGCTACCCCATGCGCAAGATCTGGCGGGACTACGTCTTCGTAGAGAGCGGTATGGATGAGGTCGAGTTTATCGAGTTCTACGAGCTGATCTTCAGTACCGGCGAGATGCGTGCACAGTGGCTCGAAGAGGTCTACACCCGCTGCCTCGTCTCATTTCCCGAGGAGTAAGCGCAGGAGCCAGTCGGAAACACTATTCTTGAGAACCAGTGTGCTGAATGAGCTCCCGTGAGATGGCGTCGACCACCTCCCGGTAATGCGCGAGCGCTTCGCGGCCGGCTTCGTTGAGCGCATAGACTCCTCTGCGCCGACGGTCGAACCATCCGTAGACATTCGCCGAGAGAATGGGCTGACTCTTGCCGCTCGCGCCGAGATCGCGCAAGGCCTTCGGGGAGAGCGGACCGTGCTCGGCGAGCAGCATGGCGATCCGTATGGACTGCTGTTTGTAGGCGGTGATCCGCTCCGTCGTCGAGGGCTGTCCCGCCAGGTCGAACTCCGCGTACCTGCCGTCGATCTCCCGCAGCAGCGCGCGCCGTCTCTTCGGGCTCCTCCGCTCGACAAAGGGCTCGGGGTGAAGGCTGAGGCGGATCTTCCGCTTCGTTTTCAAGAGGTCGATGAGGATGCAGCCGAGCTCGAGGCGCCTGAGCAGCCCCTTCGTCCGGCGGTAATTTGCAGGCAGGCGTTTACCCTCCGGCACGGGGACCGCCACGTAGACCGAATCGGTGAGCTCCTTACGCTCTGCCGCCTGTGCGAGGAGGGCGAGGCTGAAGGAGCTCTTCAGCTCGACGACTATCAGCTCTTCTCCCCTCCGGGCCACGAGGTCGCAGCCTCTCACCTCGCTGTGGACACGGTAGCCCTGAGCTTCCAAGTAGGCCCTCAGCGGCGGATAGAGCTCCGACTCCTTCATCAGCCGCGGATCACCACGAGGACGATGTAGACCACGTAACAGAGGAGAAACAGGCCCCCCTCGAGCCTGTCGATGCGGTGTTTTCCTCCGGTAAAGGTAAAGAGAAAGAAGACGAGGGTGATGAGGATCAGGAAGACCATATCGGCGTTCAGGGTCAGATTGTAGTTGATCTCGTGGAGCATGGAGGAAAAGCCGAGGATCCAGAGGATGTTGAAGACATTCGAGCCGACCACGTTCCCCACCGCCATGTCGGCATTGCCTCGGAGGGCCGCAGTAACGGAGGTGGCGAGCTCGGGCAGTGACGTGCCGAGGGCGACGATTGTCAGGCCTATGAGAGCCTCGCTCATGCCGAGCCGCAGGGCGATCGTGGACGCACCGTCGACGAGCCACTGTCCGCCTAGTCCGAGACCGACGATCCCTGCGACGACCAGCACGATGGCGAGCGGCAGAGAGGTGGTCTCCACCTTCTCTCCCGTCTCGTTTTTCTCTTTGGTGAGGCTGAAT
Source organism: uncultured Spirochaetaceae bacterium (assembly GCA_964346645.1). Taxonomy (GTDB): domain Bacteria; phylum Spirochaetota; class Spirochaetia; order DSM-16054; family Sediminispirochaetaceae; genus CAYFVU01. The sequence goes on along the minus strand of CAYFVU010000015.1, from coordinate 6,397 downwards.
ATATAGTAGAGGTAGATGGCGAAGAATCCGAGCAGGATGAGTCCGTCGCTCAGGTCGAGAGAGTTCTGTACCCTTCCTGCGAGAATGGTATCGTTCGCGACGACCATCAGTACTATGGTGGCGAGGAGGGTGAAGGGGATCTCCCTCCAGCGTATGCTCTTCTGCATCTTGAGGGGGGTGATGACGGAGGCGACGCCGAGGATCAGGAGGAGGTTCGAGATGTTGGAGCCGATGATGTTGCCGGTTCCCACATCCGGGCTGCCCTTGAAAGCGGCGAAGGTGGAGACGAGCAGCTCGGGCGCCGAGGTGCCGAGGGCGACCACCGTCAGCCCGATGACGAGCTCCGAGACGCCGAGCTTGAGGGCTATGGTCGAGGCACCGCGAACGGTCGCATAGGCCCCGCCTATGAGGAGCGGAAAGCCGAGGAGAAACAGGATGTAGATGAGCACGCCGGCAGCCTCCTTTTCAACCGGTATGATAGGAGAAGGCAGTGTGACGGTCAAGCCATTGAAGCTTTGGGCCGTTTGCGTTAGGCTCGGGTAATGACATTTGCTGTAGACGAAACACTCTTTTCCGTCATGATGAACTACTGCGTCGGTCTCGTGATTGCCGAGGGCGTGCGAAACGGAGATCAACATCCGGAGGTCGAACAGCTCTTAGCCGAGAATATGGCGCAGGTGCGGGAGAAGCTCGGAGGCGAGCCGGCCTCTCTGTCCGGCCCCGTCCAGCCCTACCGAGAGGCCATAGAGAAGCTGGGCATAGATCCCGATCAGCATACCAGTTCCATCGAATACCTCCTCACTCAGGCATCACTGGGGAGAGGCATTCCCATGATAAATCCCATCAGCGATCTGGTAACCGCCATCTCTCTCAAATACCTCGTACCGATCGGCGCCTACGACATGGATGCCGTCGACGACCGGCTGGACGTTCGTTTCGCAGAGGATGGAGACACGTTCAATCCCTACGGCGAGGGCGAAGGAGAGCAGCAGGAGGCGATAGAGCCGGGGGAGGTCGTCTACGCCTCGGGAAAGAATATCAAAACGAGAAAGTGGATCTGGTGGCAGAGCGAGCGAGGTAAAATAAAGAAGAACAGCTCGAGACTCATCATGCCGATAGACGGTTTCGAGGGAATAAACAAGGGTCATGTAATCGCCGCCCGCGACGAGCTCGCCTCGTATCTCTCCGACTTCTTCGGTGCCTCCGTCTCTACCGGCTACCTCAACTATGCGCAGAACGTGGTCACGACGGAATAGGGGTCGGTTTTATGGCGGAGAAAAAAGTGGCCGGCGTAAAGAAGAAAGCCGACGAAAAGAAAAAAGTGGCCGGCGTAAAGAAGAAAGCCGACGTAAAGCGGATACTACTCATAGGGATTCCCCTGCTCATTCTGGCGATCGGCATGAAGGTGCTCGACGACGAGGCCCGGATTCTCTGGGTCGAGACCAACAGCACCACGAGCACCGCGGCCCGCTTCTTCTTCTTCTCGGGAGAGAAGGAGCGCGTGCTGAAGGCCAATGAGGATCAGTTGGTGCAGCTACGCTGGAAACCGGAGATAGAGCGCGGAAGCCTCACTCTGGAAGTCGATGCAGCAGGCGAAGAGCCTTTCAGCATCGGCGGAGAGTCGAGAACTCTCGAAATGGAGCTGCAGAAGGGCGATAAGATCCGCCTCACGGTCCACGGCCGCCGGGCAAAGGGCCGATTTCTCATCGAGTGGCAAGAAGCCCGCTGAGCTCGCTCCAGCTCTTCCATACGGCAGCTCCTTCGGGAAGCACGGTGTATTCCTCATCGAAATTACCGTCCCTCACCGCCGCCGCGGGAGGATTGCTGGTAAAGAGATAGTCACTCATAGTACCGGATATTCTACGAGGGAGCCGCGCCTCTGAAAATCGGCGCGGCTCTTACATCGATTTACTCGCCTCCCTGCTGCTGAGAGCTCTGCTCGGAAAGCCGGTTCAGCAGCCGCTCGAGCCGGTCGAGCTCGGAAGAGGCCTCACCGTAATTCCGCTCGCCTAAAAGCTCGAAGTAGGTGTCGAAGGCGTCGTTCGCCTGGTTTATCAATGCGTCGATCGTCTGTGCGGCTTCGCCGGTGGGCGCGGCTGCCTGACCGGTTGCTCCCTGTTGAGTCTGAGTCTGCTGAGCCGCTGCCTGCTGTGCACCGGCCTGCTGTCCCTGTGCGCCTCCATCCTGACCGGGCTGAGGTCCGAGCAAATCCTTGGGATCTACGTCCTCTCTATAAAGGCCGCGCAGCGCATCCTCGAAGTTGTTCGCGTAGGAGAGGTTGTCCTCGTGCATGACCGCTACGATCCGTAGCTCCGGATATGCGGCGGTGTCGGACTGCAGGTAGATCGGTTCGACGTAGAGTACCGTCTCGTCCATCGGAATGACGAGTACGTTTCCGCGGATTACGTTCGAACCGCGCTGGTCCCAGAGGGAGAGCTGGCCGGAGAGGTATCTGTCCTGGTCGATCTTCGTCTCGACCTGCTGCGGGCCGAGGACCCGTTTCTCCTTGGGAAATTTGTAGCTGATAAACTCGCCGTAGTTCTCCGGGTCGCACATGCCGGCGATCCAGCCAATAAGCACCTGCCGGTTCTTCGGGGTAAAGGGCATCATCACCACGAACTCGGGCTTGTCGCTTCCCGGCCGCTCCCACATTACGTAGTAAGGGTCGACGGGCTGTATGTCGTTGTAGTACTTCTCCGTGGCCCTCACCCAGAGGTCCTCCTGATTGTAGAAGACCTCGGAGTCGGTCATGTGGTACTTCGCATAGACCGATCCCTGAATGAGGAGGTAGTCGGCGGGGTAGCGCACGTGCTTCACTATCTCCTGCGGCATCTGCTCCTTCGACTTGAAGAGGTCGGGAAAGATCTTCTGCCAGACCTGTATCAGTACGTCGCTCTCGTCGTAGATGTAGAAGTCGATATCGCCGTTGTAGGGATTTATGACCGTCTTAACCGAGTTGCGGATGTAGTTGAGCTTGTCTCCGGCGGCGGAGCTCGTCCGTCCCTGCTCGTCCCACGCGCTCTTTATGAGCACGTTGTCGCCGTAGTGCTGACTGTAGGGGAAGTCAGCGGAGACCGTGTAGGCGTCGAGTATCCAGCGCAGCTCCCCGTTTACCAGGGTGATGTACGGATCGGAGTCGAATCGGAGAAAGGGCGCGGTTTTCTTGGCACGCTCGATGATATGCCGGTTGTACATGACCCGGCTCTCATTGGTCTGGTAGTCGGAGAAGAGGAAGCTGGTGCCGTCGAGCTTCCAACCGAGCAGCAGCTTGCGGAAGAAGTTGCTCACCGGCACGCCTCCCGTGCCCTGGTAGCGGACGTACTGATTCTGCTCTCCACTCGGGTAGTCGAACTCCTGCTCATCGCTGTTGGTGATGACGTAGGAGTCGGTGAGCTCGCCGTAGTATATCTCCGGTCGCTCGACCTTCAGCGACTCGTGGGTCTCCTTCGGGGGAATGTCCTTGATGAGGAAGTTCGGCAGACCGTTTTCGGTAAACTCGTTTACCGTGTTCATCGTGATGCCGTAGCCGTGGGTGTACTTGTAGCGTTTGTTCACGAAGGTCTGGCTCTCGGCGGGAAGGTTGTTGGGTTCCATCTCGCGGGCCGAGACCATGACCGAACGGTACTCGTCGCCGATTTGGTAGCGGTCTATGTCGATGTTCTTGAACTCGTAGTAGAGGCGTATCTCCTGGAACTGCTGGTAGACCGAGTCGAGGGCCCGCCAGTCCCAGAGCCGTATGTTCGACATGATCCCGGGGTTGTCCTCGGTCGTCTGCTCGGTAAAGTCTCCGGTGACAGGGAAGTCCTTCTCGGTAAGCTTGTCCAGGCCGAAGCCGTAGCGGGTCATCTCGATGTTGTTCTCTATGTACTGCTTCTCGAAGGATATCTCGTTCGGCTCGACCCTCAGCGACTGAAAGACCGCCGGGACGATGTTGATGGAGAGGAACCAGACCAGTATGACCACGCCGAAGAGCACGGCTGCGGGCCCTGCGGCACCGGGTAGCGAAGAGAACATTCCATTCGGAAGCCACTTGGAAAGACGGTTACGAACCGCGGGAATGAGCAGCAGGATTGCACCTATCAGCGCAACCGCCGCCGCGAGATAGTAGGCCGGCAGCCGGATGTTCACGTCCGTCCATCCGGGGCCGAATACCACACCGTGCTGAGAGTAGAGCAGCTGGTACCTCGAGATCAGCTTCCCCGCCGCAAGGGTTACTAAGAGCAGGAATCCTCCTGCGACGAAGGCCCGGCCCGATTCGGGAGGAGTGGGCGTTCTGTCCTCCTCCTGCCCTTCGCGCGGGAGCCTGAGCTTCGAGAGGTACGGGGCGATCTCCTTGGATGAGGAGATCGCGGCGACGATGAGGAATATCAGGATCAGCACGAAAAAGAGGGAGTAGAGATATTCGAGGAAGGGGAGGGTGAAGAGGTAGAATCCCGCATCCTTTCCGAGTATAGGCTCGCTCATCCCTGCGGAGCTTCGGTTGATGAACTTCATTATCACGTCCCAGGATGAGGCGGAGGTTGCCAGTCCGTACAAGCCTCCTATACCTGCGGCGATGTATCGCACCGCCCTGTGCACCCGCCGGATGAAGAGCGTCAGCAGGTACAGCACACCGCCTCCGATTATTAGTCCTCCGAGGCCGGCGGTGATCCTCGCAATGATAATCGTCCAGAATCTGCGCTCGTGTCCGAGATACTGAAACCAGAGTTTCTCGGCCCAGAACCCCATGAACCAGAAGAAGATAATTGTTCCCACCGCGATCAGGATACCTAACGCGGTGAGGAGCTTTTTTTCTTTCTGGTGACCGAGGTAGGCAATGATGCCCCCCGCGAGTACCAGAAGTACGAATGCTAATGTGTACATAGGTCCCCCTTCTTATAAGCTAAATGGTAGTGGTTTTTCTCGCCGGAGTAAACAGGGGAGGGTACGATCGGAGGCAAGACGTCTCGAGGCGCTCGATTGACCGTCCGGCGGAAAACTCGGAGTGCCCGGTCTATAACCCGAAGCGGCCGATCCAGAGCCCGAA
>CAYFVU010000015.1:0-1271 GCA_964346645.1 uncultured Spirochaetaceae bacterium | reverse complement strand
ACGCCCGTTGCGTCGTTGCCGGCGGCCGGATAGATGGTGTCGTAGTCTGCGAGACTCCTGTCGAGGAATATGTCCACACCGTTGACACCGAAGGGGCATACACCTCCGGGATAGAAGCCGGTGACCTCGTAGGTCTCCTCCGCGCCGCTCATGCTGTGTTTCACGCCGGTCAGCTGTTTCACCTTCTTCGAGGAGATACGCCTGTCTCCGGGGAGGAGAAAGAGACGGTGCCGACCGTCCTTACCCCGCATGAGAATCGATTTGGCGATCTGCCCCACGGCGACACCGATCTTGGCGGCTGCCGTTTCGGCGGTCGGCGTGCTTCCATCCTCGAACTCGAGAGCCGTCAGTCCGTAGGAATCGAGAACCGAAACGACTTTTTGCGGTATCATAGAATGATCCCTATTTCTTTTTCTTGTTGCGGGGTCGGGTCTTTCCGTAGGACTTACGCCAAATCTTTCCTCGCTTAGACCTTCTGTCGCCTCTACCCATAGAGAGACCTCCTTTCCTTATGCGTCGTCATATCGTATGCTATAGTATAAACTGGATAAGAAACTGTAAAGACGGTAAAGGAGTAGATATGGATATTTATGAGGCGATATTTTCTCGCGCCAGTATACGAAATTTCAGCGACAGCTCCGTCGACAACGGTCAATTGGAGGAGCTGGTGAGGGCCGGTATGGCCGCTCCTTCAGCGGTAAACATGCAGCCGTGGAGATTCATGATCATTACCTCGCGAGAGTTGCTCGACACCTTAGCCGATCGCTTGCCCTATGCGAAGATGCTTTCCGGGGCACCTGCGGCCATATCGGTCTGCGGGGACATTCGCAAGACCACCGGGGAGAAGGAGCGCGAGTACTGGGTGCAGGACTGCTCTGCCGCAACGGAGAACATCCTCCTCGCTGCACACGGAAGTGGATTAGGGGCGGTCTGGACGGCAGTCTACCCGGTCGACGAGCGTATCGATATCGTTCAGGACCTGCTGGACCTGCCCACCTACATCGTCCCCCTCAACGTAATCGCCCTCGGCTATCCTTCCGAGAGGCGCTCGGCAAAGGACAAGTGGGACAAAGAGAAGATACAGTGGTTTTGAAGAGACTTTGCCTTACGGGAAGGAGGCGAGGGCAGGCTGTAGGCTCTCGGTCAGCCGCCAGGCCATCCTCAACCGCCTCACTCGCCTTGCCCGGCAGGCCCTCGCCCTGCATGCCGAGCTGCTTGCCCCAATGGAGGCAGAGGTCAGCTCTCGGCGAGTGCCGATTTTCCTTACCCCA